>NZ_MLYN01000034.1:0-110419 GCF_001866675.1 Streptomyces sp. MUSC 14
CGACAGGATTCGGGCCTGTCAGGTCCCCCTTTTCAGGGCCCGCATGTTCACCGAGTCGATCGCGCAGCGGGACCAGTCCAGCCCACCGCGGGCACCGAGCTCATCGAGGACCAGGCGGTGGAGCTTGGCCCAGACCCTGACCCTCGTCCACTCGGCGAAGCGCCGGTGAGCCGTCGCTCCCGACGGCCCGAACGACGCGGACGGCAACTGCTGCCACGTGCAGCCCGACGTGGCCACGAACACGATCGCAGCCAGCACCTCCCGGTCGCCGTGCCGACACCGGCCACCTCCCTGCGGCCGGACAGGCGCTTCCGGCACCACCCCCTGGAACAGCTCCCACAACTCGTCCGGCACCAGCCGCTCAACGATTCCCACGCCAGCAGACCATCCAACAGGCCGAATGAGATGGCGTCTAAGACGTCGCGCAGCTTCGGTTCGGTGTGGGGTAGTTGCTCGTCGAAGAGGCCAGCCACGGGTGCCCTGGAGACGGGTGCGGAAGAAGGAGTCCCTGACGGGGTTGAGGCACAGGGTCTCCAGGACGGAGGCGGTCACATCGCGGTTGAACTCTTCGGGGTTGTGGTGGTGGTACCAGAGCATGTGGCCGAAGAGGTCGGCAGCCTGGACGGTGATGCTCTGCAGCAGGTCGGCTCCGACGATGTCGGTGCGGGCTGCATGGTTGAGGGCGGTGAAGCCCGGGTGTTGGTGGGGGAGGAAGCGGGGGATGTCGAGGTGGGCGTCGACGAGGCGGCCGGTGTGCTGCCACGTCCAGCGTCGGGCCTCGTGGTCGGCACGCAGAGCCCGGTTCTTGACGGTGTTGTTGATGTCGTCGATGCCCGGTCGCAGGGCGAGGAGGTCTTTGAAGGCCGGCGGGTGGCCGAAGAGGATACGGAAGGCGGCGTCGAGGGTGTGGGTGGTGATGTCGTGGTAGAGGTCGCGGGCGCCTGCCAGGCGGGACGAGCACCAGGGTGTGGTCGCGGGCGCGCCGGGTCATGACCGGGGCGACGGAGGAGATGACCGCGCGACGCGGCTACCACTGGGCGGGATGGTCGAGGGCGAACAGAAAGGTGAAGCTGCCGTATGACATGCGCGGGTGGGGGCGGTGGAGTGCCCGGCCGGGTTTTCGAGTTCGGTGCGCAGTGCAGCGGCGGTGTACAGGAGGTCGCGGCGCAGCAGTTGACGTTCGGTTCAGTGTCCAACGACGCCCAGCCGAACGGCCAACCCGATCACCACCCAGCTACAGGGCACCGTGATCTGCAGAAAGGGGATGTGACACAGGCGCTGAGTGAATCGAGCGCCGCTTCGATCATCCTTGGTCTGTACTGGCCAGAATCAATTGCGCCACGGCCATCTCGTATGCGGACGATGATGCCCCGCGCCCCTGGTCCGGAAGTTCCTCCAGGGACCGCTGTCGCGTCTCCCGCCCTCGGCAGGACATTCGCTCTGCCGGAACCGCTCCAGGGAGGGCATCGGCAGAGCGGGCGTACTACGCCGAGGGCTGCGGGCCTTGGCCGGTCTGCCCGGCACGGATGAGGCCGCGCAGGGTGTCGTGCTCAGCCGGCGTGAGCGGGGGACCGGACAGGGAAGGCAACGACGGACCGCTCAGCGCAGCGAGCAGCGGCCTGGGCTGTATCAGCCGCAGCGCACTGCTCCGCATGCTGGTCACGTCGAAGAGTGCTGACGCAGCCGAGTACGAGCCCGTCGCCGACCTGGTCAGCCGACGCGTGTACTGGGCGGCCAGACGGTCCGTAGTGGTGGGCCCGCCGCCGATCACGTTGGGGTACAGCACGTCGGAACTGACGGCGAGCGTCCAGGCAGCGTCGACCGACTTGGCGACCTCACGCTGTACACGGCGGGCAAGGCCTTGCGAACCCCAGCGATGCCGTACGGTCTTCGCCAACGCCTGGGCACCCAGGGCGGCGACGCTCATGCCCTGGCCGTAGAGCGGGTTGAACGTGGCGAGTGCGTCTCCGAGTACCACCAGGTTCTCCGGCCAGATGGCCGCCTTTTCCAGATAGCGTCGGGCATTGCTGGTGCTGTGGCTTGTGAAGACCTGCGTGAGCGGCTCGGCGCCGGCGATGAGCTGGCCCACGATCGGGTGCGGCAGGTCGAGCGCGTACTTCAGGAACGCATCCGGGCCCTTCGGCGGCTCGCCGCCCCGCGACCCGCCGAGACTGACCATCCATCGGTGGCCCTCGATCGGCACGATCATGCCGCTGCGGGCCGGTCCTCCGGTGAAGGGATTCGGCTGGATCATGGTCAGCGGCCATGTCTCGGCACCCTCGGGGATGCGGTACAGACGGGTGGAGTTGACCAGCCCGGAGTCCAGGGTCCGCTCCTGGATGTCCTTGACCCCGAGACTGCCGAGCCAGCTCACGATCCGCGATCCGCGGCCACTGGCGTCCACCACGAAGTCGGCGTACAGATCGGCTTCGCCACGGTCGGCGGAGAGCTGGAGCCCGTACTTGGCGGTGAAGTCGGCGTCGAACGGGGTGTCCGCGTCGACGGTGGCGATGCGCACGCCGTGGACGCGCTCAGAATCACCGAGGAGGTCGAGGGCCCTGGCCTGTCGGATCTCGATGTTGTTGAGTGACTTCAGCACGGCCGTGCGTATCGCCCAGTCCAGCAGGGCCCGGCTGCATGTGACGATGAGGGGATCTGCGTGACGCCACCGGTGGAACCATCCCTCTGACGAGAAGACGACCATGTCGCGGCAGAGGGATATCTCGTAGGCGCCTGAGGCGACGAGGTGCTTGCGCATGTCCATGCCGGGGATCAGCGTGTCCATGGCGTCCAGGCCGCCGGCCATCATGAGGTGTGCGTGCCTTCCCTGGGGTACTCCCTTGCGGTTCTCGGGCCCCTCAGGGAGGGCGTCGCGCTCCAGCACGACGACCTGGTCGACCACGGGTGCGAGAGCGGCCGCGGCCAGAATGCCAGCAGCTCCCGCGCCGATGACCACAGCAGTACGGGACATGGGACTCCTTGTGTCAGGGGTGGAAGTCATCGCCGCACCCTTGTGCGAGGCTTGGGCTCCTGGACGGCGGGCAGTTGCTCCAGCGCCTGGGCGAGCTGTACGAGTTCCCTCGTGCCGGAGGCGGTGGTGGCGAGGAGACGGTAGCGGTCCACCTCGACTGCCGTGCCCTGCGGGGGCGTGGAGGAGTCTGTGGAGCTTGCGTCTGCTGCGGCATCCACGACCATGGCGGCTTCGGAGACGGCGAGAGCTTCGCTGCGGGAGCTGCCGTGGTCGAGGGCGCGGACATAGACTCTCTTGCCCAGGTCCTGGTTGAAGGCGGGGGCCAGTTGCAGCAGGGCGTCGTGGATGGCGAGTTCGAGCACCTGCAGCCGGCCCTTGGGCAGCCGCCACCGCGACGGTGAGGGCTTGGGTACGGTGGACACGCCCTTCACCTGCTCCCACAGGGGCGCCAGGGCCCGGTAGTCCCTCATGCTCTGCCACTGGTCACGGGTTGTCGGAAGGAGCCGGGGCAACACGAATCCGGCACTGGTGATCAGAGCGCCGAGGGACACGGCCGGCGGGGCCACGGCGGTGGAAAGCCAGTCGAGATCGTGCCCGCTCCAGCGTGCCGCGACAGCGACGACTTTCGCGAGGACGAAACCGAAGGCGTCCAGTGTCAGGCCGATCATGATCAGCCGTAGTCCGGTCCGGAGCAGCCCGGTGACGGTGCGGGACCACCGCAGACTCAGCACGATCATGCTCACCGCGCACACCGCGTGCCCGACCAGGTAGAAGATGATCATCTCCCCGATGTACGGGGTACGGGCGTAGTACGTGTCGAGGTCCTGCAGACGCTCGACCGGCGTACTGCCCAGCTGGAACAGGGTGATGACGGCGACGATCAAGATGCTGTAGGCGATGACGATCCGGGTCACCATCACCCGGATCTGTTCCTGCGGGCCGCCGCGCCAGTGAATCAGCAGAATGAGCACCGAGGCGCTGTACGCGGAGATGAACGAGTACGTCAGCGGGGCACCGAAGTTCGGGACACCCGTCATCTCGTTGACCCTGGCGAGCGTCGCGGGGGCCGAGCACGTGAAGCAGACCGCTCCGAGAGCGGCAGAGATGCAGGTCGACACCGTGAGCGGGTTACGACGGGACACCCGGGGCCCAGGAAGCAGCAGCAGAGCCGCGACCGCAAGGCCGGCTGCCGCTACATACACAACGATGCTCATGCCTGCAGACTCCAATCAGGCCCGCGCGTGGGGGCGGGGGAAGGGCGCTCTTGCCGAGGGACGGAATCAGGCACGGCTCTTCGCAGCCGAGTCGCCGCGCGCCCGGAGCGGCATGACCCGCTCGGACGCGGCCAGGGCAGCTGAGATGCGGACCAAGGTGTGCAGCTCCATGTGGTGCGGATCCAGGAGAACGGGTTGTCCTGTCCACCCCGGCGTCGGCCGTCCGGCGTTCTCGCTGAGCGCCGCGGCCGCGATGGTCGTGGCCAGGGCAACGGTCTCTGCCGCTGGGCGATCGCCTGTGGCATCCAGCTCGCGCTCAAGCGTCTGCCCGTACAGGTCCCGGTTGAAGTAGTCCTGAAGGGCGGCCAGTCCGTTGTTGATGCTCGTCTGGCGCCAGGTCACCCATACTGACGGGGACAGCGGCCGGCGCAGCCGCAGAGCCCGGCGCTTGAGGAAGCCTTTCAGCAGCCGGTCCAGCGGCGCGAGCTGGCGGTACAGGCGCAGCTCGTGCCACCAGCGCGTCAGATGGTGTCCGAGGAACGGCAAGAGGACGGCCACGACCGTCAGGAAAGCGCCGAGCCCGGCGAAGCCGGGAGACAGCCGCGTCGAGAGGAAGTTCAGGTTGTTGCCGCTCCACAGGGCGATCACGGACGTGAGCTTGGTGAT
Source organism: Streptomyces sp. MUSC 14 (assembly GCF_001866675.1). Classification (NCBI taxonomy): domain Bacteria; kingdom Bacillati; phylum Actinomycetota; class Actinomycetes; order Kitasatosporales; family Streptomycetaceae; genus Streptomyces; species Streptomyces sp. MUSC 14. Next base: position 4,852 of record NZ_MLYN01000034.1, read on the forward strand.
GCTGAAGCCGGCGCCCATCAGCGTGCCGATGGCGAGGGCCAACAGGCTGGCCTGCACCCATCCGTGGACCGTGCGGCCCATGGCCCAGCGCAGGGACCACAGGCAGGTGATGGAAACGGCGATGAGGTGGGCCACGAGATACAGCACGATCATCGCGCTGATGTACGGGGTGCGCGCATAGTAGGTGTCGAAGTCGGTCCGCCGCTCCACCGGGGTGGTACCGAGCGCGAAGAGCACACCGATCGCGGTGACGATGACGGCGTAGCTGATGATCCAGAGACGGGCAGTCCGTCGCCCGCGGGTGCCGTCCCGCCAGTAGACCACGAGCACCAGGGAGGACGCCCCGTATGCCGTGATGACGGCGTAGGTCAGAGGAGCGGCCAGATTCGGGATCCCGCTGATCCGGTTGACGGCACCCACGGTGGGCGGGGAGCCGAAGAGGAAGCACAGGCTTGCCAAGGCCAGAAGCGCGGTGATGGTGCGGAGGAAAGGGTCGCTCCTGTGGCCTATGAGGTCCCGGAGCTTAAGACCGAGACCGAGCCACAGCACACCGCAGCTCACAAAGTTGATCAGGGCCGTCATGGCTTGGTCCCCCGGTAGTTCAACGCGGCACCGATGCGGCCGGCCAAGTCATGGGTGCCGCCCTTGGCTGCGTACACAGAGTCCGGAGCCGCCTCCAGCCACGGCCGCAGACGCTGGACCACCAGCAGACCGAACGTTTCAGCCTCTTTCTCCGCAGCCTCGACGAAGTCGGTGCGGGTCGCAGCAACCAACGCGGACGGGGCGATTGCCTCGTCCTTGTGCATGTGCCACACCTCGTGACCGAAAATGACGAGCTTGTGCCAGGCGGCGGCGTGCTCCTCGATGATGATGTGGTCGGCGATGGTGCCGTCCTGGTCGGCCCGCTCCATCCACATGCCCGTTGCACGCAGCGCCGCCGGAAAGGCCTTCTGGTGCACGTGGACCCGGCGGCCACGCCACCGGTTGACGGACGTGATGAGCGCGTCCAGCAACTCGTCGGGGTCGGCCGGGACCGGAACGCGGATGGGGTCGATCAACGCGGTCGCCAGCCGGCGCATCTCCCTGTTCGTCCGCGCCTTTCCGACCAGGACGTTCACCAGTTGGTGCCTCTCTCCGTTAGTGCGCACACTTCTCCCCGCGAGTCTCATGGACGTCTGCCGTCGGGAGGAACCGCGGACGAGCCAGTTGCCGCACCAAGCACCGCCTGGCGGTCAACATGACCTCAATATGCCAAGGACGCCGACGTTTGGGCCACCATCCAGCGCTCCGCGTGCCCAGGGAGAAAACGGATGTACCACCGCAAGGGGATTCCAGTACCCAGATCGGCTGGCCGAAAAGAGCTGCTCGACATGGCAGGCGCTCGGATGCTTCGCGGGGCAACAGGCCGACGGCTCAGACGCCCTCCGCCGGCGGGCCGTCCTCGTTCGCCACGGCCGGTTCCGTGATCTCCATGGCCCACGCCGCCATGAAACTGATGGTCTTCGCAGCGGCGTCGGGAGAACGCAACGCCAGCCGACGCAACTCCGGCGGCAGCTGAGCCAACGGATCAGGCTGCGCCTCGAACTCCTTCAACTGGGGCTGGAGCGCCTCGTTCAGCGCTTCCGGCTCGTCGGCGGTCTTGAAGCCTGCCGGCAAATTGAAGAACCGTCGCAGCTGGCCGCCGCCGCGATGCTGGGCGCGCGCCGCTGTCACGCCACTTCCACATCGTCTGACGCGTGACCCCACCGGTGATCTGCCCCAGCGCCTCCAGGGCGCCTTCCGTCCTTCCTGCGCCGCGTCTCCCACAGGACGGACATCCGCTGACGCACGCGGTCGTTGACCGATGTCTCCTGGACCCGGCCATGCCAGCGAGGCGCTCAAGCGTGTCTGCCAGTTGGGCGTAGGCGTCTGCTGCCACCGAGTTGCTCCAAGGGCCGGAGTGAATGTTCGCGCTGGGGATCCCGTCGAGCGCATCCGCTCCCCGAAACATCAAGCCAGAATGTAACTACCTTTGCTCATAGTGGAAGGGGTAGTTGACGTTCTAGGTCGCGCGGTAGTAGGAACGCTGGCCAACGTGATCACTTCCCACCGGCAGGGAAGTCCGTAGTCAACCGCCTTGAGTGCTCCGGCCGTTTGGAGATTTGGGTACGCGCACGCCAGCGGTGCGGGATGCGCAATGGGTGACTGAAAGCGACTTCACCCAGGCGGATTTGGCCGAATTTCATCGCCTGATGACGGAGCTCATCACCACGTGGCGGTCGTGGACCAGCATGCACCACAAGGTCTGTGCACAGCCACGTGCCTGACTCCTCGCGCACAGGCGCCATGTGCGGGACAGCCATGACGCCCCAGGGCTGAGCTGCTCAGACCGCGCCAATCAAACATCGCCTTGTCGTGACCCCCGTCGACGGTGTGTAGACATGGGGTAACAGGCCGGTAGGGCGTACACACTTCAGGAGCTCCATGCCTGCATAAATGACTCGCGGGGCAAGCCTGCTCGCGGCGCCCCGCGGTGGCGCCCCGCACGGTGTGTCCAGCCACGCAGCTCATCCGCCGCATCCACATCACCGCCGTCCGAGTGTCCAGCTCGCACGGCGAAGTCCGGTTCAAAAAAGCCGAGAAGCACCGCCCGTGCCGGGGCGGATTACTTCTCCTTGCGTAAAACCGACCCACTGCCGTGGGCCCACCCGCCGGTCCAGGAACCTGCTTGACAGCCGAACCCGGCGCACCCACATCAGCGGATGTCCGCGAACCGCTCATTCATCCTGCTTCGTGACCGCGTTGCTCAGGACATCAGCACGACTGCATCCCGCCGCACCCGCGCGCTGACTTCCTGCGCGCTTCCAACTGGGCCATTAGCGCTGGTCTCCACCGGAGAGCCGACGACACCACGCTGCGCGTCGCCCAGGATCTCGCCGCCCGCCTGAACACCGACGGGCACGTTGCCTACTGCCGCGATGCCATGTTCAAACGCCCGGGCATCAGTCGGCGCACCCCGAGCGGCACATCACCGAGTTGCGCGAACTGGGGCTCCTCGTCGGGGTCACGAGGTGGTGACTGGGTCACGCGTCCAGGAACGCGCAGGTGCAGCGTCGGCATCGTGCTGTGCGTCCACGAGAAGCGTGGCCTGAAACCGACGGCGCGTACGTATCTGCACGCTGCACCAGGTCGGGGCATCCCGGAGTTCTGGCCGAACGGTCCGGCATCGATCGCCAATCTGGCGCTAAACGATCGTTGATACCCGAGAGTTGGACCGGTTAAGGTGCCGTGCACACGCCAATCTGATCGCCTGTGCATCCCTGGGAGCACGCCGTGGATCCCGTCCCGCCTCTTCCGGTGACGCTTGAGCGCCTCGAGGCGCTCATCCAAGAGCGAGGCCTGAAGCGCTCGGAGCTGTTCAACCCCAAGGAACTGGCGGGCAGGACGGCCCTGCCGGAAGCCGTGGTCCGCTCGCTGCTCGAAGGTGGCGAAGCGCCGGACGACGCCGTCAACGACCGGGTTCGCACCCGCATCAAGGCCCTGGCGGACACCTACCTGACGCAGACCGGCAAGCGCATGTCGGACCTCGCCGTCAGCATCTCCCAACAGTTGGGGGTCTCCGCGTTCTGGGCGCGGCAGGTGTGTTCCGGAGAGAAGGTTCCCAGCATCGAACTCCTGCATGGCCTGGTGGGCTACTTCGGGATCAGGTCAGGCGAGGCGTTCTTCACCGCTCCAGCCTCCGAGGCTCTCAACCGCGAACTGCTGCCTGTTCTTGCCGTGCTGCAGTCGGCACCAGACAGCCCGGAAGGCGTAACTGATCCTCTGTTCGCAGCACTGTCGCGGTACGACGACGTTCGCGGCATCGCCCTGCGGCGGGCGCACGACCTGCCACCGGAACGGTGGAACGTGCTCACAGCAACGCTGAACGCCTTGCTGGAACTCGACGACGAAGAGCACTGACGGACACGGGATCGCGAGCGATGCGGAAGCTCCGTGCCGAACTCGTCGGAAATCTTCAGCCGGCGGCCGGGGACGAGGACGTCGTCATGTCCATAGTCCAATCCCTCAGTCAGGTACGCGGCCGACCGGTCCGACTGCGCAAAGCGGCGAGCGGGTTATGGGTGGACCGCACCGGCCACGACCTGATCGTCCACGAGGAGAACACCGACCCGGAGCACCAACTCGTGATCATCGGCCACGAGGCGTGGCACATGTTCCAGGGCCATGGCAGGAGCGGCGCCGGCCACGGCGCTGCGGCATCACGCACGGGGGCCCGGGCCCGAAGGCGCACTGGCGGAACTCGTGGCCCTTGTGTCCGCGGCGGCCGACACCGATGTGTCTCCCGACGCTCACACCTCGACTTCATCGACGAAGTCTCGGTGCCGTTTGCCGCTCCCGTCGCTGTTCTCGGCGCCATCGGTTTCGCTCTTCCGCTCGCCGGCCCGCGCGTGGCAGAGACCGATCGGGTCGTACAGCAGTTGCGGCAGCTCACTCCATTGTGGCGGGCCCTCCAGCACGTGCCCACCCCCGGGCGCGATCCGCGCGGCACTGCCCTGGTGGCGCACGCCGCCGGCCGTGCTCCTCACAGGGCGCAAACGCAAACGGCCCTGTACGAAGCCATCCTCGCGCTGACCCCTTCCGGTGACCCTGCCGTCCGGGAGTTCGCCTACCAAGCGGCACTGCGCAACGGCGACGACGAGCCTTGCGCCGCGGGTCACCGCCGACGCAGCCGTGATCCTCATCGCACGCGACCAGCAACAGACCGACCCCGGACAGGTGCACGACCCGCCGCACACACCGACTCGACGCGTGCAGGACCTGGTTCCCCTGTCCCCGGCGCTCGCCTCGCCCGTATTGCCGAAACTCCTGAACCAACTCGGTACCCCAACGAAAGCAGGCCATCATGATTGAGGTCTCGCGCCGCGGCCCCGCCCGGGTAGTCGTCCTCGGAGGCAGCATGGCCGGCATGCTCGCCGCGGCCGCCGTCAAGGATCACGTCGACACCGTCGAGATCATCGAGGCACACGAGCTGCCCGAAGGACCCGGGCCGCGCACCGGTGTCCCGCAGGCTGCTCACATTCACCTGCTGCAGACGGGCGGCGCCGAGGCGATGGAGACCCTTCTGCCCGGCAGCATCGACCTCTTGCTGGTCGCAGGTGCGCACCGCATCCCTGTCACCACCAACATGGTCATCTGCTCCCCCGAGGGTTGGTACCGCCGCTGGCGGCGCGCCACCCACTACGTCATTTCCGCCAGCCGGGACCTGACCGACTTCATCATCCGCGAGCAGGTACTCAAAGACCCCCAGGTCGCCGTGCGCACGCACACCAGGGCCGTCGGGCTGATCGGCGACCACCGCACCGTGACAGGGGTACGCGTCCGCGCCGCCGACGGTACGGAGGACGAACTGAGCGCCGACCTGGTCATCGACGCCTCCGGACGATCCACCCGCACACCCCAGTGGCTCACCCAGCTCGGCATCACCGGCCTGGCACAGGACGAAATCGACTCCGGGCTCGTCTACGCCAGCCGGACCTACCGCGCTCCCGTACCCACCCACAACTGGCCCGTGATCGGCGTGCAGGCCGACCCGCGACTGCCCGGGCCAGGCAACGCAGGCGGCCTCCTCCCGATCGAAGGCGACCGCTGGCACGTCAGCCTGATGGGTGCCCCCGGCAGGCAACCCACCCGGGACCCGGAGGACTTCGAACCCTTCGCCCGCTCCCTGCGCCACCCCCTCATAGCCGACCTCCTGGCACGCGCCGAACCGCTCACCGACGTCAGAGTCACCCGCAGCACCGCCAACCGGCGCTACTACTACGAACGGCTCACCCACTGGCCCGAGGGCCTCATCGCACTGGGCGACTCGACCGCAGCCTTCAACCCCGTGTACGGGCACGGCATATCGGTGGCGGCGCAAGGCGCCGTCGCCCTGCGAGACCTGCTCTCCAACGGCCACACGACGGGACTCGCCCGCCGCGCCCAGCGCGCCATCGCCCGCCACGTCGACAGCGCGTGGGCTCTCGCCACAGGACAGGACATCCACTTCGACACCACGAAGGGCAAGAACCCGACCATCGCCGACCGCCTCCTGCACCGCTACGTCAGTCGCCTGTCACACACCGCAACAGGTTCCTTTCACGCCGCCACGGCCCTGACCGACGTGCTCGCCCTTCAGGCATCGCCCACCACACTCGTCAAACCCAGCGTGCTGCTGACAGCCCTCCTCGGTCCCCTCCGCACGCCTCTTGACCGCCCCCAGTTCACACCGGCCGAGCGCGACCTGCTGAACAGCCTGAACAGGCCTGACGAACTCCCGGGACATGGCGCCTCCTCATGGACCTGACGAACCGCGTTGGGCTCTGGCTCCGAACGACACCCGTGATCTCAGCTTCCCGGCTGTCAGATGGAACGGGCTCTCCCAGTTGATCGACGAAGGTCCGCTGGGCCACCATCCGCCGTTGCTTCTCTCTGCTCAGTGGCCGGCGTTGATCTCGCGGCTCACCGCCCGGCCGGTTCGAGGAGAGGGACGGGACCGTTCGCATCCACAGCGGCGCGGTCCCGGTCGAGCTTCCCGCGCTCGGCGCCGGACTGGCTCCCGGGCAGATGGAGATTTACGGCTGCCTGGCCGTACGCCGATCGGATCTAGACCTGGCGATGAACCGGTGCGTCAGGGGCGGACGGTCCTGAAACAGAGCAGTCAGCAACGAACGGGCATGATTCTGCTTGTGATGTTGTCGGGTTCTTGTGGTTGCGTACGGCGCGTGCAAGTGCGTGGTGCGGCGTCGGGTTCTGGGGTGCTGGAGGACCCCGCCCAAAACCTTGATCTCCGCCCGGGAAAGCACATTCTCAGCGCGCCGGGCTTGTAAGGGCGTGTCCCGGCCGGCCGCCGGGTACACCACCGGCTCCGGATCACGGGAGGTGGTGTCGAGTGCGCCGTGGTCGTCGCGCAGCCGGGCGCTCAGCCACAGGTTTCGCCGTTGGCCAGGTTCGAGCCGAAAAACCGGGTGGCGATGGAGGCGAGTGGTGGAAGCGGGCCACCCTCACTCGCGTGTTTGAAGGTGTGCGCCAGGCACGTGAGCACAGGTTGTACCGGTCCATGGGGCTTCCAGCAGTCGTTCGTGGACAGGGGCCGGTTCTGCGAGCGGGCCAGGGCGAAGGCGACGAGCATCGTGCGCTTGTCCTCGAACCGGAAGTAGTCGACGATCAACCGCCTTTCCAGACGTCGGCGATGCAGGCAAGGCTTTCGGGCACTTCTGGCTTTCCTTCGTTACGCGGAGCTGGTGGTGCGCAGCGTAGGTCTTGTGCTGTGCCCCACCGGTGGTCAGCAGCCGGTCAGGGTTCCGGGACGGGGCAGGTTGCGGTCGCCTTGGAGGCGTCGCAGTGGGCGAACTGGGGGAGTCCGCCCGGTCCGGGTCCTTGTCCAGCAGTCGGTACTTGCCCGAGAAGCCCCCGCTGTAGGCGCCGCCCATCGAGGTGGAGTTGATCCAGCCCGACATGGACGAGCGCCCGCAGACTTCCTTCCAGGTCGGAGCGGCTTGACGGATGTCGCCGTACAGGTGGTGCTCCTTGACGACGGCCCGAGCCTTCTGGAGGTCGCGAAGGTGTTCCGCCTCATGACGGGCCTGGGGCTGTGGCACGCCAAGCAGACCGTCACCGCCGCGCCGCTAGTCCTGTTGTTCGAACGGCTCAAAGAGGCTGCCGCACGCGAGCGGGCCGGGTACCTGCGCGCGGCCGGTGCCTCAGCCACGGTTGCAGCCGTGGACTACAAGGGGTCGCGCCTGACCAGCTCGCCGCCGGGACCGAGGGCGTAGGTGCTCGGGGAGAGCATCCACCGGAGGACCCACGGACTCGGCACCCGCGAGCGCGGGCACCGCGCCGCGTAACGGAGTGCCCCCCCCGCGCGTGTATTTCTTGGGTCCTGGGCTCAAAGGCAGTGCCCGGCCTTGATGTTGTACGAGGCCGGGCACCAGGTGCTTCTCGTGCTCCCGGGATGACGACGTCAGCGCCGGTCAGCGCGTCCAGTAATGCAGGCGTGCCCACAGCCCTCGCAGCGGCCCGCCACGGCACAGCGTCCGGCGGCCGCGTCCGGCCCTCATCCCGGACATCGGGCTGCCAGGCTTGGGCGTCGATGAGACCGCTGTTGGTCAGCGCGTCGCGCAACATCGTGGCCTCTGGCACATCGGCGCCACTGGCCTTGAGTAGATCGGCGGCGTGTCGGCGCACCTCGATGTCCGCCCAGGCGCCCAGGCCTGGGCGGGCGACCAACTCGGGACACTTGAGCGGGGCGTCCGCGGACGCTGCGGTGAGCTCCAGCCAGGAGGCGGCCAGTGCGGGCATCGCGCGAAGGCCCCCGTACCAGCTCGGCTTCCCGCGGGCAGTGAGGCATCCAGGCCGGTGCGCCACACCGCCTCGGCGGTCGCGATGTACCGGTCGGCCGCATCTGGGTGAACATGCGTGAGCAGCCCGGCGATGCGGGAGGAGACCCGGCCGACGGCAGCTGTGCCGGAGGGGCCGGTAGCGACCCGGGCAGGAAGTCCTGTAGCGGTCCGAGGCGCTGTGGGTCCGCCAACAGCGTGATTGCAATGTGGGTGGACGCCTCCGACGGGCGGCCCGTGCTGAGGGCGTCGACCAGTTCGTACCGGTCCACCCCTGCTCCCGCTCCGGCGCATCCGGCGCCGGAGCCCACGGCGCGGCGAAGGTTTCTCACGACGTTCTGGTCGCTGCCGGGTTCGAGGTGGAGTTCGTCGGCGATGTCGGAGGCGAGGAGTCTGGCGGGATGTGCGGCCCGGGTGGGACCGGGACTCAGGGGTCCCGTGGCGTTCGCTCGCTCCTCTCGGAGTGAGCAGTCTCCACCGCGACGGGCTTTCACTTGCGGTAACCGCGCAAGAGCAGCCAGGCGGTTGTTCCGATACCCACCACCACGACGAGGATGACAATACGGAGTCCTCCGCCGGCCAGGAGCGGAGCGGCCAGGTCGTAGGGCTGGCTCATCGCATACACCGAGACCTTTCAGGTTTGGGGCGTCCTTCTACGCTTCGCGTGCGCCGAGAGTACTCCGGTCCGGGGTGTGCTCCGTCACCAGGCCGAGTCCTCGGACGATGCGGCATTCCTCTGTCGGTTAAGCCGGCCCCTCCGTGGCTTCCGGAACCTGGCAGGAGCTGTCAGGAGGTCCACCGGCATCACCCGACGTCCGGCATGGCCCCTTCGTGGATGTCGAGCAGATGGGTCACACCCAGCCGGTCGAACGCGCTGCGCGCCTCGGAGCTCGTATGGGTGACGACCAACCTGATGCCGTGTTGCTGCGCGGGGCGAAGCACGGGGAGGAAGGCCCTGGCCCCGTTGCTGTCGAGGAAGGTGACCCGCTGGAGGTCGATCTCCAGAGTGCGGACAGCCGGGCGGAGGGCATTGCGCAGCTCGTCGGCTACACGGTCGGCGTTCTCGGAGGTGATCTCTCCAGCGAGCCGGACGACGGCGTAGGCCGGGTTGTGGACGGCGTGGGGTGCGCGTCGACGCACGAGGCGCAGCACGCGACGGCGGGCAGCCTCTCGAAACCCCTGGGTGTTGTGTGGCTCGGGGGACGGGGATTCCGGCATCGCGGCTCCAGATCAACGGCAGTGGACGCCCCCAGTCCTTTAACAGTTGCGCAATCGGGGAACTATTAAACGCCCACTCTTCGACTGGAACGTGGATGTGGTCGATCCGCGGAGGCTGTGGACAGTGACGTTGTGACACGCGGGGGACAACAGGCGCTGGGGCCTGGGTCTTCTGGCGCAGAGATCGAGGTGACGTTCGGGCGGGTCCTGGACAAGGCCCTGAACTCGCCGGAAATCCTGGACGCGCTGGAGCAGTCCGGTCGGGTTCTCAACCGCGAGCAGATACGTACTCGGCGCTCCGGGCACGCCACGAGATCGCCGGCGCTGCGGCCGTCAAATATCGCGCTTTCGTCGGAGCCCGGGCAGTGGCGGTTGCGAGGAGTGGGCAGGAGGGCGCCGGTGGTGCCGAGGGAGCCGGGACGCCGGGCAGCGGAGGGTTGCTCCGGGTGCTGGCGGCGCTTGTGTCCAGCCTGGCGGCCGTCTCGGCGGCCGTCTTCCTCCTGACCGGGTGCGGTCTGCGAGCCTTCAGGGGGCGCCTCTACGTCAGCGACGGACTGATCACTGCCGGACTGATCGCCGCAGCTGTCACCGCCGGTGGTTTGATCGGGTACTTCGTCTCCGTGCTTGTCGCGGCGGCGCGCAATCGAACGGGCGGTCAGGGGGATGCACTGGACGGGTCGGACTCTGAGGTGACACCGGTGCGGGGCGAGCGGGAACTGGCCCTGCTGGAGCGTGGTGCCATGCCCTTCCTGCTGGCGTGCTTGGAGGAAGCGGGCGACGCGTACCAAGGGGGGAACCCCGCTCTCTGATCCGGTCCGCCGTCCGACAGGCGGTCTACGTGCCGCTCTGGACCCGGGCGATGATCCGGTCCGGGTCGAACAGGACCCATCGCGCAGTCGCCACGCCAGACAGCCGCAGCCGGCAGGCGGTGACGCCGTCGGGGCCCGTCCACCATCCGGTGGCGGACCCCGGCCACGGCCACCCGGCCTCGTCGTGCACCTCGACGGGCTGATAGGCGTCCTGCACCTCGTCCTCCGGCGGCAGTGGACATCCCTGCGCCAGTTCGTCGAGCACGCCTTCCGCGGCGGTCGTCTCCCGCATGGCCAGGCCCCTCCCCATCACCTCTGCCTACAGTTCCATTATTGCGCAAGTGGCGATGTTTTCGCTAAGGGTGGCGATATGAACACTCGGCGTGATGCGTGGTTCAGGAATCGGAGTCGGGCTGGTCGCGGGCGGCCGCGTATGCCTGGGCGGGGGTCATGCTGATGCCGTTGAGGGAGACCGTCCTGTAGGGGCTGACCTGGGCGCAGCCCTTGGACTGGTCCGCCGTCTGGGCATGGGCGTCGGAGACCGCGGCGTGGGTGTCGGCGGGGGCGGGGGATGAGGCGCCGCTGCCGCTGGTGCTGGGATAGCTGGTGCCGCTGGGCCAGTCGCCGCCGATGACCAGGGTCAGGCCGCTGCCGTTGCCCTGCTTGAGGTGCGAGGAGGGCAGGCCCAGGGCACCGGCCACTGCCTGGGCTTCGGGTTTCTGCCCGGCGCCGTAGGTGAGAGTGGTGGTGGCTGCGCTGGTGGGAGCGTTGGCCGTGGTGGTGCCCTGACTGAAGGCCTTGCCGGTCAGAGCGGTGGCCACCTGGGAGGCTCGACCGCTGACGGTGGTGCCGTTCTCGACGGTCACGGTGATCCGGGAGGGATCAACGGTTTGGGCGGTGGCAGTGGCGGAGGCCGCTGCGGATTTCTTACCCGAATCGGTGGTCAGCGACTGGTCGTTGGCGATGCTCGCGAACAGCGACTTCGCTCCGGCGCCCGGTACGACGCGGTCCTTGTTGTTGGGGTCCGGGGCGGTCTGCATGGTGGTGAAGGTGATCCGGTGGGAGGGGACCTTGTTCAGGTCGGAGGCGAGGCCGACCAGTTTGCTGATGCTGCCGAGGCCGTCGTCGACGGTGAGCGCCTTGGTGGCCGCGTCGGCGAGGTCGTAGACCTTGGTGGGGTCGGTCAGCGTGCCGGCGCTCTTGAACTTGCGGATCATCGCGCCGAGGAAGAGGTGCTGGGAGACGGTGCGGCCGAGGTCGCTGCCGTCGCCGAAGCCGTGCCGGGAGCGGACGAACTCCAGGGCCCCGACGCCCTTGAGGGTGTGGGTGCCCTTGGACAGTTTCAGGTGCGAGTAGGTGTCGTAGACGTTGTCGCTGACGCACACGTCCACGCCGCCCACCGCGTCGGACATGCTGACCACGCCGGAGAAGTCGAGTTTGACGAAGTGATCGATCGGGATGCCGGTGAGCTGGTGGATGGTGGCCACCTGGCAGGCCGGTCCGTACGAGAGGGCACTGTTGATCTGTCCGTAGTAGCCGGGCGTGGACTGCTTCGACGCGGGGTCGGAGCAGGCCGGGACGTTGGCCATGGTGTCGCGGGGGACGCTCATCACGGTGGCGTTGGAGCGGTCGGCAGCTATGTGCACGACCATCTCCACGTCCGCGTTCCCGTTGCCGGACTGCACACCGGTCTGCGAACAGCCGCCGCCCAGCTTGCAGTCGGCCGCGCTGGTGCGCCCGTCCGAGCCGATCACCAGGAGGTTGATGGGGGTGCGGCCGAAGGCGTCGGCCTTCTCGCTGCCGCCCTTCCCGTCGAGCGCGATGCTGTTGATGTTGCCGTTCAGGTGCTCGTAGAACCACCATCCCGCGCCGGCCGTCACCAGGACCAGGAAGGCCACGCACGCCCCGGCGATCCGCAGTGCCCGCCTGCCCCGGCTCGTCGGCCGGACGCGGCGCCGCGAGTTCCCACGGCCGGAGGACCGGGACGCGGCCCGTGCCGCCGCCCGGCCACCTGGTGCACGCCCGTCGGCAGGCTGGTCCGTGCGCTGGCGGGGCACCTGGGCGGTTCGTCGGCGTGTGGCTCGGCCGGCAGAGCCGTCCCGCAGGTCACTCATCTACCACTCCCACGAATGATCAGCCCAGTAGACCCTCAGGTGGTGGCCAGTGCTCTGCGGCCGGTCCGTCGGGTGAAGTGGGGCGGCACTTCAATTGCGTGGTTGCGCAATCTAGCAAACAAAGTGCCGCTGCTCATCCGCCCGGTCTCGATTCACAGGCGGCAGGCCCCTGTGTAGGTGCATGGTCACGTTCTGTCGTCGTGGCGGTCGGTCGCTACGGCTCTTGGCCCGATCACTGGGGCAACGTGCGGCGCGGCGTCGAGGGTTCCGCCTCGTCCATGCCCTGGACGTGAGGTTCGGCTCGGATGCCTGGCCGTCACCCTCTCGTGCCGTTCGGCTTCTCTCGCTCATCCGTACGAAAGGTCGGAGCAGGGGGCGTCATCGGCGGAGCGGGTGTCCGGGGTCACCGGTGTGTGTGGGGGTGCGGCAGGGAAGGCGGAGGAGGCGTAGTCCTTTCCCAGGACCACGGTGATGCCTCGCCCGGTGACGGGCTGGAGCTGTGCTCCGGGGAAGAGCAGGGCGACCTGCTCGGCCTGGAACCTGAGGGGCGAGGTGTACCGGATGAGTGTGGCGGTCTGATCCCGGCGGGTGACGCTGCCGGTGCCGGCGACGGTGAAGCCGTGGCGGGTCAGCATCCGCGCCGCGGTGGCAGCGAGTCCGCCGGTGCGGGTGGCGTTGTGGACCGCCAGGGTGATCCCGTGCCCCGAGACTGTGGGCCCAGTGCTCGGCGCCTCGGTGGCTGCTCGACCCTCGGCTCCGGTGAGACCGGCCTTCTCGGCGCCGATGGGGCGGTCGGCCTTCAGTGCTGCCCACAACTCGTCGGCGTCCGGATGGACAAGAGCGACACGGTCGCTGTGGTAGCGCCAGGGGACGGTGACGAACTTGGTGTGGTGAAGGTCGATGTCTTTCAGCGACATGGTGAAGGAGATCAGCTTGTCCGCCGTTCCCAGACCGGAGTCGACGATCAGCGACTTGGTGGCGGCCTCGGCCAAAGGCAGCAGGTTGGCGGGAGTGAGCCCGACGCTCTTCACCTTCTTGACCAGGCCGGCGACGAACGCCTGCTGCCGTTTGATGCGTCCGATGTCGGAGCCGTCCCCGATGCCGTGTCGGATCCGCACGTAGTCCAGGGCTTGCTTCCCGGAAAGGGTCTGTTCGCCCTTGTGCAGGAGGAGGCGGCCACGGGTGTGCCGACCCGGGCTGAGGTCCTTCTGGTAGACGTCCTGCGGTACGCACACGGGCACCCCGCCGACCGCCTCGGTCATCTGCGCGAAGCCCTTGAAATCGACGACGACCGTGTGGTCGACGCGCAGGCCGGTGAGCTGTTCGACGGTGTTCTGGGTGCAGGCGGGGTTGCCCCTGACGGTCTGGCCGATCGAATAGGCCGCGTTGAACATGGCGTTGGTGCGGGCTTGCGTCCAGGATCCGTCCGGGAGTCGGCAGGGCGGGATCGTGACGAGCGCATCACGCGGGATCGACACCGCGAGGGCGTTCCGGTGGTTGGCGTAGACGTGCAGGAGGAACGCGGTGTCGGAGCGGCCGATGTCGTTCCTGCTTCCGCCGCCCAGCGCGTTGTTGCCGCCGACACGGCCGTCGGAGCCGATGACGAGGACGTTCTCCCCTCTGCCCGTCGCTCTGGGGCGGTTGCTGGAGAGGCCCGCACCGTCGAAGGTGCCGATGTTCCCGGTCAGGGTCAGGTAGATCCAGCCGAACCCCGCTGTGGTCAGGGCCAGCAGGGAGAAGCCGATCACCGCCAGTCTCCGAAGCTGGCCGCGCCTGCCCCTGTGTACGCCGCTCCGTGGGCGCCTGCGGTGCGACGGCGGAGGCACGGTTACACGTTCGCCGGGCTTCCGCCGAGTCGGCTCCTGGTGGCTGATGGGCATGCGAGAGCCCTCCTGGACCGGTTACTTGGAAGAGTCGTGTGCGGAGGGTATTGCTCATCCCGGCCGGAAGTTCACCATTTGCGCAATATAGCAATCAATGGGTGCAGTAGGTCGCTTTCGTGAGTGCGGTGATCACTGCCAGACAGCCCCCTGTGACGGCGCGCCCGCCCGGGCGTCGTATCCACGACGTGCTCCTTCGACCCCGGCCAAGACCTTGGCCAAGACCTTGGCGTGTCGCAGGTGACCTCGTCCCGTCAACCACTATGACGAGGACTGACCCCGCTCCGCCTGCTGCCGCAAGGGTTCGGTCGGCCAATGGGCGCCTACACTGGGTGCGCGCGTGTGCGGTGACTGTGACGAGACGGACGGGTGAGGACAGTGGCGCAGATCGTCGACGGCTTCGAGGATCTGCCCGTCGAGGTGCTCGCGGAGGCAGCCGCCACTTTCGGGCTGCTGGCCTCGACGCCGAGGCTGTACCTCATGTGGGCGCTGTCCCTGGGAGAGAGCGACGTGAGCCGGCTCGCCGACCGAGTGGGCGGTGCGCTGCCCGCCGTGAGCCAGCACCTGTCGAAACTGAAGCTCGCGGGTCTCGTCCGCTCCCGACGCGAGGGCCGGCGGCAGATCTACCACATCGACGACCCCGGCGTCGTACTCGTCGTCCAGTTGATGGTCGGACAGCTCGCCCAGCGCGCCGGGGAATCGCCCGCGCCGGTCCGGAAGTTGCACGGAACCAGCGCCTAGGCCCGCCCGGACTCGGAGAGAGGCCCGAGATGGCGGTTCCTGATGTTGGCCTTTCCCGTGCGTAGTGGCTACGGCCTGCCAGAGCTGCTGTGAGCAGTGCCTGCGGCGCCGGCCTCGCATGTACTTCGAGTCAAAGGCCAGTCAGTGTGTGTTCTGACGTATCCGGAAGCCGTGGGCGTAGGCCTGCTCCAAGGGGTCACCGAGTTGTTCCCCGTCTCCAGCCTGGGGCACAGCAGCATCCTGATCCCCGCTCTGCTGGGCGGACACCGGAAGCACGACCTGGGCGTCTCCGTGCGCGGGCTGGGCACGTCGATCAGCTCACGGCGGATCGGGACGGTGGACCAGCGGCTCGCCTGGCTGATCGTCACCGCCGGCATTCCGGTCGCCGTGGCCGGTGTGGTCCTGGACCAGGTGTTCCGCACCACGCTCGGCAAACCCGTTCCGACCGCGATCTTCCTGGCCTCAACGGCATCGTCCTCTTCGTCACCGAGCAGCTGAAGCGCGGCGGCACGGGACGCAGGCGCGCCGGTGCCTCCTCCACGGCGGAGGAAGCGCACCTGAGCGTCGACGAGTTGTCGGGACCAGCGGATCACCCCGCATGACCACACGGCACGCGTTGGCGATCGGCGCGGCCCAGATCCTCGCCCTCTTCCCCGGCATCAGCTGCTCCGGCTCCACCATCGGCGCGGGCGTCTTCAAGGGCCTGGGGCATGAGGACTCCGCGCGCTTCGCGTTCCTGCCGGCCATGCCGGTGGTGGGCGGCGCCGCGCTGCTCGCCGCCTTTGCTCGGATCCCAGGGAACGGGCCTGCGCGGCCCGCTGCTCGGCGATCTCCTGCTCCGTCGCCGGCCTCGGCAGCCTGGCCCAGTTCGCCCTCGGGTGACGATGCAGCATGGTCAGCCACCTGATCCGTACGTGAGGTCGGAGCAGGGGTCGTCGTCCGCCGAGCGCGCGTCGCCCGTCACCGAGCTGGGCACGGCGGTCGGGGTCGCCGAGCCGGAGGAACCATCCGAGGCGTAGGAGCTGCCCAGGACCACGTTGATGCCCGGTCCGCCGATGAAGTCGAGCCGGGCGCCGGGGAAGAGCTGGGCCACCTTCTCGGCCTGTGGCTTCAGTCCGGCGCCGTACTCGATGACGGTGGTGGTGTCGTCCTGACTGGTCGCCCGGGCGGTGCCCGTGACGGTGAACCCGTGTTCCGTGAGTGCCGAGACGGCCTTGGAAGTGAGTCCGCGCTGGGTGGTGCCGTCGTAGACGGCGACGTTGATACCGGCGCCCGAGACGCTCTGGGTGGGGTTGGGCGATGCGGACGGACCGCCCTGGTTGTGCTCCTTGCCGCTGGCGTTCGTGCCGTCGATGGTGCGGTCCGCCTTGAGCGCCGCCCACAGGTGGGAGGCATCCGGCTCGACGACGGCGACACGTTCGCCGGCGTACCGCCAGGGGAGGGTGACGAACTTGGTGTTGTGCAGGTCGATGTCGTTCAGTGACATGGCGAAGGAGATCAGCTTGTTCGCCGTGCCCAGTCCGGGGTCGACCATGAGCGACTTCGTGGCGGCGTCGGCCAGCGGCAGCAGGTTGGTGGGAGTGATCCCCTCGCTCTTGACCTTCTTGATGAGGCTGGAGAGGAAGGCCTGCTGCCGTTTGATCCGCCCTATGTCGGAGCCGTCACCGAGACCGTGCCGTATGCGGACGTAGTCCAGGGCCCGTTGACCGGACACCGTCTGCTCGCCCTTCTTGAAGAGCAGGCTGCCCCGGGTGGCGCGGTTGGGGTCGAGGTCCTTCTCGTAGACGTCCTGCGGCAGGCAGACCTGCACCCCGCCGACCACGCCGGTCAGCGCCGCGAAGCCCTTGAAGTCCACGACCACGGTGTGGTCGACGCGCAGGCCGGTGAGCTGTTCGACGGTGTTCTGGGTGCAGGCCGGATTGCCCTTGTCCGTCTGTCCGACGGAGAACGCCGAGTTGAACATGGCGTCGGTCTGTGTCTTCGTCCAGGAGCCGTCGGGAAGTCTGCACGGCGGGATGGTGACCAGGGTGTCGCGGGGGATGGAGACGGCGAGGGCGTGCTGGTGGTCGGCGTAGATGTGCAGGAGGAACGCGGTGTCGGAACGGCCGATGTCGTTCGTGTCGCCGCCGCCCAGTGAACTGTTGCCGTCGTTGCGCGCGTCGGATCCGATGACCAGGACGTTCTCGCTCTGGGACGGACCTGCCGTGGGGCGGTGTCTGGAGAGACCGCCCGCGTCGAAGGTGCGGATGCTGCTGTTCAGTTTCAGGTAGATCCAGCCGAGGCCCACCACGCCGAGCATCACGACGACCAGCGCGATGAGCAGCATTATTCGCCACGGGCTGCGCTTGCGGCCCCGCGCTGTGCTGCCGTCCCTTGTGGTGGTCATCTGGGCGCCCCCGTCCGTCCGCGTCATACAAAGGGGACGACTGGCTCTACCCAATGGTTGTACAGTTGCGCAATGTGGCAATTATGGCAGAGGGTGCGCCGGCCCGCCTGTTCTGCGCCGCCGCCCGGAGAAGCTCCTCGGCGATGGGATGGGGGTGGGCCGGATGCTCGGTAACGGACTGGAACCCTGGCAGCTGCTGATCGTGGCGATCGTGATCATCTTGCTGCTCGGTTCCAAGGGGCTGCCGGATACGGCCCGAGCGCTGGGCAGGTCGATACGCACCCGGAAGCGCGAGGCCGAGGCAACAGAGGGTGAGGGCGGGGCGACCGAGGGCGAGAGCGGGGCGCAGCGCATCATCGCTTCGGCCGAGGCGACGCCCCCCGACGCGACTGCCCCCGCCGAACGGGTTCTCCGGGCTGTTCCCGATGACACCATTACGGGGCGGTCGGCCACCGATGGGCACAGGGCGCACTGAGTCACCCGCGGCCGGCTCGCGGCGGTAGACGCACGCTGCCCGACGTGCGCGCCGCTGGACGGCTCACGTCGCGTCAGGGTCGAAGGCCTCCTGCGTGTCCGCGTCGGCGACCGCCTCCTTCGACAGGGACGTTCGGCTCTCCGTCGGGGCCGAGTTCTGGCTGCCGTTCGCCACACCGAGCACCACGTCGGTGACTTCCGAGAGCTCCGCCCTCGGATCCAGTGCGCGACGGATCTCGTCGATCCCGAGGTCTTCGCCGTCAAGTACGTGCTTGCGGACGAACGTCCTGGGGTGAAGGTCCTCGAACTCGAAGTCCTTGAACTCCGGGCCC
Organism: Streptomyces sp. MUSC 14; assembly: GCF_001866675.1. Taxonomy (NCBI): domain Bacteria; kingdom Bacillati; phylum Actinomycetota; class Actinomycetes; order Kitasatosporales; family Streptomycetaceae; genus Streptomyces; species Streptomyces sp. MUSC 14. The sequence continues at coordinate 23,163 of NZ_MLYN01000034.1, forward strand.
AGCTCGGAGCGGACCTCCTGCTTGGCGCTCTCGGAGAACGCCCTCACCTTGCGCACGAACCCGGCCACGTTCTGGATGACCTCGGGCAGCTTGTCCGGGCCGAAGAGCAACACCCCGAGGAGCGCAAGCGTCAGGAGATCCATGAAGCTGATGTTCGGGAACATCGGATGTCCTCGCCTTCGCCGGTCGACCCGCCCGATGCGGGTCCCGATGACACTTTATAGGTTGCGCAATCATTGGAACTGTGGCGGTAGGCTCCGCGTTGAACCCGGTGACCGTAAGGGCAGTTCACAGCTGAGAGGACGAGTCGTGGGTGTTTCCCTCGCCAAGGGCGGCAACGTGTCACTGAGCAAGGAAGCGCCTGGCCTGACCGCGGTGGAGATCGGTCTGGGGTGGGACGTACGCACCACCACGGGCGCGGACTACGACCTGGACGCGTCCGCGCTGCTGCTGAACGCGTCCGGCAAAGTGGTCTCCGACCAGCACTTCGTGTTCTACAACAACCTCCGCAGCCCGGACGGCTCGGTCGAGCACACCGGCGACAACCTCACCGGTGAGGGCGAGGGCGACGACGAGGTGATCAAGGTCAACCTCGCCGTCGTACCCGTCGACGTGGACAGGATCGTCTTCCCGGTCTCCATCCACGAGGCGGACGCGCGCGGGCAGAGCTTCGGCCAGGTGGGAAACGCCTACATCCGGGTGGTCAACCAGGCGGGCGGCCAGGAGATCGCCCGCTACGACCTGTCCGAGGACGCCTCGACCGAGACCGCGATGGTCTTCGGCGAGCTGTACCGGCACGGCGGTGAATGGAAGTTCCGTGCGGTCGGCCAGGGCTATGCCTCGGGCCTGCGCGGGATCGCGGCCGACTTCGGGGTCAACGTCTGAGAAGAAGGGTTTGCCCGGGACGCGCCGACCAGAGCATCCCGGCGGTCACTCCCGGGCAGATCCTCACGGTGCGGCGGCCGGGTGCCGCGCGCCGCAGGACGGCCGAGGCACCGCTGTCGACGATCATCCGGGTGGTGTCGGCCGACCCTGTGGTGAGACCGACGGCGCAACCCGCCGCCCCGACCGCGACCCGCAGAGCGCCGGCCAGGTGGAACCGTGGCTGGCGGAAGAGCACGGTGAGCGGCAGGAAGCGCAGGCCGGCGGCGAGGGCGACCAGACCCGGGGTGTGTCCCGGAGCGCCGCTCATCACCGCGGCGCAGGCCACGTCCTGTGCGCCGGACTCCAGCCACGACGGCAACACCTGTCAGGCCGCCACCGGCTTCTTCGTCGCCCAGGAATTCGCCACCGCCTCCGCCGACCGCCCTGCCCTGGCACGCGAGGCCGAGCAGGGCGACAAGTAGGCCGCCCGCGCCCGGAACGTACTGGAGCAACAGGTACCGGGGCCTTCGGTTGCCGAGCAACTCAACGGGGTGAACCATGGCAAGGTGCGGTTTTTCACCCTTCGAGTGATGAGGATGGGTTTTCGTCAGGGCTTGCACGTGCGACCTGTGGAGGGCTCATGTACGCGACTCGATCCCGTACCCGTTCCGTCGTCGTGTGCGCCGTCACCCTGTGCGCTATGGGTGCCACGTCGCTCCCGGCCCTCGCTTCGTCGTCCTCGCCGTCGGCGGTCTCGCCCTTGGACAGCCAGCTTCTGATCGCGGCTCACCAGGGCAATCTGTGGGAGATCGCGACCGGTCAGCAAGCGCAGAGCGCCGCGACCACCGACTGTGTCAAGCGGGTCGGCGCCGACTTCGTCCGCGATCACCGTGCACTTGATACCGGTGTCGTCAAGACCGCGGCAAAACTCGGGGTGGCACTGCCCTCGGGGCAGACGGCAGCGCAACTACGGCAGACCGCCGCGCTCAAATCCCTTGCCGGGACACCCGCGTACGATCCCGCGTGGCTCAAAGCCCAGTACCCCGCCCATGTGCAGACCCTTGCGCTCATCGACAAGGAGATCGCAACCGGCACCAGTCCGCTCGTGAAATCCCTGGCCAAGAGCGCGCGCCCGGTGGTCGCACGCCACACCCGGATGGTCGATCAGGGCGTGTGCCACGCGTAGACACCCATGGCGCACGGGCATGATCCCGGCCCACTGATGTGCGCCTTCCGGAGCACGCCCGGCTGGAACTTGCCCTCCGGGCACGGTGTTTCCCGGCCAGGTGCGAGGCTGGACTCACGAACACACAGGTATGAGTGGGTTGTTCCGTTCGGCGGGGGCGGCTGCTCGGACGTCAGGCACCGAAGGCTTTTGAGTCAGCTGCGCAACGTCGATGCCTGCGTAGTGCTCGCGAGCCGCGCCGACGAGGATGTCCACGGCCAGGAAGGCGGTGAGGGGATGCCGAGCAGGGGGGGGGCAGTAGCCGAGGGCGGAGCCGCGGCCGCGCTGCCACCGCATGCGGTAGCCCCAGAGGATGAGGAGGATCAAGGCCAGGGCGAGGCCGGCCGGAGCGATCTGGTTGGTCAGGCCGAACAGGGTGCCGGTGTGGGCGTCGATGCCCCAGCGGGTCAGTTTGGCCGACAGCGGGTAGTCGGAGAAGCGCGACACGTCGGTGACCTTTCCGGTGGCCGGGTCGACGGCGATCGAGTCCTGCTTCTCCGGCCGGCTGTGCTGGAGCTGCCGTACGACGTAGGCGGAGGAGGAGTCCGCAGGAGGCACGATCTCCACCGGGTCGGACAGACCTTCGGCGCGGGCCGTCCTCAGCACGGTGTCCAGGCCGACGTCGGGCCGTGCGCCCGATTGCGAGCCCATGCCCATGCCGATGACCTGGAGCGCCAGGTACGGCATGGTGGCGAGGGTGCCGGTGAGCGCGCGGCTGCGGCCAGGGCGTGGGATCCGTGCCGGGCGCGGACGCAGTCGACGGCGGTGACCATGCCGTGCCCGGCCGCGACCCGGTGCAGCCGGGGGGCGCGTAGAGCGCGAACCCGCCCGCGCCGAACATGAGCCACGGGATGGCCACAGAGGTGCAGGCGGTGTTGAGCGTGCCGCCCATGAGTGGGCCGGCGGTCCCGGCGGTGGGTCCGGCGGCGTCGCGATACGGGAGAGAGGCCCTCGCCCTCCGGTATTCCGTAATATGGAATTGGAATTCCATTTGCTGTTACCCTGGGGAATGCTCCACGGATCGTCAAGGTGCCCTCATGCGCACCGCGGGAAGACGGCCGCGGAGTAAAGGCCCCTCTGGTGAAGGCAGTTGAGCGGAGGTATGTGTGAGTGAAGAACGCGTCGCCCTCATAACCGGTTCGTCCACGGGTATCGGCGCGGCCGTCGCACGTCGGATGGCGGCGGCCGGGCTGCGGGTGGTGGTCAACTCCGCCTCCTCGGTGAAGGCCGGAGAGGAACTCGCCGCCGCGCTTCCGGACGCCGTCTACGTCCAGGGCGACATCTCCGACCCGGCCGATGCCGCGGGACTGGTCGACACCGCGATCGAACGGTTTGGCCGTCTCGACATCCTGGTCAACAACGCCGGCCGTACCCGGTTCATCCCGCTCGGTGATCTGGAGGCCGCCGACGCCGCAGCCTGGCGCGACATCTTCGACGTCAACGTCATCGGCACCTGGCAGATGATCACCGCAGCGCTCCCGCACCTGAAGGCGAGCGGGTCCGGTTCGATCGTCAACATCTCGTCGGTCTCCGGCACGCGAGCCATGGGCAGTTCCATCCCCTATGCCGTGAGCAAGGCCGCCGTCGACCACATGACCCGGCTGCTCGCCGCCACCCTCGGCCCCGGCATCCGGGTCAACGCGGTGGCGCCAGGCCTGGTCGACACCCCCTGGTACGACGAAGCCCAGGAGGTCTGGGAGGGCTCGCGGGACTGGATCACCGCCAACACCCCGCAGCGCCGGGTCGGCACGCCCCAGGACGTCGCCGAGGCGGTCTACACCGTGGCCCACGCCGCTTACACCACGGGCGCGGTGCTCATGGTGGACGGCGGACGCCACCTCGTCTGAGCGAGCGTCGCCATGCTGGGCATCGCGCGGGCCGGCGCCGCCTGCCTCCCGCTCGATGCCCAGGCTCCCGCCGGACGCATCCTGGCGGTCCTCGCGGACGGGGAGATCCGCACGGTCGTCACCGACGAGGCGGACGCCCAGCGGGCGACCCGGAAGTACTCGACCGGCAGGCGCACTGCGGTCTCGTCTTCTCAGTAGTTCTCCGAGATGAAGGCGGTGCCGAGGCAGATGGCGAGGACCCATCGGTGTGCAGAGGCGATGCGGGCGAGGTTCTGGGCGCAGAGCAGCGGCACGGGGCGCAGGAGCGGATTCACGTAGATCACGACGGTCGCGAAGAGGTTGCAGATCAGATGCACGAAGGCTGCCTGCGGGCCGATCTGCGCGTCCTGTCCGACACCTGCGAACGCCGCGAAGTGCACCGTGATGTGGCGAGGTTGGAGCCGACGACGGGATACACCTGCGCCGGTGTCAGGATGCCTGCTCCGGCGAAGGGACCAGCACGGACGTGACGATGGTCGAGGACTGGGTGACGACGGCTACTCCCATGCCTTGGCTGAAGTGGGCCGGGTTCGGCAGTCAGTCCGTGCCGTACGGCGCGTTGGTCAGCGTCCTGCTGATGTGTTCCAGCGGATGCCGGATCAGCTCCACGGGGAAGAAGACCAGCAGCGCGAGCCAGTCGTAGAAGTCATGGACGGTCGAGGCGCCCAGCGTCCTGCGGAACTCTGTGCGGTCGCCGATGAAGGTCAGTGCGACCAAACCCGTCGTCACGGTGGTGCCGACGTTCGCGCCCCGAATGATGGGGATCGCGCCCCGGATCGGCAACGCACCCGACGCTACGGCGGTGACAGCGATTGCCGTTGTCGTGGCCGACGACTGGATCAGGACCGTACCGAGAACACCGACCCTTTCTATGGCTTTTGTCCGGCCCATTGTCGGATGTGGCTTTCGCCATGAACCACGGCTACGCCGTACGTGTGCGAGGGGCAGCTGGTGCCGTCAGCGACTGTGCTTTCTCCTGGCCCATGTCCGCAGCCGGTTGCAGACGCTCCGCCAGCTTCCGTACCTCTCCCGCAGGTGCGCCCACCGCGTTCCGGTCCGGAGCGTGAAAGCGGTCGCGTCGATCGCCTTCCAGTGATCCCTTCAGCGGCCGTCCCGGCCGGCGGCTGAGGCTCCGGTCACCGGCGGCACTTGAAAGGGAACCCGGACGGGCAGGGCGAGATCCGGTAGGAGTGCAGTTGACCACGCAGACACCGGCCCGGCAGTCGTGCGACGTGGACGTGCGGCGAACTCCGCGGAAGCGGGAGTCCTGTACACCGACGGTGTCGCCGAGCCGGGGACCGGCGGTGACGATGTCCAGGAACCGGGTGAAGCCGTCGGCGGCGTCCTCGTCGATGAACAGTCCGCGCTCCCGCTGTGCCGCCTCCTGACCAGCTGGGCCTCTGGCGAGCCGGCGCGCCGGAGCGCGGCCTTGCCGACCAGGTGGGCGTGGCGGCGGTAGGGGCTGCGGCACGGTGGTGCGCCGGTTGGCCGGCACCCGGCGCACCACTTCATCCCGGGGTCATCCGCAGGTCAGCACCGGGTTCGCCCAGTCGCCGTGGTCGTTGCCGTTGCCGTCGCCGCCGTCCCCCACGGACAGGTCGAGGACCTGCCCGCCGGTGACAGGGACGTCGAGGGCGAGGGGCGCCGACTTGCCGTCGAGGACAGGGGTGGTGGTGAGCACCTTGCCGTCGAGGAGGACGGTGAAAGTGATGGTGCCGGGGTCACCGTTGTCGACGCCCACGGTCGCGGTGAACCTGCTGCACCGTCCGGCGAGGTAGACCAGGACGTCGCTGGGGGAGTTGGTGCCCAGGCCCTTGGCGTAGACGGTGCCGCCGAGTTTGAGCGGTGTGCCGTCGTTCGCCGCGGTGCCGCCGACGCTCTGGTCGCGCTCGACCGGGCCCCAGCCATTGGTGGCCGACAGGAACGGCAGGTCGCTGATCTGGTCGGTCCCGGCGGGCGGCGGGGGTGGGACGGTGGCGACGATCCGTTCGTCGGCGGCGGTGGCGGACCGGTGGCGCTGGACGAACGTGGCGGCGGCTTTCAGCGCGTTGGTCTTCGCCATGCCGGCGGGTGTGGTGACCTCCCAGCTGAAGGTCACGGAGGTGCCGGGGGCGATCCGCCGGGCAGCGGTGGGCGTGGGCTTCGGGGAGACCGTCCAGCCGTTGGGTGCGGTGAGGTGCGCCGTCACGCCGGAGGCCGTGGGTGCATCGGCAGGTACGTGGAAGGTCGCGGTGGCGGTGAGGTGCTGTCCGGCGCCGGCCGACCCGGGCGCGTTCAGGGTGAGGCGCGCGCCTGGCGCGGCAGGCATGGCGTACCGCGTCCGGTCGTAGCGAGGGCTGTCGTTCTGCGGGACCCTCAGCGAGGACGCGTAGCTTCCGTAGTCGGTCAGCGTGACCTTGCCGAGGCCGCCGGTGGAGCCGTCCAGGTTCCATACGGCGATGGCTATCCGGTTGTTCCCGTTCGGGTTCAGGATGCCGTCGGGGACGGGGAAACTGTGCTGCGGGCCGAGGTAGTTGACGTAGTTGCCCATGTCCCAGCCGTTGACGTAGATCTCGGCGCGGTACTTGCGCGACGGGTCGTCGGTGATGGTCAGGCCGAGCGAGGTGTCCTGTCCCTTGGGCAGGTCGAGGGCGGCGTCGGTGGTGTACCAGGAGACGCCCGGGGTGGTGTCGGTGGCGGGGAGGGCGGTCGGGGTCCAGCTGCCGGTGGGGAAGCCGGGCAGCATCCAGCCGGCCCGTTCGCCGTACAGGCCGCCGGTGGCCAGTGGGCCGCGTACGGTGTCGACGGGGGTTTCGCCGCCACGGACGCCCTGCAGCCGCCAGGTGACCGTGTTCAGCGGGTTGCCGTCCAGGAGGGCGCCGGTCAGGCCGCGGGCGGCCTTGTTGCCGTTGGACTCGTCGTAGTCCTCCTCGTGGCCCATGTTGACCGTCAGCACGGATATCACGTTGTCGCCGCCGGTCCTGACCGCTCCGGCAGGGAAGTCGTAGGTCTTCTGGCCGTCGGCGGTGGAGCTGCCGAGGAAGGTGCCGTTGAGCCAGACCGAGGAGGCTGCGGCCCGGCCGCCGCTCTGTGTGGCCAGGGTGATGCCGGTCTCCTTGCCGGTGCCGGTGAACCTGCCGCGGTACCAGGTGCTGCCGGTGTGGAAGCCGTAGTCGTCGGCGAACAGCACGGGGAGGCTGCCTGGTTGTGTGGTGCTGTGGGTGGCGGTCCTGTCGGCCACCTGCCAGGTGGAGTCGTCGAAGTTCCGCTGTGCCTCGGGGGATTCCTGCATGTGCTTCCAGCCGGTCAGGGCCGGCAGGGTGACGGGGGCGGCGGTGGGTACGCTGCCGGTGAGACTGCCGCTCGCCGAGGCCGTGGTGTGGACCGGCTCGCCGTTCCAGGTAAGGGAGTTGGTGTCGGCGAAGACCTCGATCGAACCGTCCTTGCCGGTGTCGCCGGTCAGGCGCAGGATCGTACCGCTGGATTGCGCTCCGCGCAGCAGGTGGGTGCCGCGGACCAGTACCGGGCCGGCCGCGGTGTCCTGCCGCCAGAAGGTCTTGGCGGTCGCGGTGTCGGCGAGCAGCAGGAGCAGCGGGTGGGAGCCCGCGGTGACGGTGACCCGGATCAGGCCGGTGTGCCGGTAGTTCAGCCGCAGGTCGCCGGTGGCCGGGTCCCAGGTGGAGTCGACGGTGCCGCCTGTGGAGGTCACCGTCGGCCTGGACGCGTAGTGAAGGACCGTTTCGCCGTCCGAGCCGTGGTCGCCGTAGAGCACCGCGACATCGCGTCCGGCGATCGTGGCGTTGGTCATGATCTGCGAGGTGGAGTACTGGAGGTGGTTGCCGCCCAGGTCGTAGTTCGCGACGACGATCGAGGACTCGCGGCCGTCCAGGGTGAGAGCGGTGCCGGGCTGCTGCGGGACGGTGTAGACGGGCGCCGTGGAGGCGGAGCCGGTGGTCACGTCGACGGCGTCGACCGTCACGAAAGTGCCGGAGGCGGCGGCGTCCTTGGTGCCGGTGACCACGATCTTCAGGGTGTGCGGCCCCTTGGCGAGGCCGCTCGCCCGGTATGCCACGTACTGGTTCTGCTTGGAGGCGCCGTAGCTGTCGACCGTCTTGACCTTGGTGCCGTCGAGGTAGACGTCGGCGATGCCGTGGTTGGTGTCGAGGTTGCTGATCCACTTCACGCCGCTGCCGGTGAACGGCACGGACACGGTGTCGCCTGCCGTGTTCGAGAACGACTCGGTGTGCTGGTAGTCGCCGCCGGTGTAGTTCTGCTCCGCGCCGACGTGCGACCAGCCTCCGGTGTAGGTGAGAGCCGGGTCCGGGTCGTCGTAGGTGTATCCGGGGTGGGCGCCGAGGTCGATCGTCACATGAGCGCTGTCGCTGCTGGCGGCGGTGGAGTCGGCGTGCCGCAGGACGTGGAACTGCGTTCCGGTGTCGGGGTTGGCGCGCGCGGTGTCGACGATCTTCGGGTTGTCGGTGGGTGTGGCGGGTAGCGCGTCGGTCTTGGTCAGGGGGGTGACGGCGTGGGTGAAGTAGCCGATCAGCTTGTCCTGGTCGTACTTGGGGTCGAGTTGGCGGGTCTCGCGGATGGCGGCGCCGTAGTCGTAGGAGGTGTAGTTCTCCGGCATGCCCAGCCAGCCCCAGTTGGTGCCGCCGTAGGTCATGTAGAAGCTCTGCGAGGTCGCGCCGACCGCGATGTTCTGCTTGTAGAACACGTCGGCGAACCGGTCGTTGATGAGCTGGGCGCACTTGTCGTAGCCGGGGCCGCCCCACGGGTCGAAGGCGCCGCCCTGGAACTCGGCGGTTGCCAGCGGCTTTCCGGCCACGTGGTCGTAGCTGATGTCGGGGACGCCGTTCCACTTGGTGGGATTCGAGCAGTTGAAGCCCTGCGGATAGGAGTCGGCGCCGTCCACGTCCAGGGCGGCGTCCCCGGAGTTGAAAGTGCCGTTGTTGTTGCCGACCAGCGGCACGGTGATGCCGTCGGCCTTAGCCTTGTCCTCCAGGTGCTTCATGTAGGTACGGCCGGCCGCCGAGCCGTGGTAGTACTCGTTCTCCACCTGGTACTCGACGACCGATCCGGTGCCGTCGGTGAGCTGGTGGCGCTTGATGATGCGGTCGATCTGCGACTGCCACTCGTCGCTGTACTTCAGGTACTCGGGATCGGAGGTGCGGGTGTTGCCGGCCTTGGTGGACAGCCAGCCGGGGAAGCCGCCCCCGTCGACCTCGGCGTTGATGTACGGACCCGGTCGGGCGATGACATAGATACCCAGGTCGTTGGCCATGTCGAGGAGCTTGTCCACGTCGCGGACGCCGGTGAAGTCGTAGACGCCGGGCGCGGGGGAGTGGTATCCCCAGTCGAAGTAGAGCGACACCGCGTTGAAGCCCGCCGCCTTCATCTTCTGCAGTGTGTCGAGCCATAGGGCCTGGCTGGGCAGCCGGAAGTAGTGGAGCTCTCCCGACCACAGGTACGTCCGCTTCCCGTCGATCATGAACGAGTAGCCGTCGTACGTCACCGAGTGTGCCGCGGTCGAGGCCGCGACGGACGCGGCGGAGGACGCCGGGACGGCGCCCGCCGCGGGCTGCGCGCCGACGCCGACTCCGCACACCAGGGCGAGGGTCGCAGCGACCGACAAGCGACGTCTGGCTGCCCGGTGACCCGGGCCATGAGCCTTCATCTGGTCCTCCAGCAAGCTGATCGCCCCCCGAATACCAACCACTTGCACCAGAACTCATGGCTTCAGGGGTTTGAATTATGTGCGAATCTGTTGGTGTGAGGAGTGTCGCGGGTCAGCGAGGGTGGCGCAAGACCTCGAACGCCGTTGGCTTTTGAGGGCCGCGGGGCCGACGGGGTCTGACAACGCATTGCCGTACAAGGGGTGTTGACGGGGCTCGCCGAGACCCTAAGATCCCTGCTGCTCGAAGTGTCGACCGCCATACGATATATCGAACGAAGGAATGGGCCGCATGCCTTCAGAAGCCGGAGTGCCCCGCAGAACCGTCCTCACCGTCCTGGGCGCCGCCCCCCTCGCGGCGACGTTCGCCGCCGCTCCCGCCGGGGCCGCCGAACTCACCGGCACGACCGCAGGCGCCACTGCCGCGGAGCTCCCCGCCGCAGCCGCCCACTGGACCTTTGACGAGGGCTCCGGCACCTCCGCCGCCGAGTCCTCCGGCAACGGTCACACCGCGACGCTCCAGGGCGCGGCGGGCTGGGGCACCGGCAAGGTCGGTGCCCACAGCCTGAGCCTCACGGCGGGCGGTGACGCCACGGCGTCCGGGCCCGCCCTCGACACCTCCAAGGCGTTCTCCGTGGGTGTATGGGTCAACCTCGCTCAACTCGGCGGCTATCAGACCGCCGTCAGTATCGACGGCAAGGCAGTCAGCGCCTTCTACCTGGGGCTGCGCGACGACACCGGCACCTTCGCCTTCGCCCGGCTGGGCTCGGACGCCACGCAGAACGCCGCGGTGGCGGCTGCCGCTTCGGCGCCCACCGCCGACACCTGGACCCACCTGGTCGGCGTCAGCGACCCGACCGCCGGCGTCATCCGCCTCTACGTCAACGGCGTGCTGGAGGGGGAGACCGCCTGCAGCGCAGGCTGGGCCGGCAGCGGCGACACCGCCATCGGCCGCGCGCTCTACGGAGGTGGACACGTCGACCAGTGGCACGGGCTGATCGACGACGTGTGGATGTTCCCGTCCGTCCTCACCCCCGACCAGATCGCGGCGCTGGCCGGGGTCCCGGTGGAGACCACGACGCCGTTGCTGAGCGTGGACGTCGGTAACCCCGCGCACGCCGTGTCACCCGTCCTCCCCGGGTTGATGTTCGAGGACATCAACCACTCCGGCGAGGGCGGCATCTACGCCGAACTGGTGCAGAACCGCTCGATGATGGCCGGCGACACCACGCCCGTCCACTGGTCCACCGTCGGAGGCGTGACCCTCGCACTCGACACAGCCAACCCGCTCAACGCCGCGCTCAGCCGTTCCCTCAAGGTCGTGCTGCCGAGCAGCACGGGGCCCGAAGCCCGGGCCGGCGTCGCCAACGACGGCTTCTGGGGCATACCGGTGCGGCCCGGAACCGCCTACACCGCCCGGCTGTTCGCCAAGGCGTCGCGACGTATCGGCCCGCTCACGGTGGCCATCGAGTCGGCGGACGGCAGGACGGTGTACGCGTCCGCCCATGTGCCCCGGATCGGCACCGCCTTTCCCGGCCGCCCTTTCGAGCTGACCCTACGGACCGGTTCACGCACCCCCGTGGTCGGTGACGCGCGGCTGACCGTCACCACGGCCGACTCCGCCGCCGCGGGCGAGACGCTGTGGCTCCAGCACGTGTCCCTCTTCCCGCCCACCTACAACGACCGGCCCAACGGCCTGCGCATCGACCTGATGGACAAACTGGTCGCCCTGAAACCGAAGTTCCTGCGCTTCCCGGGCGGAAACTTCGTCGAGGGCAACACCATCGCGACACGGTTCGACTGGAAGAAGACCATCGGCCCGGTATGGGAGCGCCCGGGCCACATGGACGACGCCTGGGGCTACTGGTCCACGGACGGCCTCGGACTCCTCGAATACCTGGAATGGGTCGAGGACATGCACGCCCAGCCCGTCCTCGCCGTGTACGCCGGCTACTCGCTCAAGGGCGAACACGTCACCGGCGACGCGCTGGTTCCGTTCGTCCAGGACGCACTCGACGAGATCGAGTATGTCACCGGTCCCGTCACCAGCACCTGGGGCGCACGACGTGCCGCCGACGGACATCCGAAGCCGTTCCCGCTGGAGTTCGTGGAGATCGGCAACGAGGACTGGTTCGACTCCTCGGGGTCGTACGACGAGCGGTTCACAGCCTTCCACGACGCGATCAAGGCGAAGTACCCGCATCTGAAGCTGATCGCCACGACGCCCGTGACGAGCCGCACGCCGGATCTGATCGACGAGCACTACTACCTCGCGCCGTCCGCCGCCCAGGCCGCCACCCACAAGTACGACAACCGGGACCGCAATTCCACGAAGGTGTTCGTCGGGGAGTGGGCAGCGCAGGAGGGCCGCCCCACACCCGACCTCAACGCGGCGCTCGGCGACGCCGCTTGGCTGGCCGGGCTGATCCGCAACTCGGACCAGGTCCTCATGGAGTGCTACGCGCCGCTCTTCTCACACGTCAGGAACAACGTCTGGGCCACGAACCTGATCGCCTACGACAACCTCACCAGCTACGCGTCGCCCAGCTACTGGGCACAGCACATGCTGACGAGCAGGCTCGGCGACACGGTGCTGCCCGCCACCGCACGCGCGCTGCCCGGCCTCGCCACCGTGGCCACGCGCTCCGGGAACCGCCTCCACCTCGCGGTCGTCAACTGCGGGACGGAGAAGGTGAGCGTGCCGGTCGAGCTGAAGGGACTGGCCAAGGGGGTCAAGAGGCATGCCACCGCGACGGTCCTGACCGGCACCTCGCGCACCAGCACCAACACACTGACGGAACCGGACGCGTTGGTACCCAGGACGAGCACCGTCACCGGCACGGCAGCGTCCTTCACCGGTACCGTGCCTCCGCTCTCGGTCACCGTACTGGAGCTCGACCTGACCTGACCGCTCGCCGCCCGGCGTCGGCACGTCACGCCATGGCGCGGGCCGGGGATCAACCCCGGCCCGCGCCCTGTTCGGTCGTCGGCCGCCGGGTCGTCAGCCGAGCGGCTTGCTCGCCAGTGCCGAGGCGTTGTACGAACCCCAGCCGGTGGTGAAGTCCCAGCCCGTGGCGGCGGAGCAGGCGCCGTTGCTGCCGTTGGTGATGTCGTGGAAGCCTGTGCCGCTCGCCGAGTAGAGGGCGGGGTCGGCGAGGCCGCGGTCGGGCTTGCCGGCCGCAGAGGCCTGCTGGTTGTACAGCGCGGCGAACGCCGCCCACTCGGGCGCGGCGGCTGGTGCCGCCGACCGAGGTCCAGGAGCCCTGCGAGTAGATCGAGACGCCGGCGCTCGGGTCGGCGTGGGCCGAGACGTCCGGTACTTGCCGCCACCCCCGTCGGACCAGGCGACCTCTTTGCTCCAGGCGTTGGACGAGGTGACCGTCAGCCTGGTGCCGCCGACGCCGGTGACGCACGGGTAGCCGACGGAGGTGCCGCCGTCGCCCGCGTCGTCGGAGCCACTGTCGCCGGAGGCCGCGTAGAAGCCGAGCCAACGGCATACGCCGGGAGCGCGACGGGGCCAGGTACCGCTTTGCTGAGTGACTGTCATCAGCTCGCCCGCAGGGTTCACTTGGCCTGCGTTCTCGGAGTCGACGACCGTCGCCCCGGACGCGATGACGGCGACGGCCATCGCGTGGGCGAGCGGACCCCGAACCTGCGGTAGACCCGCGACAGGGCCCCTTCCACTTGACGCTGATGAACAGCTCCGCGGCGACTTCCCGGTTGGTGGCCCCGCCCCCGACCAGCCTGGCGATCCTGGCTTCCGCGGGGGTGAGTCCGGGCCCGCCCGCGCCCGCCTCGCCACCGCTGCGGTCCACGGCGTCCAGCCGGGCCAGCTCGTCCCTGGCCCGCGTCGCCGGCGGGGCGGCACCGATCCGTTCGGCGGTGTCAGCGCTTCGCCGAGAACCGCCCACGCCGCGCTTCTGCGGCGTGCGCGGCGCTCGACCGCGCCGAGCGCGATCAGGGTGCGCACCAGCTCCATGGGCAACGGCAGTTCACGCTCCGGTCCACCGCCGCGCGCAGTCGCGCCGCCCCGTCCTTCGCCCGGCCGACCGCCGCCTCCCGAAGCCCCTCGGCCCGATCCAGAGCCGCCAGCACGCTGCCAGGGGTGTCGCCGGACACATGGGCGCGAGCCTCGCGGACGACGGCCTCACCCTCTTCCGTCTCACCGTCTCACCCAGGAACACCAGGGCTTCGGCCAGGTCGCCGTACCAGTGCAGCAAGGGCGGGTCCGCGGCGCACATGGCAGCGCCGAGTTGTCTGACGCGCTGCAACGCGTCGACCGCGAAGGCCGCCCCTCGGGTCGCCGGCGAGCAGTCCGGCCTGTCCGAGCACGGCCAGCGAGCGCAGCAGGAACAGCTGGTCACCGTCGGCTTCCGCGGCGCGTGCCGACTGCTCGGCCAGCTGCCGGGCTTCCTCGGCGGTGCCGCCTGCGGCAGCCGCGAGCGCGGCCGCGTACAGCGCCGGAGCCGTGCGGGCCATGACGTGTGAGCAGCGCTCCGCGGTGTGCAGTGCCTCCTGGCAGTGTCCGGACCGCACCTGGATCCGGGGCAGCGACACCAAGGTGGCCATGACTTCTTCGACGTCGGCGAACTCCTCCATGGCTGCCAGGAGTTCGACGACCTGCTCCCGGGCCTCGGTCACCCTGTCGGAATCCAGTGCCAGGATCGCCCGCATCCGGATCAGCCGCCAACTCTGCTGACCGTCTTCGGCACCCCCGGCCGGGGCGGGCGCCTCCTCCAGCGCGACGTCCGCCGCCGACGGTACGCCGGCCAGGGACCGCGCCCGCGCGAGAGTGGCGAGCGCCCCGATCCGGGTCTCCGGGGCGCCCGCGACGGCCGCAGACCGTGCGGCACGCCCGGCTGACGCCGTTCATGTGTCCCATGGCCGGGCCGCCTGAGGGGCAGTCCGAGGCCGCTCGACAGCGGCCGAAGATGACCGACGACCACCAGGCTCATCGGCCCTCCGCTCCTCACCGGCAAAGACCCGGCACGCTAGGATCCCGGCAGGACTCGGAGCGAGAAGACGTGAGCGATGTTTGATCAGGCTTCCCGCTCACGGTTCTCCGCGAGCAGGTGGCACGTCAGCGAGCCGGCTCAGTCGGAACGGAACAGGCCGGAGAGGTTCGTGAGTTGACCGGGATACGTCGCACCCTGTTCGTCGTCCTCGGCACGGTGCTCACCGTGGGCGGCTGCACGTCAGGTACGGCTGGCAGGGCCGCCAAGGCCGGTCATGCCGGCGGTACGGCCGGTACTCCGCCGACGCCCGCCGCGGCTCCAGCGGCGATGCCGATGATGGATGACATCACCGCGGTGTTCGAGAACAGCGCCACAGTCCCGCAGTACGCGTACGTCACCGATCTGCACGACGGCTGCGGCTACACCGCGGGGTGGATCGGGTTCTGCACCCAGAGCGGCGACATGCTCGGGCTGGTCAGGAAGTACGACGCCGTCGCACCGCGCAACGCGCTCGCGAAGTACACCACCGTCCTTCAGCGACTGGCCGACTCGGGCAGCGACGACACCGGCGCGCTGGGCGGGGCCTTCGTGCGCGACTGGAAGAAGGCCGCCCTGGACCCGGCCTTCCGGTCGCTGCAGATCCAGGTGGGACACGACACGTACCTCGCCCCCGCCATGAGGCTGAGCGCACAGGAGGGGCTCAAGAGCGAGCTGGGTCTGGAGAACCTCTATGACACCGCCCTGATGATGGGCCAGACTTCCGACGACTGCGACGGCATGGTGAAGATCGCCCACGAGACCGACACATCACTTGGAGGCAACCCGGCCTCTGGTGTTAACGAGGCAACGTGGCTGGCCCGGTTCAACACCGTCCGCCGGAAACACATGAAACACCCCTGCACCGCCGGCCGCGAAAGCGACTGGCCGCAGGCGGTCGACCGGTCGCAGGCTCTGCAGGAGCTCGCGGACCGCGGCGAGTGGGATCTGAAGGCTCCGCTGACCGTGGGCGCCGACTTCGGGCTGACCATCAACAAGCCGCAGGACTGACGTACTTCACCGCAACCCCAGGCCGGCCTGTTCGTTTGCTTTGCGGACTCTTTCCACGCGCTTCAACGTCTCCAGTACTGCAGTAGATTTTCAGCCAGTAGTGTCCGGATCTCGTGCAGATCATTCCGGAGGGCCAGGCGCCCGCCGGAGACGAAGCGACGCGTGACGCGTCCACGTCTCCCCATCTCCCCGTTCAGGAGCCGACCCAGAGGCCTGCCGTGGCTGGTTGCCCGGCCGAGCCCGCCGTCGACATACCGAGCCCGAGTGGCCTGCCGATACGACACCCCACCCCCAAACCCGTCTTCGTCGACATATCAGGAGGTCGCCGCAGGCGGCTGCGCATCCTGGTGGCCGCGCTGGTGACTCCGGCAGCGGCCTACGTCGCCCTGCTCATCAGTACGCTCGTGGGCGGCCCGACCCTGCCGGCACTGCTGCCGCACCCTCTGCGGCCCAAGCCGGGCGCCGCCGTCGCGCACACGCACGTGGCGCCGCGGGCCCGGACCTCCCGGACAGCCGGCACCGCCCGGCGGCAGGGGATCCCGAGCCTGGCGACGACGGCCGGGGCGAAGACCGTCGACCGCACGTCCGCCGATGTGAAGTCGTCCGCGACGGCGAAGCCGTCCCTGGCCGCGACGTCGTCCCCGACCGCGACGTCCTCCCCGAAGCCATCCCCGACTGCGAAGCCGTCCCCGAGTCCGACGCGGTCCAAGGGCCACAAGCCGTCCCCGCACCCCACGCGGACTCCGACCGCGACGCCTTCTACAGCGCCCCCGCTCGGGCTCGGCTGACGGCCGGCCCCGGACCTCCAGGGCCCCACGCTCTGGGCCGCGCCCGGCACTCCAGTTCCAGAACCGCCACTCATCCAGAAATGCCCGAAGTGACCCTTTCCCCATGGCGTGGCCGCAGTGCCCGCGAAACGCCGGTGCGCACCCACTGGGTGCTGCTGGTGACCATGGTGCTGACCCTCACCCTCACCCTGCTCATCGAGGGCTACACACAGCACATGTTCGGCTTCCAGGACGACGGCGGGAACCCACCGCAGGGACCCGTCGACCAGGTGCCGCCCTCAGTCGAGAGCGGTGGCCCGGTCATCTCGGCGAGCGGATCCACACCGACCTCCCTCACCCCACCGGCACGCACCGTGGTCCTCACCTTCGACGACGGCCCGGACCCGACCTGGACCCCCAGGGTCCTGGCGGCGCTGGAACGGCACCACGTGCCCGCGACCTTCTTCCTCGTGGGCACCGGCGTGACCACGCACCCCGAGCTGGTCGAGCGGATGGCGAAGGACCACGACGAACTCGGCCTGCACAGCTTCACCCACCCGTACCTGCCCGCCCTGCCAGGCTGGCAGCGCACGCTGGAGATGCGGGAGGACCAGCTCGCGGTGGCTGGCGCCTCGGGAGTGACCAGCAGCCTCTTCCGGCCGCCGTACTCGTCCAGCGCCGACGCGGTGGGCAACGCCGACTGGGCCGTGATGCGACAGCTCGGCCGGCAGGGATACCTGAGCGTGCTCGTCACCCAGGACAGCGAGGACTGGCAGAGGCCGGGCGTGCCGAGGATCGTCCGTAACTCCACCCCTTCCGGGTCCTCCGGCCAGGTGATCCTTTTCCACGACGCCGGCGGTGACCGCGCCCAGACCGTGGCCGCGCTGGACACACTGATCCCGCGCCTCAAGGCACGCGGCTACCGCTTCCGGACGGTCAGCCAGGCCTTCCGCCTCACCGGTGCCAACCGCCCCGCCTCCGCCAGTGAGCACCTGCTCGGCCTCGGGCTGCTATGGCTGCTCAAGGGAGCGGTCTGGGGACTCGACGCACTCGACCTGCTGCTGCTCGTCGCCGGATTCCTGGGCATCCTGCGCGCGGTGATCTCCATGATCGCCGCGGCCAGGCACCGGCGGCATGCCAGGAAGGCGTGGGGAGCGCTGGTCACCGAACCGGTGTCGGTGATCGTCCCGGCCTACAACGAGTCGGCCGGTATCGAGGCGACTGTCCGTTCCTTGATCGCGTCCGACCACCCGGTCGAGATCATCGTCGTGGACGACGGCTCCACCGACGGCACCGCCGACATCGTCGAGGCACTCGGCCTGCCGGGCGTGCGGGTGATCCGCCAGCGCAACGCGGGCAAGCCCGCCGCGCTCAACACAGGGATCGCCGCCGCCTCGTACGAGATCGTGGTGATGATGGACGGCGACACGGTCTTCGAGCCGGACGCGGTCCGCCATCTCGTGCAGCCGTTCTCCGACCAGGGGATCGGAGCGGTCTCCGGCAACGCCAAGGTCGTCAACCGGGGTGGCCTGCTGGGCCGTTGGCAGCACATCGAGTACGTCGTCGGCTTCAACCTGGACCGGCGGCTCTTCGACCTGGCCCGGTGCATGCCCACCGTGCCGGGCGCGATCGGTGCCTGGCGCCGGGCCGCGCTGGAGCGTGTCGGCGGCGTCTCCGAGGCGACACTCGCCGAGGACACCGACCTCACCATGGCGATCTGGCGTGACGGCTGGCGCGTGGTCTACGAGGAGAAGGCCATCGCCTGGACCGAGGCTCCCGCTTCCCTCGGCGCACTGTGGCGGCAGCGTTACCGCTGGTGCTACGGCACCCTGCAGGCGATGTGGAAGCACCGCGGCGCCGCCCGCCAGAGCGGCGCAGCCGGCACCTTCGGCCGTCGCGGGCTGCTGTTCCTGCTGCTCTTCCAGGTGCTGCTGCCGTTGTTCGCACCCTTGGTCGACGTGCTCAGCGTGTACGGGCTGATCTTCCTCGACCCCGTCCACGTACTGCTGCTGTGGTGCTCGTTCCTGCTCGTCCAGGTCGTCACCGGAGCCTATGCGTTCCGTCTCGACGGCGAACGGCTCGGACCGCTGTGGAGCCTGCCGTTCCAGCAGTTCGTCTACCGCCAGTTGATGTACCTCGTGGTGGTCCAGTCGGTCGCCACGGCCCTGTCCGGCAGCCGCCTGCGCTGGCAGCGCATGGAGCGCTACGGCTCCCACCAGGAACCACCGCTGTCACCGGCGACGGGGGCGCGGGGCTGACGACCGCGGCCGTGTGGTCAGGCCCTGTTCGCGCGGAAGGCGACGGGCGCGGAAAGTGCGGGACACCACACGGGTCACGGCTCGCTGATCGCGGCCTTGTACAGGTCGGCCGCCTGGCTGCCCAGTGTCACGCTGTAGGACACGTCCGCGGTGTCGCCGCCCGCGTCATAGCCGCCGAGCACGCCGACGACCTGGCCCTCGCCGTTGATCCAGGGGCTGCCGCTGGTGCCGTGGGTGAAGGCGGGGCAGTCGATGCGCTGCTGGGTGCTGCTGTGTGACGTCGCCTTGTTGGTGCAGCTGATGGGCGCCTCGCGGGAGCCGGGGTAGCCGATGACGGTGACGGCGGTGGCGCCGGTGGTCGTTCCGGGCGTGAACCGGTTGGCTCCCACCACCTCCTCGATCGCCTTGCCGTCCTGGTCGTCAACGGTGGCGAAGGCCAGGTCGCTGTCCTCGTCCTGATCCCTGGTCCATGCGTCGGGCAGATAGCGGTGCCCCAGCTTCCATGCCCCGTACGGCGCGTGCCCGTCCCGGTAGCCCGGCACGAACACCAGGTCGGTGCCGGTGTCGCTCACGCAGTGCGCGGCGGTGACGATGAGGTCGCCCCGGGGACTGTGCACGACCGAGGCCGTGCAGACGTGCCCACCGGACAGGTCGTCGGCCCGGTCCGCGCCGAACAGCGCGCCGACCCGCGCCGTCTGTCGATCGGCGACCACGTCGCCGGTGGCTCCGAGGGCCTGTGCCGGGGGTCCCGCCTGCCCCGCGATGCCCTCCACGCACGCGCGCTGCGCTGCCGGGTGCCCCTCCGCCTTGTGATCGCATGCACCGGACGCCGGGACTTGCGACACGGACCGCGAGGGCCTGGTCCTGACCTCGGCGGCCGCCATGGACGAGGTCAGGGTGAGCATCACCACAGCGGCGAGCAACGCGGGACGCGAGGTGACCAAGATGCGTGAGATGCGCTCCATCAGTGATCACTCTGCCTCACGAAGGTGCCGCACGCGCTCCGACTTAACGGAGATTTTCCTGTGAAACCCCATACGGCCGCCGGGCACCCTGGTCCAGGCTCGCATGATTCCTCGGTGATCCTGGTGGACGCATGAGACCGGCCCCGTGTCAAGACTTCGTCAATCAGTTGCGTGATCTCGCAACTATGAGGCTATGCTGTCGGAGGTTTGAAAAGGGCACCTCGTTCGGTGAGGCGTCTTCACGGACACAGGCCACTGACCCCACGACGTCGAGAGACGCCCAGGGTCAGGACACCTCTCCCCGGCCTAAGGGGTGAGGCCAAGTGGCTTCCCCGGCAAGGGGATTACGCCGTGGAGTGCCAAAGCTCTGACGAGTTGGGGTGTACCGGCCGCTCTGGTGCGGGCCGGTCCGCTCCATGCCGAGTCGTTGCCGACGCGCACAGGTCGCGTCCCCGGCCGGAAGGAGGCGAGAGACATGGACTGCAGCAGCAGTAGTCCGGGCCATAGTCGGCCCCTGAACCGTTTGTCCTCGCATTCTTCCGGCACGCGGTAACCACCTCCCCTGCGCGGATCCATGCCGCGTCCTGAGCCCCGTACGGCCCTGCGCCGTGACGGGTCGCCGTCCTGCGCGCTCGCGCAGGGGGGATGGCTTACGCGTGCCCCCTACCTCCCCCTTCTGGGGGGATTCGGGAGGTACGTGCATCATGACCACCGTTTCCCATGTGTCCGAGGCGCCGCGCTCCGCGGTCCTGGACGACGCGCATGTCGGCGACATCCAGGGCGCGCTCGGCACCATCAGGCTCGACGACACCGCGCCCCGCGCCGGGCTGTCCGCCAAGCTGAAGACGCTCCTCGCCATAGTCGGGCCGGGCCTGATCGTGATGGTCGGTGACAACGACGCCGGGGCGTTCGCCACCTACGGCCAGGCCGGCCAGAACTACGGCACCCACCTGCTGTGGACCCTGCTCCTGCTCGTGCCCGTGCTGTACGTCAACCAGGAGATGGTGCTGCGGCTCGGCGCGGTCACCGGCGTCGGCCACGCCCGCCTGATCCTGGAGCGCTTCGGTAAGTTCTGGGGCGCGTTCAGCGTCATCGACCTGTTCCTGCTCAACGCGCTCACCCTGGTGACCGAGTTCATCGGCATCACCCTGGCCACCGGCTACCTGGGCCTGCCCAAGGCCGCCTCCGTGGTGCTCGCCGCCGCGATCATCATCGCCTCGGCCTTCACCGGTTCCTTCCGCCGCTTCGAGCGGGTCGCCATCGCACTGTGCGCGGCCTCGCTGCTGCTGGTGCCCATCTACTTCATGGTCCACCCGCGCGCCTCGCAGACGGCCCGCGACTTCGTCGTCCCGAACATGCCCGGCGGCACCGGCCAGTTGTCCACCGTCATGCTGCTGATCATCGGCATCGTCGGCACGACAGTCGCCCCGTGGCAGTTGTTCTTCCAGCAGTCCTACGTGATCGACAAGCGGATCACCCCGCGCTTCATGAAGTACGAGAAGATCGACCTGTGGATCGGCATCGCCGTCGTGGTCATCGGCGCGGCCGCGATGATGGGCTTCACCGCCGCCGCGTTCGCCGGCACCCACGACTTCGGCAACTTCACCGACGCGGGCGCCATCGCCACCGGCCTGGAGCACAAGGCCGGCAAGCTCGCCGGCGTGCTGTTCGCCATCGCGCTGCTGGACGCCTCCATCATCGGCGCCTTCGCCGTCTCCCTGTCCACCGCCTACGCCATCGGCGACGTCTTCGGCATCAGGCACTCCCTCCACCGAGGCGTCAAGGGAGCCAAGGGCTTCTACGCCGTCTACGCCGGCCTGGTCGCGGCTGCCGCTGCCATCGTCCTGATCCCGGGTTCGCCGCTGGGCCTGCTCACCGAAGGCGTCCAGACGCTGGCCGGGGTCCTGCTTCCCTCCGCCAGCGTGTTCCTGCTCCTGCTGTGCAACGACAAGGCCGTCCTCGGCCCCTGGGTGAACGGACCGAAGACCAACGCGTTCACGGCGGCCGTCGTCGGGGTCCTGGTCGCCCTGTCGATCATCCTGACCGCCTCGGTCCTCTTCCCCGACATCTCCTCCGAGGCGATCCTCGACATCATGGCCGCCTGCGGCATCGTCGGGGTACTCGCCGCCGGATACGCCTTCACCCGCCGCCGCACCGGCACCAAGGAAGACCCGATCGACCGCACCGGCCGCGACAACTGGCGGATGCCGCCACTGCAGACCCTGACCCGGCCTGCCATGTCGACCGCCCGCAAGATCGGCATGGGCGCCCTGCGGACCTATCTGCTCATCGCCATGATCCTCGTCGTCATCAAGATCGTCGAGGTCGCCCTCGGCCACTGAGCCCGCGCTGTCCGGGGTACGCGCACCCAGTGCCCCGGACAGCCCGAAAACCATCCACTGTCGCGTACCGGACAGGGGAGGCACACCGTCGCTCGCCGCTCTCGACCGCGTCCGGCTCGCAGCCCCGCCCGACAGCGAGGAGATTCCGCGCGCCCTCTGCACCGGCGCGCTCGGCATGAGGGAGATTCCCAGGCCGCCGGTGCCGGCCGCCCGGGGTCGTTGCCGGCTCGCCACGCCCGACGGCCGCGTCCAGCAGTTCCTGGGCATGCGTGACCTGGACACGCGTTGACCGGGCGGACCACGATGAAAGACGGACAGGAAGAAAAACGCCGATGAGGCCCCTGCCCCACTCGCACACCGGCGAGGGCGCCACCGTACTCGGCGTTCTGCTGCCGACGGTGCCGAAGCCGACCGCGCCGGCCGCCGCCCCGCGCGCCGACCGGCCGATCGCCGTCGGCACCCTGCTCGGGGCCGTCACCGCGACCTTCGTGGTGATCGCGGTGGTGGTGCACCGCCACCGCCGAGCCCAGTGAGAGCGGCACTGACCGCTTTCGTCGACAGGCGTTTTCCGGGCTTCGGGGGCCGACACCGGTCCGGCGCTGTCGACGTCGTCGTACGACTCCGCACAGCGGCCCCGGGCGAATGCGGTCTTCAGTCGGTGGGCCTCTTCGGCGAGCGCGTCGCCTGCCGTCACAGACCCTCGGTGAAGGACTCGCGGCGGCGTGGGGCGCGGAGGCGAGTTCCCGGGCTCGCCGTCGCCGCCCACCGTCGGCCGGCGGAGAAGCTGGGCGATACGTGGGACGCGATCCACACCCCCACGCCGTCACCATGGCCCGGGAGATGTCCGTTCTACTTGCGGTAGGCGCGCAGCAGGACAGCCACCGTCGTCGCGATGCCCACCATCGCGACGACGAGGATGATCCGGAGCCCGTCGCCCGCCAGGAGCGGGGCGGCCATGTCATGGGGATGGGTCATCGTATGTACCTGTGGCCTTTCGAGTCGCTGTGCTTTGCGGTGTGTTGTGCACGGCGGTCAAGGGACGCTCTGCCGGCCGTGCCCATCCGGGCGTGACGGTGCGTCGAGGCGGGTCAGGTCGCGCAGTCGTGTCCGTTCCCCCTCGTCGGCGCCAGGCGGACCTGGCCCACCGCGGGCCGTGCGCGGCGCCATTGCCGACAGACCCTTGCGGTACACCACCGGACACTCCGGTGATGTACGGGACGCTTCGGCCGGCGCTGCGTGGTGTGAGGTCACCAGTCGCCACCGCCGAAGTCGCCCCCACCGTCGGAGCCGAAGTCACCGAAGCTGCCCCCGAAGTCGGAGGCGTTGAAGTCCGCACCGGAGAACTCACCGCCCTCCGGCATTTCGACAGCACCCGGGAAGCCGTCGCCGCCGTCGGCGAAGGCCGAGGGCGCGCTGAGCACGCTGCCGAGCAGAGTGCCGGCGAGCAGGCCGCCGACCACACCGCCGGCGCCGCCGAAGTAGCCGCCCGCCCACGGGGCGTAGGCCGGGCCCGCGCTCCAGTAGGGCTGGGCGCCCTGGCCGGTGGGCACCATCCGGGTCAGCGGCCGGCCGCCCTGGCTCACCCGCAGCGCGTCGTCGGCGCAGGCGGGCACCATGCGCAGTACTCCACCCGGCGGGCACCAGTTCACATCGCTGACCGACGGGCCGTGGCGGGGATCGAAGAAGCACGGGACGCGCCGCTGGGGCAGCGGCGCACCGGTGCGCCGGGCGGCGAGGACGGCCAGCGCGAACCGGCCCTCGGCAAGGGTCTCGGTGACCGGCTGCACCTCCTGCGGGCGCGTTGCCGCGGCCATGTGCTGCTTGGCGCGGTCGTAGGCGTCCAGGGCGCGGGTGTAGTCGTCACGCATCGCGTCCGTGGCACCCGGCTCGGACGGTTGGAAGCCGAGGCGGTCCAACTCCTCGCCGAATGCCGTGATGTCCTCGTCCACCACCACGCGCAGCGCCTCCAGTTCAGCCCGCTCGCGTTCCTCCTGCTTCTTCCGTGATCGCCGGTACAGCGCGTATCCGCCGCCGGCCGCACCGACCGCGACCAGCCCGCCGACCAGGATGCCGGTGGCCGAACCGCCGCCTCCCGATGCCTCCCAGGACGCGGGGGCATGCCCCTTGGCCTGCCGGAGCGCCTGGTCCGCGAAGGCGTTCACCTCGGCGGAGGCGTCGGAGGCGTACGAACGCCTGACCGCGGCCTTGAGGTTGTCGACCGCGGCCTTCGGCATCACCTGGCGGTCGGCACCCGCGTTGAACCCGGCGCCGAGCCGGACCGCGTACACGCCCGTGATGCCGGTCAGGGAGCGCAGGTCCCGCAGTACAGTGGCCCGCGGATACTCAGGGGTCTCGGGCAGTACGGCGACGAAGACCGGCCTGTCCGCCTTCTTGATCTTCTCGGCGAGCTGGTCGGCCTCCGCTTTCGGCAACTCACCGCTGGCCCGGGGATCGACGTACACCGGTCCTTTGCGGAACGCGTCCGCCACGGCGGCGGGGCCGGTTTCGGCGGCCGATGCGCCGGCTGTCGGCAACGTGAGCGTCACCGCGGCTGTCACGGCGAGCGCGGCCAGCGGCCGGGCCAGGTACCGGGTCCGTGCGAGAGAGGTGAGCAAGGGGAGAGCCTCCTGGTCCTCCGAGACGGGCAAGTGTAAATACTTTACCTACTGCGCAAGTGAGCAATCGCAAGTGGTCGTACCCCAGTCGTGGATCCGAGCGGCGAGCGGGCTCTGCGGGACGAACCGTCCGCGGATACGGCGGTGGGGTGCGCCCGCCACTCTCCGGGCGTCGGGGAAGGGCGGGGCCGGGTGTGGTGCGCACCGACGGGAGTCGGCCGGTCCGGACGGTCGGGGAGTGGCTGATCCACTCGGGCTCCGGACCGGTTTTGGTCCGGGCGGCGGAGATGCCGAGCCTGTGACGCAGGTCGGCGGTGAGGTCGTCGACGACGGTGAAGCCTCCGACGGGGCCGCAGATGCCGCACGGGAGACGAGCGGAGAAGTCGTGGGCGACCCCTTCGAGGAGGCGCCGGTGTCCTGGTCGAGACCGGTCGGTGCGCGGCGGGCTGCGATTTTCGGCGGGTGGGGAGCCGAAGCGGGTGGAGCGCATGCCCAGGTGTGTCAGGTGCGGGCGGTGGCCTGCTGGTCCAGGGGGTAGCTGGAGGGGGTGTCTGGCGCGGCGGCCGAGGACGAGTGCGGTTCGGCCGGTGTACCCGACGGCCTCGCCGGGTGGTCCGTGGAGTCGCTCGTGCGGTACGCCATGCCGGATGCCGTCCTTGTGTCGCCATGGGGGCTTTCGGCTGTGCCGCAGTTCGCAGTGCCGACCGGGGCTCGGGGCACTGTTCCGCAGATCGCGGATCCGTGCCTTGTGGCACGGCCTACGGCGATCCCGCACGCCCCTGTTCCTGTACGCGCTTCACCTTGCCCGTGCCTCACCTTGCCTGCGCCCAGGGTCAAGTGTCGACCAGTGCACGGCCATTGACCGGTAAGCCCGCCGCCTCCTTCGGTAACGCAGCAGTCAGGAATCCGGAACCCGCCTTGTTTGTCGCGTACTCAACAAGTCATCGTCGTCGCGGGCCGCCGCCCCCACCAGGAACCACACCGGTGGACCCCGCATGTGCACGCCTCTGTCACCCACCAGCAGGAGGCTCTACCTTGCGTACGTCGTCCCTCGAATCCCCCCATACGCACGGCAGATGGCGCCGCGTCGGCTCCGCAGCCGTCACCGTCGCCGCTCTCGCCCTCGCCGGACTCGGCACCGCGGCCCACGCGAGCGCGGTCACCCCGACGGTCCCCACGCCGGTGAGCACGAAGACGATCGCCGCCGCCGTCGCCAGGGCCCATGTGCAGTACACCCGACAGTGCGGCGACACCCCGAAGAAGGGCTACGCGGCCTGTCACGCCCTGCGCGTCACCAGCGGCACCACCGCCTTCCAGGAGGAGCAGGCGGCGAAGAAGGGCGTCGCGCCCCTGACCGTGAAGCCGAACGCCGCCTCGGACTCGCCCACCGGCTACGGCCCGAGCGATCTCCAGTCGGCCTACGGCCTGGCCTCCGCCGCCTCCTCCAGCGGCTCCGGCAGGACCATCGCCATCGTCGACGCCTACGACGACCCGAACGCCGAGTCGGACCTGGCCGCCTACCGCTCGAACTACGGCCTGTCCGACTGCACGTCGTCCAACGGCTGCTTCACGAAGGTCGCCCAGGACGGTTCCGCCAACCTCCCGACCGCCGACAGCGGCTGGGCCGGCGAGATCTCGCTCGACCTCGACATGGCCTCCGCCATCTGCCCCAACTGCAACATCACGCTCGTCGAGGCCAACTCCTCCTCGATGGACGACCTCGGCACGGCCGTGAACGAGGCCGTCAGCCTGGGTGCCACGTCCGTCTCCAACAGCTACGGAGGCTCGGAGGACTCCACCGACACGACGTACGACTCCGAGTACTTCAACCACCCGGGCGTCGCCATCACCGTCTCCGCCGGTGACAGCGGCTACGGTGCCGAGTACCCGGCGACCTCCCAGTACGTGACGGCCGTGGGCGGCACCAGCCTGTCCACGTCCTCCGACAGCCGCGGCTGGAGCGAGTCCGTGTGGAACACCTCCAGCACCGAGGGCACCGGATCCGGCTGCTCCGCGTACGACCCGAAGCCGAGCTGGCAGACCGACACCGGCTGCTCCAACCGCATGGAGGCCGACGTCTCCGCGGTCGCCGACCCGGCCACCGGCGTCTCGGTCTATGACACGTACGGCACCAGCAGCAGCTGGAACACCTACGGCGGCACCAGCGCGTCCTCGCCGATCATCGCGGGTGTCTACGCCCTCGCCGGTTCGCCGGGCTCCGGTGACTACCCGGCTCAGTACCCGTACGGCAAGGCCGGCACATCGGCGCTGAACGACGTGACCAGCGGCAGCAACGGTACCTGCGACACGGACTACTTCTGCACCGCGGGCACCGGCTACGACGGTCCGACCGGCTGGGGTACCCCCGAGGGCGTCAGCGCCTTCAGCGCCGGCTGATCCGCACCGTACGACCTCCCCCTCGGGTCACGGGGAGCCGCCGTCAGAAGGCGACGCGGATTTCCCCGGCGGCATGGGCGGGGGGACGGGAAACGGCAGCCGCCGTGCCCCGTTCCCCCGCTTCACGCGCGCTCCTGCCGGCGGCCCCTCTCGGCCGATCCGCCCCTGCGGGGCGGATACCGGCTCGAAAACCTGCTGCCGAGGGTGGGGCGCGCCTTCGGATGGTGCCTCGGGCAGCTGAGGGCCGCTCGATGTGCCGCCCGTCTGGTCACCCGACGGCGTTTTCCAGCCGCGAGCCCGGGTGCGGCGACGTCTCGCCCGTGCGTCCGGCCAACTGCCCCCCTCACATGGATGACAGCGACGAAGCCGCCCGGGGTGTCGACGCGACGGACCTGCCGGCGTCCCTCGCGCCGGGACGGACGAGACCCGTGAGTCTCCGCCTCGACAGGTGCCCGCTGACCGTCGACGATGCTCCTCCCGCCCGGGCGGCGAGGTGGCTGACGTCGCTCTCGCCTTGGTCAGGATCCACATGGTGAGCAGCCGGATCGGCTGGGAGTCTCGGGCGCGGCCCTGTAGTCGGCGATCGCAGCCGGCTTCGGCGCGCGTGCCGGCAGACATCGGCGTGTGTGCCACCACGTCGGTTCGCCCTCTCTTGCCGCGACCGCCTTCACCGCACCGGACCTCGAATGTTGTTCATTAGTTGCGCAATAATGAAATCGTTGTCGGGGTAGAGCCAGGGGAGGGCCGGATCATGCGAGACACGTCCGTGGCGGAGCGCCTACTGGAAGCGCTGGCGCAGGGATGTCCACCGCCTCCCCAGGACGGCCTGGTCCAGCTCACCTACCGGCCGGTGATCGTGACCGACCAGGCCGGGTGGCCGCGACCGGGCACGATCACCGCTTGGTGGACCGGTCCCGACGGCGCCATCCTGTGCCACCTGCGCCTGTCCGGCGCCCCGAGGCCACGGTGGGTGGTCTACGACCCCGACCGGATCGCCCTGTCGACCTCGGACAGCACCTGACGGTCCTGGTCGGCGAGAAGGCTGCCGCGCAGCACAACCGAAGTCTGCCTGGGGTCGCGCGCCCTCGGGGAGGAAGGGCATTCATGACGCACGGCGACGTTCAACGGCGCAAGGCGGATCTACGACTGGCAGCCGCCGTGGCCGAGATCGAGGGGCTCCACACGGCCCTGTTGAAGACCACAACTCCCGGACGGCGCCGGCCGCTCCGTGCCGAACTGTTCCGTGCCGCCGAGCGCCTCGCCGTGCTCGCCGCCGTGCCCGGCCGGGAGCGGCAGGGGCGGGGCGCTTCGCGTGTGCGCCCACGGCGTTCACGCCGAGACCGCCGGAAGGCGCTGGCCGAGCGAGGCGCCGCGTGGCTCATCGCGCGCCACGGACGCGACGCAGGCTGAGGCCGGGTCGGCGACCACGTGAAATCACTCGAACCCGGCGACGCCGCTGTCCGGTTCCGCTTCCCCCGGCCGACCGCCTGCCCCATGGCTTGAAGACGGACAACACGACGTTGGCGAGGTAGAGCAGCAGCGCGACGGCCGGGACGATCACCATGTTGTAGCGGATGAACCCCAGATGCATGGCTGAGACGGGGCCCGCGGGATGCAGAGCCACCGCGTGTACGGCGTCGTGGAGCCTGGCCGTGAGGGCGAAGACCGAAGCCACCGTCGCGACCAGGGTCAGCCATAACTTGGTGCCGACCCAGTAGAACCGGAACAGTCCCCACGGTGTGCCGACCGCGAGAACCACCCCGCTGACCAGCGTGAGCAGGCTCAGCGGGATGATCAGCGCGTCACCCAGCATTCCCATCGCCCGGTAGGCGGTGCGCACGGTGTCGGCATCGTGTGTCGCCAGTGCCGTCGTCCCGAGGGTGAGCAGACACAGCATCAGGGCCAGCCAGCTGACCGAGGCGACCACGTGGACGACGACCACGCTGTGACGGACCCGCACAGACAGTCGGCGGCCCGGCCGCCGCAGCGCCCCGCCGTCGGCGGATGACGCCACCGTCGATGATTCGGTGGAGAAGGGCATATATACACCTCGATCAGGTCGCGGGCCACAGGCGTGCAACCAGGCTCTCCCGCCCGAGAGCCCGGGGCGTCCGCCGGCGGAAGTAACTCCTGCTGCTCCGGCGCGAGTACGTCCTGCGCCGGAAACCGCCCGGCCCCCGTGGCCGTGGAGCTGACGGCATCCGGCTCGCACAACGCCTTCCGCACCGGGCTGTTGACCGTGCACCAGGGCGAGGTGCTGCCCATCGACAGCGATGGCACTCCCTACGGCCCCCGTAATCCGGCCTCCTACCAGGCACAGGGCAAGCCGGCCTGCGGCACGCTGTCCGCCGCCGAGGGCGGCTGCGTACCGCTGATCTCCGTCTCCGGAGCCCACGCGGGCATCGAGGGCCTACGGTCATCCAGCGGCAGCCAGGGACGGCTCGACGGCCGCGGCGACCAGGACATCCTGGGCACCTCCACCACCTGGTGGGCGCTGGCCAGGCAGGCCCAGAGACGGAGGGCAGGAACCAGCAGGACCCACGGCTGATCCAGGTCAAGAACGCGGACGACTTCACGCTCCACGACATCGACTTGCTCAACTCTCCCGACTTCCACGTCACTTACCGGGGCGGCACCGGCTTCACCGTCTGGGGCGTGCGCATCAAGTCGCCGGCCGACGTGCGTAACACCGACGGCATCGACCCGGGTCGGGCGACCGACGTCACCATCAGGGACTCCTGGATCCAGGACGGCGACGACGGCATCGCCGTCAACGGCGGCAGCCCCGTCCGCAACGTCGCCATCGCCGGCAACCACTTCTACGGCACCCCGGTACCCGCTCGTCTTCGACACCCACTACGCGAACGGCAGCGGCTCCCGCATCCCGTCCTTCACCGGCGTCACGGTGCCGGGCCTGCGCGTGGTGAACTCGCCGTCCGACACCCGGTCCGTCTTCAACGGCTACAGCGCCGGACAGCCGCTGGAGCTGACCCTGAGCAACGTCAGCCTCGACGGCGACGCCAGTACCGCCGCATACGCGAAGATCGCCCTCCACAACAGCACGATCATCCAGTCCGGGACCGGCGTCACCGTGACCGGGTTCCCGGCGGCGGTTCCCTCCCGACGTGCGGTTTCCCGGCCTGCCCGGCGCTTCAGCCCGACATCGTCGGCCGCGCCCTGGACAGGCCCCCGGACGTGGCCCACGCCGTACAGGAGAGGCTCATACGCGCGGTGGACCGCCTGGACGATCTCCGCGACACGTGCGCGTTCGGCTCGTGGCTTGTGGCGGTCGCGATGCGGCCCCCGGCGTCGCGCCGATGACCGGACCGGCGAAGACCAAGAGTCAGGAGCCGTAACGGTGGTCTCCATGGGGCTGCTGTGCTTTCGGGGACGGGGAGCCGGAGGCGCTGGTCGGCGAGGTGGCCTTGGCGGCGGCCGGACTGGTGTCCGTGTCGGCCGACGGGGTGCTCGGCGAGGCGGACGGGGAGGTGCCGGCCGGGGTAGGCGTGCGGCTGAGCGCTGTCAGCACCGCGTCGGTGACCAGGCCGTTCGCGTTCGTGGTGAGGATGACGGGGTCGGCGGCACCCAGAAGCCGATCGCAGCCCAGGTTGGTGAACGTCTGGTTGGCCCGTGAAGCGAGGAAGCCGAAGAGGTTCGGTGCCATGGCCGGGTCCGGCGAGGGCGCCTTCTCGAAGAGCGTCTTGTCCTTGAAGACGCGCTGGATGCCGGCGGGGTCGCGGAAGAGAGTGGCGCAGAAGGCGGCTCCGTCCCCGTCGGCGCCGGCACCGACCGCGGGCATGTCGACTCCCGCGCGGTACGCGTTGGTCTTCGCGACGCTGGTGCGGCCGTCGACGAGCGTCATCGGGTCGTTCTGCGGGACCAGCGCGATCGGCGTCTTCTGGTCTGCGGCAGCGGACAGTTCGTCGAGCGCGAGGGCGGAGGTGGCATGGCCGTCGCTGGACTGGTCGGGCGCGGTGAACGGCTTGCAGCCAAGAGCAGGGTCCATGAACTGGGTCAGCAGCAGGTTGTCGCTGCCGTTGGCCAGATCCTTGGGGCCGCCGTGGGTCGCCGATCCGGCCTTGCCGTTGTGCCGGTGGTGCCGGTCGCCGTGGTTGGCGAGCCGAGTGCCCTTCCTGAGGGCGGCCCTGCTCGCGGCGTTGTTCTGGGCGATACGGCCGTGTGCGTCGGCGAGGTAGTGGGTCACCACGTTGTCGCTTCCGTCCTGGTCCACGACGGAGAAGTCCCGCGTGGTCGGGCACGGCAAGCCGTCCCTGGCTCTCCCGAGCGCCGGAATCCTGAGGTGCCCCCTGGCGATCTGGGTGTTGGCGGCCCGGAAGAAGGCCGGCGCATTGCAGTACGCGAACTGACCGAAGACCGACCCCGGCAGGCCGTTGACGCACTTGCCCTGGGCGAGGCTGTCGGCACGGCCGCTTGTTCGCAAGGTCAGATCGGCGCTGTTGAAACCGAACCAGATGCCCACGGTCGACCCGCGCGGCACCGAGGGCCGGGCGGTGCGCGCGGCCGGTCTCGTTCCCTTGTCGGTGACCAACGGGTTGTAGACGCTCAGCTTGCCGTTCGGGGTGAGGATCGCGGCTTCCACGAACGCCGACTGATCGGGGTTGGCCTCGCGGCAGGGTCCCTGCGCCGGATCGCTCGCGACGAGTCTGTAGGGCGTGGCCAGGCCACCGGCGGTGAGCGGGTTGTCGGGCACCAGCAGCGTGCACTTCGGATCGGGTGTGGCAGCCGCTACGGGCTGCGCGGCGGCTGCCTGGTTCTGTCGCGGGCCGCGGTGGTCACGTCCTTCCGCCGCGAACACCGAACCCGCGACGACGGCGAGGATCACCGGCCCGCCGATCAGCGCGATCGACACCTTCGACCGCTTCCAGCGTCGGGCGTGCTCCCGTCGCGACGGCTGTGCCAAGTCTTTGCGGGCCACTGAGCTGCTCCTCACTGTGTGTCCCTCCGTGGGGAGCGACTTACGGTCGCGCGGGCGCACGACGGATCCACCTGCGGTACGTGCCGGACCCCACGGAGTGTTCAACGGCCACACCAGCCATTGCCGAACCTTGAGGAACGGGACTGCGCCAAGCGCAGTCGCAACAGGCGAGGCGGTCAGCGGGGCTTCGAGCGATGCCTCGGTCCGGACCGGTCGGATCTTGGGTGGGCAGTCGGTGAGAATGACGTGAGTTGAGGGGCATGCACTGCGCGGCGTCCACGTGCCCCGGAGCTGCAGGAAGGCGACGGCGACTTCTCCGGCCGCACGGTCCGCGGCATGGTACGGGCCGCGACACCCAGGTGGGCAGGCCCGCGTCCACGCCACATGTCCGCTTTGGGAAATGTCGCCGGATTGTGAAGCGTAAGTAAATCTATGAACTTTCCTTGTCAGATGAAGGGCTACTCTGTCGGCCGCAGACGCCGTGGGCGGTCACGCGTCCCGGTGGCGCGGATTGATCGACGCGCGCCATGCACGCCTCTATATGCCGCTGAACAGGACTGGCGCTCAGGGAATGACAGATAAGACGTCGTCGAACGCCGAGCGGGTCCTCAGGATAGGCCGCGCACCCGACAACGACCTCGTCGTACCGGACCCCATGGTTTCCAAGTACCATGCGGTGCTGCGGCAGACGGTCGAGGGCGAGCCCGAAATAACGGATCTCGACAGTTCCAACGGCACGTATGTCAACGGCAATCAGGTTGACCGGCACGTGCTCGGCCCGCGCGACGCCGTGATGATCGGCCATTCCAGACTTCATCTGACCGACGGTCGGCTGGTGCGCGCCGACGCAGGCACAGGTTCTTTCACCGCCCGGGACCTGACAGTCCGGGTGCGTCAGCGCGGTGAAGCGAAGACACTGCTCAGCCAGGTCAGCCTCGACCTCCCCGAGAAGTCCCTGGTGGGCATCGTGGGCCCGTCCGGCTGTGGTAAGTCCACGCTGCTGCGGGCGCTGACGGGCTACCAGCCCGCCGACGAGGGCGAAGTGCTCTACGACGGCCTCAACCTCTATACGCACTTCGCGGAACTCCGCCAGCGCGTGGCTCTTGTCCCGCAGGACGACGTCCTCCACCCGCAACTCACCCTACGCAGAGCACTGAGCTACGGAGCCAGGCTGCGTTTCCCGCGCGACACCGATGCGGCAGCCCGGGAAGAGCGCGTCAAGGAGGTGCTTGAGGAACTGGGCCTCTCGGACCGTTTGGACACCCGGATCACCGCGCTCTCCGGCGGGCAGCGCAAACGTGTCTCGGTCGCTATGGAACTGCTGACCAAACCCGCGCTGCTGCTGCTCGACGAGCCGACTTCCGGCCTCGACCCGGGGCTGGACCGGCAGGTCATGCAGATGTTGCGCGGTCTCGCGGACGGTGGCCGCCGCGTCGCGGTGGTCACGCACAGCGTCGCCAACCTCCATCTGTGCGATCGCCTGTTGGTCCTTGCTCCGGGTGGCCGCACCGCGTATTTCGGCCCGTCGCACTACGCGTTGGAGTTCTTCGGCTACGACGACTGGGCGGATGTCTTCCAGGCCTTCGACCTTCATCCCGATCGGGACTGGGCGGCTCGCTACCGCGATTCGATCCACTCCCACACCTACGCCGCGGTGATGGAGGAGTCGGCGGCCCGGAGTACCGACGCACCGGACGACGGAGCGCAGAGCAAGGCCCCGGATGCAGGGGATTCGAAACAACGGAAGAAACTGAAGAGAGCGAGGAAACGGTCGAAGGCGGGCGGCGGACCACGGGAGTCCTCCGGTGCCCAGTCGGTTCGTCCGCCGAGTTGGCGCTCTCAGTTCACCACCCTGATGCGCCGCAACTTCTCGGTCATCGCAGCGGACCGGGGCCATGCGGGTCTGCTGCTCGCCCTGCCCCTGATCATGGGGGTGCTCAGCGTCACGGTGCCCGCCCAGTACGGCTTCATGGCCGCCACACATACCTGCGTGAGGTCGGCGTCCTGTGTTCCGAACTACAACGTCGACGCCCAGCCCGTCCTGCTGGTGCTGGCAGTCGGCGCATGTCTGACCGGCACCGCGAACTCGGTACGCGAATTGGTTCAGGAACGCGTGGTCTACCAGCGGGAACGTGCGATAGGGCTGTCCCGGTCCGCCTACGTCCTGTCAAAGGTGATGGTCTTGGGGCTGATCACCGCGGTACAGGGATTCATGGTGGTCGCGATCGGACTGGCCGGCCGTCGGCTGCCGGTGGCCGGACTGGTGACCACACCGTCCGAGATCGAGCTGATACTGGTGGTGGTACTGCTCTCGACCACCTCGATGATGCTCGGCCTGATCATCTCCGCCCTGGTGCGCACCGCCGAGAAGACCATGCCCCTGCTGGTGCTCGCCACAGTCGTCCAGGTGATGTTCAGCGGCGCGGTCTTCCCGCTGTTCAACCAGACGGGCCTGAATCAGCTCTCCTGGCTCGCCCCCTCCCGCTGGGCGGTCGCCGCACAGGCGGCCACCATCGACCTGAGCCGGATCGGTCCGCCCACGGACGACGTGCACCCCCACTCCGCTGATCCGCTGTGGGCCCACACCACTCAGCAGTGGTGGCTGGATTCGGGGGTGCTGGAGGGCTTGGGGCTGGTCGGCATCGTCGTGGTGCTTGTGCTCCTCCGACGCCATGAGCCGCTTGTCATGCGCCGAGGCTGACCAGCAGGCCCACGGAAAGGCTCACCGTTCGGGCCGGGGGAGGGTCCCGGTCCGAACAGTCCGGCCCGCCCCGCCCGCTTCTGCACCGCGAGCGCGGTGCAGAGCCCCGGCCGGAACATGCTGATCACCGCGGCCACTGCGCCTTCGACACGAATGCCGGGAAGCCGGTGGACGACCGCTGGACCACATCGCAGGACGAGGACGGAAACCGACCCCGGCCTCCCGTGCCCTCGGCTTGATCAAGGACGCCCGATCGTCCAGCAATCGGTGGCGCGGTTTCTCCGGCTCGGGTGTGGCCGACTCACTGTTTGCGTCAGGTCGGTACTGCAGGCGTTCGAGACGGTCGCGCACGAGCTTGTCCAGGCGGTCGAGGGCGACGACGGCGAGGTTGGCCGGGCTGCGTTTGATGTGTGCCCACATGCCCAGTCAGCCGGGCCGTCAGCCTGCGACTATCAGCTCCGGGGAGAGGAAGGGCTCGCCGACTTCGTCGGCGGGCCCCAGCGAGAGATTGCTCGTGAGGACGGATGAGTCCCCGGCCACGCCGGGCTGGTCAACGGTCTCCAGGGCGCCGGTGGCCGTGTCGTGGACCGTGACAGGGCGGGGTGTGTCGCTGACGACGGATCGGTTCGGGGCACCGCGTTCCGCCTGCAGTACGGTCCATGTCGTCCGGGGCCGTTCATGCATGATGACGGAATGAACCATAGCGACCAGCGCTTCCACGTCATCGTGCTGTCGAACTTCGCGAAGGGCTTCGACAAGTACGCGTTCGCGTACGACAAGGCGGGGATTCCGGAGAGTACCTATCCCGACCGGTTCCACCTGCTGACCCGTGCGGAGTTGGGTATCGGCATCGGCAAGGCGCGACGCTTGCTGGACCGTCTGGCCATTCCGGGCGACCGGCTGCTGGTGCTGGAAACCACGGTGGACCCTGACAAACTGGTCCCCAACATGTCGACCGGCCTCGGCATGGAATGGCACGAGGCTCGTATCCGGTTGGCAGCAGTCCACGAGCTCGACCAGGCAGGCGACGAGTTCACTCTGCGCCCGACCACCGTCGAGGATGCGATGGCGGCCTCCCTGCACCTGCACGCATCGGCACAGCGTCGCTACGCCGACACGCGACCGCGCTCGGTTTCACTTCTGCCGGTCGCTTCCGCCTGCCAGGCCCGGTGTTCGTTCTGCTTCTCCTCGGCTTCGATCTCCAGCGACCAGGCGCCGGCACGGGTCCCGTGGGGCGCGGTCGCCCACTGGCTGGAGCGCGCCCGTGCGGCGGGTGCCGAGCGTGCGGTGATCACCGGCGGCGGGGAGCCCACGCTCATACCGTTCGAACAGCAGCTGAGGCTGGTCTCCGCCTGCTCGGCGGCCTTCCCGAAGGTCGTCCTGATCACCAACGCGCACACCCTGGCAAAGGGCCACCACGCCGACCGGGCCGGCCGGCTGGAAGCTCTGAGTGCCGCAGGTCTGAGCGTGCTGTCGGTCTCCCGGCATCATCAGGACGACGCCGTCAGCGAGCGGCTGATGATGCTGCGCACGCCGGTGAGCTCTGTGGTCGACACCTGGCGCGTGGGACGTGACCGCTGGCCGCGGCTGCGGATGAGGCTGATCTGTGTGCTCCAGCACGGCGGCGTCGCCGACGCGGCCGGCGTCGCCGACTACCTTTCGTGGGCCGCGGCGCTCGGTGTCGAGGAAGTCTGCTTCAAAGAGCTCTACGTCTCCACCAGCACCGAGTCGCTCTACTTCGACCGTGCCGCCAACGTCTGGAGCCGACAGCACCAGGTCTCGCTGTCCGTCGTCACCCGGTTCACCGAGCAGCACGGCTTCGAACTGGCGAGCCGCCTGCCCTGGGGCGCGCCGGTCTACCACGGCAGCTGGGACGGACGGCTGATGCGGATCGCCGCCTACACCGAGCCCAGCCTTCTCTGGGAGCGCACCAGCGGGATCGCACGCAGCTGGAACGTCATGGCCGACGGGCGCTGCTACGCCTCCCTGGAAGACCGGGCCAGCGAGATCGCGCCGGAAGGTGTAGCGGCATGAGATTCGACGAGTTCCAGCAATTCCGCCAACGGCAGCTCACTGCTTCCTC
Source organism: Streptomyces sp. MUSC 14 (assembly GCF_001866675.1). Taxonomy (NCBI): domain Bacteria; kingdom Bacillati; phylum Actinomycetota; class Actinomycetes; order Kitasatosporales; family Streptomycetaceae; genus Streptomyces; species Streptomyces sp. MUSC 14. The sequence goes on from NZ_MLYN01000034.1 coordinate 59,857, forward strand.
GTTGCTTCTGGACGCCGCCGAGACCAACGTGTACCGGGCGCTTGCTCCGATGCGACCGGAGCCGCCGGCCGACATGAGTACGGTGCACCGGTGCGATCTCGCCCGTGCCTGGCTGCGACGCTTCGAGCTGCCGGAGGACCGGTCGGGCCACGCCATGGTCTGTCGAGGGGTCCGTCACGGGCTCGGTGTGGTGTTCCACTGGCTGCGTGCCGTGCAAGCGCGGTTGTGGTTGCCCGGCGACGTGTACCCGGTCTACTTCGAGCTGGCACGCGCTGCGGGCCTGGTGCCCGCGTCCTACCCGACGCTGCCGGAGCCGGCGCTGCCGTGGGCGCCGGCGGACGACCGGCCCGAATACCTGCTGCTCGCCAACCCCAGCAAGCCGCTCGGCCGTTACCTGTCCGATGCCGAGTGCGCCACGGTGATTTCGTGGTTGCGGGAATCACCACGCCGCCGGTTGCTGATCGACAGCGTCTACGACCTCGGAGCCCCTTTCGCCATCAGCACACGGCGATTGCTGGACACCGGTCGTGCGGTCCTGCTGCACTCGGTCACCAAGGGATGGCTGTGGCCACGCACGTTCGGCGTGGTCCTGCTGGGTCCGGCGCACACCGAATTGGCCGAAGCGTTCCGGGCGGATCCCCCGTCACCAGCACAGCTGAGGCTCGCCGACCGTCTGCTGACTGAGCACAGCGACGTGCCCCGGCAGGTCGTCGGCGAACTGGCAGCGCGGGCTGAGCGGTTGTTCGCACGGTTGCCGGACGAGGTGCTCGGGGCGATTCCCACGGCGAGCCGGACTTGTCCCGGCAACTACTTCTTCCCGGTCGAAATCCCGACGGAGACGCTCCGGCGCGAGTACGGAGTGCTCGCCATGCCCATCAGCGTGTTCGGGGACAGCGGCTGGTCCGGCTCCGTCCTGACCAGCCTTGCTGACGCTTTCGACGCGACGTCGGCGGTGGCGCGATGAAACCACTGAAGGACCTGGCCGTATACGACGATGCGGACTTCTACGACCAGGAGTTCGCCGCGCGCACCCAGCAGCTCCTGTTCTGCCGCTCCCGAGCCGCCAACGGCCGTACCGGCGATCCGCCGTCGGTACCGGTCATGGATCCGAACCGGCGTCAAGGCCGGCAGCGCAAATGATCTACATCGCAGCCAGCCGCTCACGCCCAGCACGTGCACCCCGAATGAACATCACGCCAGACCCCTGAACGGCCACTTCAAGGTGGCGCAACGCGGGTGAACGCCCCACCGCGCATCGCAGGATCCCGTCCGGTCCGATTGATCGGGCGGGGTCTTGGCGATTCCGGCGTCTGCGCGAGGTGACGTCGGTGGCCTGATGCGGCGCTCAACACGGCGGCGGAATCCCGTGGCCCAGCGTGAAGGGCTCGCCCCAGTACTCGGCCGACGCGACCTTGCCCTTGGTGAAGCCCTGGGGGAGTTCGTCGCTCTTGCACGTGTCGAAGCTGCCGATGATCAGGAGGTCCTGGGCCTCGGTGCCGTCCCCCAGGTGGCCCTTCATGTGGCCCAGGGTGGCGTAGGCCGGTACGTTGAACCGGATCCACAGCCCGGCGTCACGCTCGGGGGAGTAGATGGGGTCGCCGACCTCGCGCAGCACCTTGTCGTACTCCCAGGTGTTGCCCGGCATGCCCAGCCATTCCTCGATGGAGGAGAACTCCGACGCTGGCACGCCACCGCAGGCGATCAACGGGGTCTGCAGCGAGCGGGACATCCGGCTGTTCCCGTCCGACCAGGGATGGATCTTCACCAGGTTCAGGTGCGCCATCGCGGTCCGCGTCAGCACGTGGGCCTATAGGCCTCCGTCGTTGAGCCAGTCCACCAACTCCCCCATCAAGCCCAGCAGCAGCTCGACGTCTGGACCTTCATAGCCGGTGGCCAATCCGTCCCCGGTGGCGCCCTGGCTCAGCCTGCCGTGGGCAGAGCGGTGACGCCGGTGATGTGCCTCCAGACGGCGAAGCGGTTGGTCATCTCGGCCCGTACTCGGGCGCGGTCATCAGGTGACGGCGGGGGGCGGAAATGGGGGTGAAATCCGGCTGCACGCGGCGAGGAACTTCTGCGCTGGGCGGGGCGAGCGGAAGCCTTTCACGGCGCGTTCGCGCTGCCTCGTTGGCTGGTGCGAGTCTTCCGCCCGGTTGTTTCAGCCCCTTGTGCAAGCGGTGTTCCACCGAGCCCGTCAGGTGCCGGTGACCCGGCCCATGGGATCGGCACTTGTCGGTCACCCGCAGCCTGGGCATGAACCGTTTCGCGGCCTTCGCGTCCCGCCTGTGCTGGACCGGGATGTCCAGCACATGGCCGTCCTGGGTCGCTGCTCCTCTCACCCCTGCACGGTATGCGCGGTCGATGTTGTCAACGGCTGTTCACGGGTGCCTCGTTCGAGGTGGTGACCGCATCCGGGTCGGTGGGCCGATGCGGCGCCGCGGAGTCTTCTGCGGGCTTGGGCCTGGCCAGCCACAGGCCGGTGCACACGGCGGTGGCCAATGTGATGGCGCCGGCAGTGGCGAAGGCGCTGTTGAGGCCGGTCTCGAAGGAGGCGCCGCGGGATTGCCGGGTGCGGACGACGGCTCCGAGCAGCGCCACGCCGAGCACGGCGCCGATCTGCCGGGTGGTGCTGCTGATGCCTGAGGCGAGGCCGCCTTCCTGCGGGCTGACTGCTTGGATGGCGGCTCCCGTCAGTGGGGACATGGTCAGGGCGAAGCCGATGCCGACGACTCCCAGCCGCCACCACACGTTTCCGTAGCCGGTGTCGGCGTGCACCGTGCCGAGCGCCAGCAGTCCCAGGCCGGCCAGGGCCAGGCCGGTGGTGACCACGATTCGGAAGCCGTACCGGGCGGCGAGCCGGCCCGCGTACGGGCTGACGATCACCATGGCGAGGGATACGGGAAGGGTCTGCAGGCCGGCGCGCAGGATCGAGCTGCCCTGGACGTACACGAAGAACTGGGAGAAGAAGAACGACGAGCCCATGAGCGCGAACCCCACCACGACCATGGCGGTGTTGGACACGGTGAACAGTCGCTGCCGGAACAGCCGCGGTGGCAGCATTGGAGTGGCACGACGCGCTTCGACGGCGATGAAGGAGGCGAGGAGGATCACCGCGGCGGTGAAGCTGCCCAGGATGGGCGGTGAGGTCCAACCGCGGGCGCCGCCCTCGATCAGCCCGTAGGTCAGTGCCCCTACCCCCAGAACGGACAGCACCGTGCCCGGGATGTCGATCGCGGCGGCGCTCGGATTGCGGGACTCGTCGAGGTGGCGCAGGCCGACCAGCAGCAGGACCACGCCGATGGGCAGATTGACCACGAAGATGGCGGGCCAGCCGAAGGCTTCGGTCAGCACGCCACCGGCCACGGGGCCCGCAGCCAGACCGATTCCGCCGAGTCCGGCCCACAGCCCGATCGCCTTGATTCGTTCTTGCGGCACGGGATGGGCGGCGGCGAGCAGGGCGAGCGAGGCGGGGCTCAGCGCCGCGGCCCCGATGCCCTGCAGCACCCGGCCGGCGACAAGCCAGCCGAGCGAGGGCGCGAGGCTGCACAGCACCGACGCGGTGGTGAACACCGCCACGCCGGTCAGGTAGACCCGCTTGCGGCCGAACCGGTCGGCGAAGACACCGCCGGACAGCAGCAGCATGGCGACCAGCAGTACGTACGCGTCGACGATCCATTGCAGACCGGTCAGCTGCGTGTGCAGCCGGTGCTGCATGTCGGGCAGCGCCGCTCCGACGATCGTGTTGTCGAGCAGGACCATGAACTGGCCCAGGCAGGTCACCGTGAGCAGCACGGCCCGGTTTGATCGACTGCCTGCGGTCGCACGTGATGCAGTCATGGGATCCCCCTCAGTCGTTAGTTGCGCCCGTCCGCGGTCGACGCGGGTGGCGGTAGACCTGAGCGCACTAAAGCAGTCAGTGACTGCATTAGGTGACTATAGGGAGGACCGCCTCGCAAACGCAAGCAGCAACTGCGTTAAGGTGGAGGCATGAACGAGCGACAGCGAGCCCGGCGGCCCGGCGGGCGCAGCGCCCGTGTCGGCGTGCAGGTGCACCAGGCCGTCACCGACCTGATCAGTGAGCGCGGCTACGGCAACTTCACCGTCGGCGAGGTCGCGGCCCGCGCGGGCGTGGCCGACAGCAGCATCTACCGCCGGTGGGGCAGCCTGGAGACCCTGCTCACCGACGTGGCGCTCACCCGCCTCAACGCGCGGTCGCCGATGCCCGACACCGGGAGCCTGGCCGGCGACCTGCGCACTTACGCGGCCCAAGTGGCCCGCGAGATCACCGGACCCGACGGTCTGGCGGTGGTGCGCCTGGCCGTCGCCCTGTCGAGCAGTGGTCAGCAGGGCCTGCAGGCTGCTGACGACCTCCTCGTCGAACGCACGCGGCAACTGCAGTCCATGCTCGATCGCGCCCGCGACCGTGGCGAGCACGCACCTGACGCGTTCGACGTGCTGGACCACATCCTGGCCCCGATGTATATCCGCGTCCTGTTCGGCATGGTGCCGCTCACCCCGGACTACATCGACGGGCTGGTCGACCGATTGCTGTGAGCTCAACCTGGTTCCCGCGATCAGCCCTCGCATGCGGTGCCAGGGCTCCGCGAGGAGCTCGCCGAAACGCACCCGGCCAGCTAAGCATCCGGCCCTTGGCCGGCTCACGCGACCTGGCTGAATCCATCGGACGGTAGGCCGTCGCCCCGGATCGGGGTGAAGCCGACGTCCAGGTGCGGGTCGTAGGCGTCGGGTTCGTCCGCGACCACCCGGACTCCCAGATCATCCCGTGGCGCTTCCGGGTCATTCTCCTTGTGTCGACGCGGGTACGCCTCGGTCGAGCCGGACTGTGGGTGTGCTGGTGTGCGAGTTCGTCGATGGCAGCGTGGGTGCGACGAAGACCCTGGCCAAGACACCGTGTGGCGGCTTGGATGCGTTGGTGGTCACCCTTCCGCCGAGTCACTTCCTGACAGCGGGCGCTGTGGCCGCGATAACGAGCAGCCTGCTGCTGGGTGGCTGCGTTTCCACCGCCAGTAAGAGCACTGGCCATCCCGGCGCCAGCGCCCGGCCTGCCTCCGCCAAGCCCTCCGCTCCGCTTGTGGGCTCGGGCATGCGCGAGGCGTGCTACTCACAGATCGGAGCTGTGCGGATCACTTCGACGCTCGGCGGCCTCGGCACGACCAAGATCCACCGTGCCCCACCAGGAGCTTCACGTGCTTGTCCATCCGTCGGCAATCCATCTGTCCACCGCGCACCTGCAGCATCTGACGCGTCAACTCACCGGACACCGGAGGGAGATCGGTACGCGTCGGCGGGGACTGCCGGCGGGCCGTCAGGCCCTGCTTGCCCTGGCGCGCCTGCGATGCGGTGACACCGATGCCTGGCTCGCCACGGGCTTCGGATGGCGCGCACGTGCCGGCCGGCGGCAGGCCTGTCGCGGTCCATCCGGCCAACCTGCGCAAGGAGTACGGCGCGGCACGGCGCCACGTGTACGCTGACATCCACTGCCTGGGCTGCGCCGCCCGCACACGGCACGTCCAGGGCGGCTTCGCCCAGCAGGCTGCCGTCCGTCGCGCTGCACGCGGTAGTGGAGACAACGGAGTTGTCGGCGAGCGCGGCCTGAGAGGTCCATCGATCCAGTCCACCACCTGGGCGGCCGACCTACCGGCACCCGCAGAGCCGGTCGGCGATCACCACACAGGGCCTGGGGTCGGTGAACCCGCACGGCGAGTCCCGGCACGGCGCCTCAGTATTTCTTCGCGCCGGCCACGATCGCTTCCCGGATGCGGTGGTACGTGCCGCACCGGCAGACGTTGCGGATCTCGTCGAGGTCGGTCTCGGTTATCTCCCGGCCCTCCTCGCGGGCCTGGCGGACCTTGGCCACGGCGGTCATGATCTGGCCGGGCTGGCAGTAGCCGCACTGTGCCACGTCGTGCTCCAGCCAGGCCTCCTGCATGGGGTGCAGATCCTTGCCGACGGTGGCGGGCAGGCCCTCGATGGTGGTGACCTCGTCGTCCGGTCCGACCGCGCCGACCGGCACCGAACAGGGATTGAACGCCTTGCCGTTGATGTGGCTGGTGCAGGCCTGGCAGACGCCCAGCCCGCAGCCGTACTTCGGTCCGGTGACCCCGAGGACGTCTCTGAGCACCCACAGCAGCCGGACGTCGTCCTCGATGTCGACGGTCACCCGCTTGCCGTTGAGGATGAAGGTCTGTTCGGGCACGGCAACTCCTAGAAGGCGCGGTTGAGTCCGTCGGTCGGGGACGCGGGGATCGGCGGGGTGGTGGGCAGCGGCTCGAAACCGAGCGGTCCGGCGTGGTTGATCGGGAAGCTCGTCGGCATGGCACCTGTGGCGCGGCCGTAGGCGCAGGCCACGGCGGCCGCCGCAGCCGCCACGGCCAGTTCCCCGGCGCCGCCGGGCTGCCCGGAGGTCGGCGGCATGACGACGATCTCCAGCTCGGGCGGGACGTTCCATTGCCGGGTGTAGAAGTAGTTGTCCCAACTGCCTTCCAGGAAGTGCCCGTCGTCGAGATGGAGGCCGGAGCTGAGGATGATCGCGATCCCGTCCATGATGCCACCCATCATCTGTGCCTGAAGTCCCTGCGGGTTGACCGCAAGGCCCACGTCGACTGCGCACACGACCTTGGTGACACGGGGACCGGTGTAGGCGTCGCGGACCTTGCGGCCGGTGGTCTGCGGGCGGCAGTCGATCTCGGCGAGGACGGCGACGCAGGCGTGGTATTCGGGATGCAGCGCGATGCCCTGCGCCGTGCCGGCGGGCATGCTCCGGCCCCAGTTCCCGACGTCCGCCACCTTGTCGAGGACGGCCCGCACCCGCTCGTCCTTCACGAACTCGCGACGGAACCGGTACGGGTCCTGGCCCATCCGCGCGGCCAGCTCGTCCACGACCAGTTCCTGCGCACAGCGCACGTTGGGCGAGTAGATGTTGCGCATGGAGCCGGTGTTGAAGCCCTTGTCCGTCTCGCCGAGCAACTGGGTGACGACGCCGAAGTTGTACGGCGTCTGCTGGCTGAGCGCGAAGATCGTCTCGGAGAAGGCCAGATCGCCGACCGGCAGCCGCGCGGCCTCGGAGGTGATGATCTCGCCGACCCCGTGGCCGAAGTCGGTGGCGACGGAGGTGTGCCGCTGGTCGTAGGTGAGCACCTGGCCGAGGGCATAGGTGGCGCGCACCCGCGAGGTGGCCATCGGGTGGGCACGGCCCTGCCGGAAGTCGTCGGTGCGGTGCCACATCAGCTTGACCGGCTTGCCCATCGCCTTCGAGGCCTCCGCGGCTTCGGCGGCGGCGTCGTGGAAGAGCTTCCGCCCGAAGGAGCCGCCGCCCTCGGTGACATGAACCGTGACCGCCGAGACGGGCAGCCCCAGCTTCAGCGCGATCTGCTCCTGGGCGACGATCGGGGACTTCACGCTCCCCCAGATCTCGGCCGAGTCCTTCCGCACGTCGGCGATGGCGCAGTTGGTCTCCAGCGCGCTGTTGCTGGCGAAGTGGAAGGTGAACCGGGCGTCGACCGACTTGGTCAGCAAGTCCAGTGCGGGGAGGGGGAGTTCTGCTCTTCTCAGCTCGTCGCGGATCGTGGTGTCGGACGCGTTCTCGGCACTGCCCGGTCCCCAGGAGACCTCCAGCGCGCGCACGGCGTCGATGCACTGGCCGAAGGTACGGCCGCGAACGGCGACCCCGGTGGAGACGGTCGCGACATCGGTGATGCCGGGCATGGCCCGTATTTCGGCGAGGTTGTCCACCGACCGCAGGGTGCCGTTGATCGTCGGCGGTCGGCACACCATCGTCGGCAGGGCGTCAGGGATGTGCAGGTCCATGGCGAACTTCTTGCGCCCGGTCACTGCTTCGATCGCGTCGACACGCCGCTGAGCGATGCCGATGACCTTGAACTCCGCCGGTTCCTTGAGCCCCACCGAGACCCGACCAGTCGTCACCGCTGCTGCCTTACCGGCCAGTTCACCGTAGGTGAGACTGCGGCCGGTGGCCGAGGAGGTGATGACACCGGCCGTCGCCGTCAGGGTGTCCAGGGCCTCGCCGAGTTCCAGGGAAGCGGCCTTCAGCAACCGGCCCCGGGCCACGGCGGCGGCGACGCGGATCGGCGTGAAGGTCGAGATCGTGGTGTTGGAGCCGCCGGTGAGCTGGTTGAACAGCAGCTCCGGCCGCGCATCCGCGAGTGTGACCCGGATCCGTTCCAGTGGCAGGTCCAGTTCCTCGGCGATCAGCATGGCGCTGGACGTCGTGATGCCCTGCCCGACCTCCGCCCGGGGCAGTGCGAAGGAGGCTGTGCCGTCGGCGTCGATCCGGATCGTGATCAGGTCGGCCGTCGGCAGCGTCGCATGGGTGAGCATGTCGTTGAGATCGTAGATCTCCGCCGGACCCGGCACGGACGGGACGACGGCCGCCGCCTCGTCCGGCGCGATCACCGCCTCACCGAGTTCGGCGGCCACGGTCAGCGTCGAGGCGGCCAGCACATAGCCGAGGAATCTCCGCCGCCCCAACCCGGCCGCCACGGGTTCTTGCACCCGTCGCGCAGAGTGGGTCTCCATGTCCGTCAACTGTCCTCCCAGTGACGCGCGTTGCCTGCCTTCACCACAGCTCCTCGCGGTGCATCCCGTCCCAGTACTCGCTTGAGGATCTCCCTGGCGGCGACCACCGGCAAGACCTTCGTGGCGCTTCACCCGCCCCCGATGGCGACGTGGCAGCAGGTCTCACGTGATGTCCTTCAATCCGCCATGCCTTGCGCACACGCCCATGGGTGCTGCCTCGGTGCGAACACGCCGTCGGTGATTCCACCGTCCCCGCGGTGACGGCCACAGGCAGAAGCGGGGAGAGGCGACACGAGACTGTGCCGCTGCGCAAACGCGCCGGGCGCCACTGCGCGTGACGACGCAGCCGAGGACCGGTGACCGGGTCGTCGGCTTGCTGGGACAAGGCCGTGGTCAAGCGCGCCGACGAGGCCGAGTAACACGCCAAGGACGCCAAGAACCAGGCCGACGCGGCCAGCGGCGAAACCGGCAGGGCACGCGCCGCCGCGGCCACGTCACCGCCAGGTCGAAGACGCCCACTACAGCGACCCAGACGCCCGGCCGGGACGCCCACCGCGAGATATGCCGGTGCCGTTGTGTGGTGCGGGCGGAGCGGATCGGACACCGGCGTGGGGTCTCGCGCACCCTCCGGCAAGTCGAGTCGGTGAACTGGAGAATGTGGTCCGGGCTGTGGCAGTCCTCGACGGCGACGAAGCCGGTTCGATGATCAATTTGGCCACGCGCGCTGCCCCTGAATCCGGGCTCGCGTCGCCTCCCCCCCCATGGGCGGCGCGAGCCCACGCTGCACATCGAAGACGGCGTGCCGCAGGACGCCACGTCACGCCGGGTGCTTCTTCTCGGCGTTGAGGACGCACAGGCTGACGAACGCCGCCGACGAGGCCGGGGCGCGCGGGGTGCAGAACTTCAGCAGCGACCACGCCGGCACAGAGACGGAGACGCCGTCTTCGCCCTCCTGAAGCGGGTGTCGCAGGTTCGAATCCTACCCAGGGCACAGAGGAACACCAGGTCAGGAGCTCTGTGCAGGATGGCCGTCAGGAATGAGCCAGCCCGGTGTCGGCACGAGAAGCTGGTCGACCGGCATGCCGCTCGGGAAGCGGTGCGGCGGCGTCTCGACTGGACGACGAACACCCGTCTCGTGAGTGACCGGCTCTTCGTGCTGGACGAGCGGGAGGTACCCCAGGAGTGCGCATCCTGCCCCGGTTACCGCACGGCCGGCTCAGGGGTGAGGGTGTTGTCGATGTTGTCCTCGACCCAGGCGCGGAGCGCGTTGAGCGGGATCGCGGCGCTCTGGCCGAGGGGGGTGAGCGCGTACTCGACGTGCAGGGGGACGGCGGGGTAGATCGTGCGGTCGAGGATGCCGAAGTCCTCGAGGCGGCGCAGCGTCTGGGTCAGGACCTTGGGGCTGACGCCCTGGAGTTTGCGCTGAAGTTCGCCGAACCGTTGGGCGCCTTCTTCGAGGGCGCCGATGGCCAGCGCGGACCACTTGTTGGCGAGAAGGTCGAGCAGGGCGCGGCAGGGGCACTGGGCGGCGTAGACGTCGTGGTGCGCGTGCTGGCCACTCGGACAGGTGGTCGTCATGATCACTCTCCTCACCAGGATACTTCCCAATGGGAAGTACTAGACCTTGAAGGTAACTATATCCATGGGGATAGCGTCATCGACGTCAGCAGGAGGGCCGCCAACGGCCCCCACGAAACGCCTTTTCCAGTTGCATTCTCAGGAGATGACGCATGTCCGCAGACATGATGCGCGCGGTGGTCCAGGACGGTTTCGGCGGCCCGGAGGTGCTGCGGGTCCAGCAGGTGCCGCGCCCGGTGCCGTTGCCCACCGAGGTGCTGGTGCGGGTGCGCGCTGCCGGGATCAACCCGGTGGACTGGAAGACCAGAGGTGGCACCGGCATGGCCGGGGTGGTGGGTGAGCCGCCGTTCACCCTCGGCTGGGACGTGTCCGGCGTGGTGGAGGAGGTCGGTTTCGGTGTGACCACGCTGAAGGTGGGCGACGAGGTGTACGGCATGCCGTGGTTCCCGCGGGTCGCGAACGCCTACGCCGAGTACGTGACCGCCCCGGCCCGGCAGTTCGCCCGCAAGCCCGCCACCCTCGACCACGCGCACGCCGCCGCCGTACCGCTGGCGGCGCTGACTGCCTGGCAGGCCGTCGTCGACACCGCCCACGTGCAGACCGGCCGACGCGTGCTCGTCACCGCGGCCGCCGGCGGGGTCGGCCACTTCGCGGTCCAGTTCGCCCGGCACCTCGGCGCCCATGTGATCGCCACCGCCAGCGCCGCCCGCCACCCGTGGCTCAAGGAACTCGGCGCCGACGAGACCATCGACTACACCACCACCCGCTTCGAGGACGCCACCGCCGACGTCGACGTCGTCATCGACCTGGTGGGCGACGCCCACGACCAGACCAGCACGCGCTCACTGAAGGCCATGCGCCCCGGTGGCCTGCTGGTCGCGATCCCGGCCGGCGTCTCCCCGGAGCTGGCCCAGGCCGCTGAGGCGGCCGGCGTGCGGGTCACCCCGTTCCTGGTCGAGCCGGACGGCGCGGCCCTGACGACGATCGCCGACCTGATCGACGCCGGCCACGTCACCGTCGAGGTGGAGGAGACCTTCCCGCTGGAGCAGGCCGGCGTGGCCCACTCCCGCGGCGAGGCCGGCCGCACCCGCGGCAAGCTCGTCCTCACCGTCACCAACTGACAGCCCCAGCATGCACTTTGGAGGAACACCGTGTACTACGAGATCCGCCGCTACCAGGCCCGGCCCGGACGACGCGACGAGTGGGTCCGCTACATGGAGGACACCGTCATCCCGTTCCAGACCTCGCTGGGCATGGACGTGACCGCCTCCTTCGTCGACGACCAGGACCAGGACGGCTACGTCTGGATCCGCCGGTTCGAGGACGAGGCACAGAGCGAGGCCCTGTACAAGGCGGTCTACGACCACGACCGCTGGAAGAACGAGATCGGACCGGCCGTCCACGCCCTGCTGATCCCCGAGAAGACCGTCGTCACCCGCGTGGTCCCCACCCCAGCTTCACCGCTGCGCTGACGCGGCCCCGACCGCTTCACCCACCACCCGCACAGCACAGACCAGCACAGCAACAGCAACAGCAGCAAAGGAACGTCCATGAGCACTGACACGCTCCAGAAGTCGTCCCCCTCCTCCTCGATCACCCAGGCCGCCGCCGGCGCACTCATCGCGGCGGTGCACACCGCCGCCGCGCGGATCGGCTTCACGGCGGCCATCGCCGTAACAGACGCGGGCGGGCATCCGAAGGCGTTCGACCGGGCCGACGACGCCCCCTTCCTCACCGCCGAGGTCGCCCTCGACAAGGCGTGGACCGCAGCCTCTTTCCACATCCCCACTCACAAGTGGAACGACTACCTGGCCAACGCGCGCGTCGCGCCGCTGGCCGGCCACCCGCGCCTCATGGCGGTCGGCGGCGGCTACCCGATCATCGACGACGGCCGATGCGTCGGCGGCCTCGGCATCTCCGGCGGCAGCTACGAGCAGGACCAGCAGGCCGCCGAAGCGGCCCTGGCCGCCCTCGGGTTCGAAGTGCCCGCTCACTGAGAGCCATGTCCGGCCTCCTGGGCGCCCCCACCCTACGAAGGGGAGGGCCAACCCGGTCAGGAAGGTAGAGCTCACTGACCGCCCGTCGGATTCCATCGGCATGATCGTGGGAGCCCTGATCTTCCGCAGTGGTGTCCCGGTGGCCGAGGCAGTGGTTGCGGGTCTGACCGGGGCTGGTTCCAGTGTTCCGGTGCTCCGCGGTCTCATCGGTTGACGTCTCGCCTGGCTGCGAGAGGCGTCTTCCCAGCGTGGTGCCGCCGAGTTCTGCCGTGGCCGAGCACGCGTGTGCCGACTGTCCCGTGATCAGCACTGATCTCGAGTCGCCTTCACAGGGGCGATGCGCTCCCGTGGCTAAGGGTGAGGCTGTGCCGGCAGTGGACGGAGCACGGACGCGGCTGCGGGCGCAGGGTCCAAGTGCACGCGCGACCCGCCGCGCGGGAACCGGATGTCCACTGGGATGAAGGGCGGTCTCCCGAAGGGGTGGGACCAGGCGGCCTGTCCGGTCCGGGAAGGCGACGCACTGTGTCCGGTCCGGGTCGGCGCGTCGGTACGAGCAGCTCCGTCGTTCACTTGCCCGGCAGGAAAGTGTCCGCTACTTTCTCTGTAGGAAAGTAGTCGTCTGAGGGGAACAGAGATGAGTACGCCCAGCCCTGCCGAGGCCCGTGACGCCCTGAACCGCGTCCACGAGATCCGCCGCACCGCCGTCGACTCGCTGCGCACGCCCTGGTGGCTGTGGGCGGCGCTCGGTGTCGTGGTGATGCTGGTCTTCGCCGCCAACGACTACGGCTCCGCCGTCCAGGTCGGCGCGTCGCTCGGCCTCGGCGCCCTTGCCGTCGCCTGGGTCGTCGCCGGACGGCTCAGCCCCCGCGTGGCCGCCGTCTCCGGCGTCCCGCACCGCAGCACCAGCACGGGGCACGCCAGGCTCGCCGTTGTGCTGATAGCCCTCATCTGCGGCATCGGCAGCCACTTCGTCAGTCCTGCCGTGCACCGTGTGCTGACCGGATCCGGCATGCCCGCCTGGATCCGTGAACACCCCTACACTGCCGCCGCGCTCCCGTTCGCACTCATCAGCCTGGCCGTGGCCATGCTGATGAACACCGTGGCGCGACGGATGGCCCGCCGCCCCTCGAAGTGATGAGCGTGACCGAACCAACCGCCGATGCGCTCCCTCAGCTGGAGCAACTCCTCCTGGACCCGACCCGGCTGACCATCGTCTCCCTCGTGTCCGCCACCAACTGGTGCGAGTTCGCCTTTGTCCGCGCCAACGCCCAGCTGAGCGACTCGGCACTGTCCAAGCAGCTCACCACCCTCGGCGGCGCCGGCCTCGTCGAGATCCGCAAGGGATACGTCGGCAGACGACCCAGAACCTGGGTACGGGCCACTCCCGCGGGCCGCGAGAGGCTACGCACCCACCTGGCCGGGCTCCAGCAGATCGCCGACCGCGCCCAACAGGCCGCCGCCGGCCTCCCCGACGACGACACCGACCCAGGAACAGGCACTTCAGCTTCGTGAAGTACGGCTGTCCACCAGAGGGGGCGTAGCGTCCGATCAAATGCGCCTTCGGGTAACAGATTCCCCACATCTGAATGCAGAAAGGCGGTGCGTCGCAGTGACCACGCGAGTAACAGGGTCCTGGCACAACAGGGACAGGGCGGCGGCCCCGCGCAGTCCTTCGGGGTTTCACCGAACTCAGCCCGATCACCGACATCGCACGGAGAGCAGCCGTCGCTTCTACACGGCACACATCGACACCGACATGCACATCGTGGCGGCGGAGCATGATTTCTCCCGCCAGTTCGGCACAACGTCCGCCGACATCTGCGGACGGAGCCTCTACGATCTCCTGCACCCCGGCTCGCCTGCTGTACTCAACCGGCACTTCAACCGGTTGTCGGAAGGACGCTGCAACCGCTTCGCCGAGCGCATGGTCGGCCTGGGCGACGAGGGGCGGGCCTTTCCCGGAGAACTGACGGGCATCGCCGTACAGAACACCACCGGACTGCTGGCCGGGATCGTCGTACAGGTCAGGCCGGACGCCCACGCACCCGACACGGACTCCGAGGAGGGAGTCCTCAACCCCGGCGAGCGGCTTCTCAGCAAGCTCGACGCACAGGTCCTGGAGGGCGTCGCCAGCGGCGCCTCCACGGTCCAGCTCGCCGCTCGTCTCTACCTCAGCCGGCAGGGCGTCGAATACCACGTCGGCCTCATGCTGCGGAAGTTGAAGGCACCGAACCGCGCCGCCCTCGTGGCGCGTGCCCACTCCATGGGCATGCTGACCGTCGGCCAGTGGCCCCCGCGGGTGCTGCCGGACTTCATCAAGTAGCGACACCTTCGCCACCGGCCTGACGCCTGGCGCACCAGGCGAAGTCGTCGACGCCGAGGATCCGCGGGGACCGTTCCGGCGCGGTCGGAGGCTCCAGGAGTTCCAGCAGTCGCGTGCGGTCGGCGACGAGGTGCATGCGGCGGCACGGCCGTTCGCCGGCTCGGGCGCCGGGCTCAACCGCGACCTGGCGCAGCCAGGCCTTGAGCCCGAGGCTGGAGCGGCGGTACCGCTCGCTCAGCCCGTTGACCTGCTTGACGAACGTCTGCCGCCCACAGTTGGACCGGTCGCAGAAGAACCGACGGAACCGCAGCCTGACCAGCAACTTCTTCCCGACTGGGGGCCGTTCGGCCTCGCTTCGCTCATAGGCGGAGTGGACTCCACGGCCTCCAAGCGAACATCGACGTCCGGGAACGGCACATCATTCAGCGAGCAGACCCCCACCAGCCAGGCATGCCCTGCCGGACTCTCTGCCGTGGCGAAGAAGACGGTAGAGGATGTCCTGTTTCCAGGGATCGGTGTGCGGGTGGAGGAGGTGAGCGGCTCCTCCGGCATCCTGACGGTGGAGGCGGGGGCATGTGGCGAGACTGTGTGGGCGGGCCCCGATCCCCGTACGCCCCGTCCTTCACCCTCCACGCCCCGGCCCCAGCTGTGTCGCCGAAGATGATCTCGCGCACGTTCCATAAGGACAGGCGGCCTTCGTGGCCGTCGTCCTCGGCAGCGTCGGTGTTCTGGGGGCCGGCACCGCCGGCAGGGGTGGGGTCGGCGGCGGCCAGTTCGACGTCCGGCAGAGCGGTCAGTGCAGGTCGCACGACCTCAATCTCGACGTTCTCGGCGAGGTCGGAGTTCTCAACGGCCTGCTGGGCAACGCGTTCAACGGCGAGGGTGATCCCGGCGCGCAGTCCACCCGTCTCGGCTCGACCATGGGCTGCAACAACACGGCTTTCTGACGCCTGCACCCCGGTGCGTGACCGGATGGGCCCTCGGTGTCCGAGCCGCCGTGGGCACGGTTCTACGACTTCGGTGCCGGTCGTGTGCCGCAGTTCCTCGCCGAACCGGCCGAGAAGTCGAGCCGACCGCGTCGCCCCGATTCGTCTTCGTCGAGCACGGCAAAGAGCACCGCGGTCGCGTCGAGCGCGGGCAGGTTGACGTGCAAGTGCCCGACTCCGACACCGCGGTCCCGCTCGCGGAGCTGGCGCCGTTGGCGGTGGTGGGGTGCAGCGTCATCATTTGTGGTCGCGCAGGAGGGCAGGGATCTCGGCGCGGGTCGGGTAGTTCGGCAGAGGTGCCGGCCTGTCCTGCAGGAACGCGGTGATGGCGGCAGTGGCTCGGGCGTTGTTGTCGTCCAGGCCGTTCCACCTGTGGTGCCCGACCCCGGGCATGTACTGCGTGCGCCGGACGGCGGGGGCATCGGCGAGGACGGCGGTCTCCCATTGACGGAGCTGGGAGGAGCATTCGGCCAGCATCAGTATCGCGGGGGTCCGGGACTGCCTCAGCAGCCGTGCGATGGAGGACGAGTCCCTCACCGTCTGTTGGATGCGGGGGCTGGCGGCGGGGCTGAAGGAGAAGTTCTGTGCCGTGTCCTCAGCCGGGATGCGGTGGGCGTCGCGCGCACAGTAGGCGGATGCCGTGTCGCTGCCCAGGTCGGCGGCGGTGAAGGCGTTGTCGCCTTTACCCTGTCCGATCAGTCCGGTGTCGGGGGTGAGGAGTCCGAGCCGCATGAGGCCGAATGCCACGGCGTACCGGGGGACATGCGTCGAGCGTGGTCCCGTCATGGTCGGCGCGAGGCCGCGCGCGGAAGTTCGGCCCTCGTGCCCGGTGATCCGCGCGGTGGGGCCGTCCATCGGGCCGGGCTCGGCAATGACCGCCCGGTGCACACGCGCGGCGACGCCGGCGTCGGCCAGGGCTCGGGTGCCGGTATCCGGGCTGCCTTGGAGCCCTTCGCCCTCACCAAGGGGGCGAGCGTCGCCACCCGCACGACTCAGACGCCCGTCAACAGACCGTGAGGAAGCCCCCTTCGGGCCTGGGGGCTACCGTCGACCGTCGTACGCGATCTGGTCGGCGGCGCTGCGAGGTTCGCGGCCGAGGAGGCCGGCCGGCAAGTGGTGGACCCCGGCAAGGCGGCCTTCGCGGGCGGCCTGGAACGTGGTGAGTGTCATCCGGGCCATCGCCTCCGGCGTACCGGCCGCGACCTTGTCCGCGGCCCACTGCTCGTCATCCACGGCGATGCGCGTGACTTCGCGGCCGCTGTTCTGGGCGCCGCCGCTTCGGCGTCGGCGTCGGCGCGGTCGGTCCAGGAGACCGGCTCGTCCGCGGGAGCCGTGACCACGCCGGTCTCCTGCCAGGGGCTGAGCAGCCGGCCGAGGCTGTGCGCGTAGAAGCCGTTGCGCAGCGAGGTGCAGGCGACGCCGGAGTCGGTGAGTATCCGCTCGGTGGCGCTATGGGCGCGTGCTGGAGAGAACGGGCTGTCGGCGCCGGCGCCCTGGTGGCTGGTGTGGAAGATGCGCTGGGCCCCTGCCGCGACGGCGGTCTCGATGCCGACGCGGTGCAGGCCGACCGCGTCGGCGTGGGGGCGTTGGAGGAGACGAGCAGGATCTGCTCGGCGTCCTCGAAGGACTGGCGCAGCGCGGCTGGGTCCTTGCAGGAACTCGGGCGGACGCGCACCCCACGGTCGGCGAAGCGCCGTGCCCTGGCCACGGCGCGGACGCCGACGCCGATCTGCTCCGCAGGGACGCGCTGGGTTCCTTTCGGACGCCCCGCGCGCTCGGCGGATGCGGGCCGGTGCCAGTGGCTGGCCACGATGCGGTGGACGACCAGTGCCAGGGCATGATCTCCATCAGCTTCCTGTGGCGTGGCTGGAAGCCCTCCCGGATCCGCTTTCCCGGGGAAGCCAGATCGGCAAGGTTCGTCACGACGCCACACAGGCCCTGGACCGACTCCTCCGGCACGCAGCCGTCACCCTGGCACCGGACGGCGGACGGCACACCGGTCAGAGCCCGCCGTCGGGACGCGGCGCGCGGCAGCACGGCACGAAACCCGACGGCACCCGACTCCGCCGACTCCGCGGAGCGGCTCAGCGCAGATCGACGACCGTGCGCAGCTTGCCGCTGGTCGCGGTGCGCTCGAAGGACTCCCTACGGACGCTCTGCACGACGAGGGAGAGCAGGCCTTCCTCCAGCGCCGAGGCCAGCTCGGGGACCTCGGAGGCGACCGCGGCGCGGGTGGCGTCGGGGTCGGGGGCGTACTGCTCGTCGAGCCGGACCGTCAGCTCCTCCCGGTCGGTGCCGGGCGCCACCGACAGCTGGACCTCGCCGTGATAGGCGAGCCGCTCCTCCAACGCCCCGACGATCCGCCGGTAGTTGACGAAGTACGTGCCGACGCGCACCACGTCGCCGTAGCGTCCGAGCAGTTCCAGGCGAGGCACGGTGCTGCCGCACGCACAGGTGCCCGGTACCGCACGCCCCAGATCGCCGATCTCGTAGCGTTCCAGGCGCTGACCGGCGCGTGCCCGGGAGGTGAACACCAGCCGCCCCGGTTCCCCCGGAGCCACCGGCCGGTCCTCCCGCGGGTCGAGGATCTCCAGCGTGTGCAGGTCGCAGAGCACATGGTGGACCGAGCCGTCGGAAGAGGCGCACTGGTAGCCCAGCGGTCCGAGGTCGGTGCTGCCGTAGGCCGCGGAACGGATCACCTCCACTCCGAACTCGGCCGTGAGCACCCGGCGTTGTTCGGCGGTGAAGTGCTCGCCGCCGTAGAACACCTTGCGGATACCGCCGTAGGCACGCAGCCGCTCGGCCTCGGCGTGCAGCAGCTGCCACAGGTAGGACGGCATGCCGAACAGGGTGTCGGCCCGGTGGGTGACCAGGGCCTCGGCGACCGATGCGTGGTCGGGGCCCGCGGCGATCGGGAACTGGGTGGCGTTCAGGCGCTCCAGGATGGAGAAGAAGCTGATGAAGCCTCCGTACATGCCGCCGCCGTAGAAGAGGTTGGCCGCCCGGTCCCGCGCCGGGTCGAAGCCGGCGGCGAGTAGTCCGTCGGCCGCGGCGCGCATCTGGTTGTCGTAGTCGTCGCAGGTGAACACCGACAGCGCGGGCGCGCCCGTGGAGCCTCCGCTGCGGAAGTACAGCTGTGCGTGGCGCGGGTCCAGGACGGTGAGCCTGCGCTGCACGCCCTCCTTGCCCAGCAGCGGTGCGTCCGGTGCGGGGGGCAGCACCGGCGGCGCCACCAGGTCGTCGAGGCAGGGCACCGTACGGAAGCCCGGGTCCGCGGCGCGTACGCTCACCCGGCGGCTGTAGCGCTGGAGCGCGTAGACGCCGTCGTGCGGTTCGCCCTCGTAGCTGTCCAGCATGGAGCCGACCGGGGTGACGCGGGTGATGCCCGCGGCGAACATCGCGCGGGAGAGTTCGGCCACCTCCGCACGGTCGCCGCCGATCGCCGCGGTCTGGAGGTAGCGGCGCATGGGCCGCAGGGTCGCGGTGATCGAGTGCCGAGGCAGCGGCTTCACCCAGACACTGCGGTGCAGCGGCGAGGCGGCGAGCGGGGCACGCGTGTCGGCCAGGACCCGCCAGGTGCCGTCCTCGGCGGTGAACACCCGGGTCAGCCCCAGGTGTTGTTCGAGCCGGGCGAGCTGCTGCACCGTGGTGATCTCCGCCCGCTCGGCGGGATCGGGCGACGGCGCCGGACGTGCCTCGGACACCTTCGCGAGCCGGGCAGCGAACCGCTCCGCGAACGCGATGAGTTCGTCGGTGTCGTCGGTGTCGAGATACACCACCTGCGGGCTGGAACACGCCTGTTGCTCGAACCG
This sequence comes from Streptomyces sp. MUSC 14, assembly GCF_001866675.1. Classification (NCBI taxonomy): domain Bacteria; kingdom Bacillati; phylum Actinomycetota; class Actinomycetes; order Kitasatosporales; family Streptomycetaceae; genus Streptomyces; species Streptomyces sp. MUSC 14. The sequence continues at coordinate 79,106 of NZ_MLYN01000034.1, forward strand.
GCACACATCCTCGGCCAACGCGTCGAGCACCGCGTCCTCGGACGCGGCCCGCCGGGACAGGTAGGCGAAGGATATCCGGTGGCCCCACTCGACCACCCGGCAACCGGGCTGGGCCAGTTCGCCCGCCGCGCGCACCGCGTCCTCACCACCCCACACCGCGATCGCGTCCGCCGCCCCGCAGACCGCTTCCAGCCACTCACGACGAGCGGAGGAGAAACGCAGGGCGACGACACGTTCGGCGATCAGCCCGGACGGGTCGGCCGCACAGAGCGCGGCGAGCACGTCGAGGGCGAGGGCCGGGTCGGAGCTGCTGGTCTTCAGTACGTTCAGGTTACCGGCCAGCAGCCCCTCGACGACGCTCAGCGGTGCCACGGCCGCAGCGTTGCCCGGTGCGATGTGCACCAGGAGGCCGACGGGTGCCCAGGCTTCGTACACCGTCTCGCGGGCATCCGGCCGGGTCAGCCGCTCCGGGCGCAGGCCGCCCAGCTCCCGTCGGAGCTTGCGCTCCAGCGCCTCCCGGCCGAGAGCGGTCGCCAGCTCGGCCGACACGGCCGGGAACTCGTCCGCGGGCAGCTGCCCGGCCAGCCGGCCGTACAGGTCGGAGGCCGGATCGGCCAGGTCACGGCTGACCGCGGCACAGGCGTCCAGCACGACGTCCGTGGGCAGCGGACGGACCAGGACCTGCCCGGCCAGCTCGGGCAGACCGGCGAGCCGCCGCCCGGCCTCGGCGTCGTCGACGAACTCGCCCTGCCAGAGGTGGAGTACGGAGGTGATCACGACATTCCCTTCATCAGTTCGGCGGCGGCGACCGCGCAGCTGCGGTTGCGGCTCACCCCGGCCCGTCCGTGCACGGTGAACCAGTCGGTGGACAGCGGACAGGGGCACTCCTCGCCGGGGTGCAGCGACGCGAGGTCGCCCATCACCACGCTCTGCGCGGGCACCGAGGTGATGTACGGGCTGACCAGGTGCAGGAAGCCGCGTTCGCCGTACGGCAGGGGACGCAGCGTCCCGGTGTCACGGACGGCCGCGCGCGACCACACCGGCACGTGCAGCCGGTGCTGGGCACACTCGACGTACGGCACGCAGTGCTCGACGGAGCCGAACGTGTCGCGGACCCGCTCGGCGGGAATTCCGAGGCGTTCGGTCACCTCGGCGTAGAAGGCGTCCTTGCCGATCTGCCGGTCGGTGTGCCCCTTCCAGCCGCCGCCGAGCACCACCAGCGATCCCTCGGGCAGCCGCAGCGGGGGCAGCCCCATCGCGCGCATCCGCTCCAGGGTGAAGTACAGGAACGCGGGGAAGCCCAGGACGCGGACCGGCACGTCCTCCTCGGCGTAGCGCTGAAGTGCCGCGATGCAGCCGTGCACATCGAACTCGTGGCCGCTGCCGGTGTGCCGCAGAGCGTGTGTGGTGTGCCGGGCCGGAGCGAAGTCGCACAGGTAGTTGTCGGTGAAGGACGTGCCCAGTCGCAGCGCCGGTGCCGGCTCGTAGCTGTACAGCAGGTAGTTCACCGGCTGCCCGGGAGTGATCCAGCCGTAGTGGTCGAAGATCCGCGCCACCATGCGCTGCGCCGAGCGGATGGTCCACTCGTCGAAGAACATCTGCGACTTCTGGCCCGTGGTGCCCGAGGAGGTCAGATGCAGGAAGACGTCGTCCCGCGGGATCGAGAGCACTTCATGACGTTTGAAGAAGGCGGCGGGCACCAGCGGGGTGCGCACACCGTCGCCGACCGTGGGAGCGGGTACTTCGGCCGGTTCCGCGAGCAGGGCGGCGAAGAAGGGGGAGCGGCGGGCGTGCCAGGCATGGGACTCCGCCATGGCGTCGGCGAACAGCGCGTCGGCGGCCGGTCCGCCGGCATACGGCTCCGTCATGTCGCACAGGAGTTGCACACGACCGAGCGCCGCCGGGTCGGGAACCTCGACGGGAGCGAGATGGGGTTTCATCGGGAGACCTCGTGAAGGGGCAGGTAGGTGGTGGTCCAGGCACTCAGGTAGGCACCGAGGTACGGCTGGAGGAGTGGGCTGACGGCGGTCGTGCGGAAGTCGATCTGACGGCTGGTGCGCGAGAGCACGACGTAGTCGTGGAACCGCTCGTGGAGACGGCGCATCGCGGGATAGACCGCGCTCGGCACGAAGCCCGAGGCGAGGAACACCTCCAGCGCATCGGTGTCCGCCAGCGGCAGCAGCGCCTCGACATAGTCGGCGCCGGCCCGCGTGACCGACGCGATCAGCGCCTCCAGCGCTCCCGCCACCGCGGAGGGGCGCGGATGGACCGCGACCAGCGCACAACTGCCCGCTACGGGATCGAGGTCGGCGTACGCCTCGAAGCGGCCGTCGGTGGCCACCACCACCGCGTTGGGGGTGTGCAGCGGGAAGAAGCGGTCGTCGGCCGTGGGGAACAGCTCCAGGAAGCGGCGCCGCACGAACGCCGGGGCCGCGATCAGCTCGATCGGTGCGGCTTCGGCCGCCGCCGCGGCACGGCAGGGGGCGGAGCGGGTGCGGGCGTAGTCGATGCGGACGCCACGGGAAGCGGCGGACAGCAACGCCGACAGCCGCTCGGGCACGCTCGTCACGGGTACACGGCGCTCCAGCACACCGTCGGCGTAGCGGGCGAACAGCGCGAGTGTCTCGCAGCCCTCGACCTCGACGGCGTTCGGCAGCAGGCCGAGCGGCCGGAATCCGTTGCGTACGACGACTTGTTGGGGACCTTCGGTGACCAGGCGGACGGTGGCGTACACCGAGTCCAGCAGGCCCGTGCCGAAGGCTTCGTCGCAGACCGCTCCGGTCAGCCGGGAGGCCAGACCGGTACCGCGGTGGGCCGGGTGCACAGCGAGTCCGACCAGTTTGCCGATGCGGTTGCCCGGTTCGGTCAGGACGACCGCGGAACCGACCAGGTCACCGCCCGGGGCACGGGCGGTGAGCCAGTGGGCGCAGCCGCCGGTGATCAGCCCGCGCATGACCACCGGGTCGCTGCCGAGCGGCACCGGATAGCCGTGCCCGTACACGTCGAAGTACAACTGCCGCAGCTCGGCGATGTCCTGGACGGAGGCGGGGGAGAGCACGGCGGTCACGAGACGTGTCCCTCCGGTACCCGCACCGGTGCGTCCGGTCTGCTCGCCCCGGCGGCGTCCGCGCGGCTGCCGAGCCACCACAGGCCCAGCGCGACCGGCACGAGTCCCGCGCCCTGCGCCAGACACAGCGTCCCGGCGCTCAGATGGTCGCCCAGTGCGCCGAACACGAGCGAGGACACGGGGAACGTGGCCCCGAGCACGGCCTGCATGACGGCGAAGAAGGCCGGTTTGTCGTCGGCGGGCACCAGACGCTGGAACAGCGCGACGAACCGTACGCCGATCACGCCCACGCACCAGCCGGCCACCGCCATCGAGGCGAGGGCCGCCGTGTGTCCGGCGAACACGCCCGGCAGGGCGAGAGCCGCGGCCATCACGGCCAGGCACACACTGCCGACCGGGACAGGACGGCCGGGCAGGCGTCCGCCCGTGAACGAACCCAGGAGGGTGCCCGCGCCGAGGGCCGTCTCCAGCGAGGCGACGGTCGAGCCGGTCGCGTGCAGCACCTCCTGGGTGTACAGCGGCATCACGACGTAGACGGCGGTGGTGAAGATGTTGGCGGCGGCGAAGCAGATCAGCACGCGGCGGATGAACGGCAGGCCGGCCAGTACCCGGCGCAGTGTGCGCCGCTCGCGCGCCGGACCGTCTCCGACCCCCTGGTGCGAAAAGCGCGTGGCGCCGATCAGCACGGCGGCGCTCAGGTACGCGGTGCCGCAGACGGCGGTGACGCCGGCCAGCGCGCCCGCGTCGACCACGAGGGGGCCGAGCAGTCCGCCGCACAGTCCGGCGACGGACTGGGTGGACAGCTCGAAGCCGGTGGCCGACTCGATGTCGGCGTCCTCGACGAGTTCCGGCACCGATGTGGTCAGGCAGGGATCGAACAGCGCCTGACAGGCGGCCAGCGCCAGCCCGACCGCGTAGGCGGCGGCCAGCGGCAGGGATTCGGCGCGGGCCAGGACGGCCGCGGTCACGGACACTGCGCCCGCCACGGCTGCCGCGCCGGCCAGCACTGTGCGGTGCGCGTGCCGTGCGACGATGCGGGCGACCACCGGGGCGAGGGCCACCGCGGGTACGGTGCTCACCATGAGGAACAGGCCCGAGTCGAGCCCGCGGTGCTCTCCGCCCGCGAAACCGACGAGCCACCAGACCGCGCCGACCTGGAACATACGGTTGGCCGCCTGGGTGAGCAGCTGGCCGGCCCAGACCCTGCCGAAGGACGGATTGCGCAGTACGAGCGGCAGCCGCCGTACGTGCGCGGGCGCCGCGCTCACGAGTGCGGCCGTTCGTCGACGACCCGGATGAGCTTGCCCGAGCGGGAGTTGACCGCGAGATCGCGGTGCCGCACCCATTCGACACCGAGCGGGTTCACGTGCCCGGAGGCGATCGCGCTCGCGTAGAAGGGGCGTTCTGCGAGGACCGCCGCCACGACGGACCCCTCCAACGCGGCGGACGCCTTCTCGGGATCGGCGACGGCGAGACGCAGCACCAGGCCGTCCCGACCGTTAACGCGCCGCACCACGAGCTGAAGCCCGGTCACCTCGCCGCGGGCGTCGGCTGCTGTGACGACGCCATGGACGTCCTCCGTGAAGAGCGAGACGGGTCCGACTCGAACGCCCTCCTCGGCGCGCCCGAGGATACGGAAGACACCCGAGTCCCGGTCCACCCACTCGGCCCGGTCACCCGCCGGATAGCGGAGCACGGGCATGAGCCGTCTGCGCAGATCCGTGACGACCAGCCGCCCCGGCACGCCGTTGCCGTCGACGGGGTCGTCGGTGTCGTCACAGAGGATCTCGACCACCGTGTGCGGCGTGAACGCACGGTGTACGCGCGGATCCCCGCCGGGGACGGCCTCGCCGAGGAGCCCCGCGTCGACGCTCGCGTATCCCAGCGAGCGCGGCTCGGCATTCGGGAACGCTGCGCGCAACAGCGGCAGTTGGTCTCCGAAGAGGCATTCTCCACCGAAGAAGAGCAGCTCCACGTCCGGCAGAGTCCGGTCTGCGCCGACCAGGCGTTCGGCGAGCGCGCACAGCGTGGTCGGGGTGCCGGCGACGACCTGGACCTGGAACTCCTCCAAGGTCGCCGCGGTGGATTCCCAGGGCGTCGCGCCGCCGATGGGCAGGCGGACGTTGGCCACGGGGGAGCGGTGCAGGGAGTCGAGCACGAAGCTGAAACTCGCGTACAGGTCACCCGCGTAGAAGAGATCCGCCACCCGATGACCGGGCCGCAGCCCGGCGTGTACGAATCCGGCGCCGAACGCGGAGGTGAACTCACGCCATTCGGTGCGTGTGTAGTACGAGAACTTCGGCGAGCCCGTGGTTCCGCCGCTGCGGAATACGACCGCCTCATTCAAAGGGGAGGTCAGCAGCCGGTTGTCGCGCGGCGCGTTGGCTCGCCAGAAATCGGCTTGGGGTACGACCGGGAGATCCGTGAGACGAGTCACGTGATCGGGGAGGTGGGCGTAGAGGTCCCGGTAGAAAGACGAGTTGTGCCTGGCGAAACGTATGAGTTCCGCAATTGGTTGAACGGGCATCAATTCCTGCTCGAAGGCGTGGCCGCCGGCACGGAAAGGCCGGCCGTGGGCGATGGAACGAGTCCACCGACGTGGACATCGTTCGCTGAAGATAGGAGAGAGCGGACGCTCGTGAAGAGCGGGCGCCCTGAGATGAGCCTATCTCACCATTCGGGACGGGATTGCACCAACTGACGCCCGTGAAAGAGATATTGACGGGGTGTAAATACGTGGCTGGACGGATTATTCGGAACTTCGGTTCCAGGAATATCGGAGACAGTGATCACAGCCGACGCGTCGCCCATAACAGTTCGTTGTGGGCGGCTCAAAGCAGGTCTTATGAGAAGCCGGTTCCTCGATGACCGGCCCATGGCTTGAATGCCTCGTGGTCCGATCCGGGAACGGGCAGGAATCGGACGGGCGTGGACGCGCGCTGCCTCTCGTGCAGTTCGCCGGTGCGGCCTGGAGGTCGCCGCGATGGGATGGTCGGCACACCCTCCCGGAGGGCGTGCTGCACAACGTCGGTCGCAGGCGGCGAGGGCCGCCACGGCAACCGTGAGGGCGAGTGCGTCGACGAGGTTCAGAGCCAGGGCTACAAAGCTCGCGCTCCCATTTGCTGACCGGCGTGAGCGTCCGGCGAACCCGGGGTCCGCGGCCGTCTCGGTACTCCGGCAAGCCCACGAGACAGGCCCATCCGGTCTCCGCTTGCCGACGTACCCTCAGCCGCGCGACGACTACCCGCTGCTCGGCCCCGAGCAGCGGAGCGGGTGGTCCTTCCGCTGTGCGACCTGAGCGCCGGGGGAGCCGTCCGGACCGACTGGTGGGAGCACCCGAGCCTGTCCACTCCCGGTGCCCCCTGGATATCGCAGCAGGACGCCATGCACCGGGCGCTCCACTCGATCTTCCGCGCGCACGGGTACTGGCGGAACGAGGGCTCCGACACGGCTGCTCCGATCGTGTTCTTCGGGAACGCAGACTCCGGGTGGCGGCACTTCACCTCCCGGCACCACAAGGGCCGCCTCGAATGCGACGGCGTGGCCTTTGAAACCGGACCACGTCCCCGACAGGTAAGGTTCACGGTCATCGTCCAGTACACCCGCAAGGCCAAGGCCGGCACATACGAAAAGCGCGGGGTAGCACAGTGGACGTGTGGGGACGGGGCGTCCTCACCGCTGCTCGCGTCCCGTTTGGCCTGCGGTGGCCTGCCACCGGGCGCGGTCGCCTGGAATCTCAGGTCACTCACGCGACCGGTTGTCGCTGGGCTGGACGTGGATGCAGTGCATCAGAGGATCACGCCACGCAAGGAGCCGGTCGCGAGGGCGCCCGATCGTGATCGTCCTCAGTCGACCTCCCGCACTCGTGCGGCGGCCTGCTCGGCGAGCTCGCGGATGCCGTTTGCGGCATTCTCCGAGAGCTCGTCGAATATGGCGTCGGCAGCGGTGAGGAGGGCACGGGCCTCCTCGGGGCGGCTCGCGTCGGCCAGGGCGAGGGTGAGCCGGTAGTGTTCCTCGGCGATGAAGCGGCCGAGGCTGACCTGCGTCCAGTAGCGCAGCGAGTCGTCGCCCGGGGTGGCCAGGGCGTTGCGCACGGCGGCCAGGGTGTCCGCTGCCTGCGGCAGCCGGCCCGCCTCCCGCTCGAGGCGGGCCAGGGTGTGCCGGGCTGAGGCCCGGTCCCATGCCGTCTCCTGAAGGGCGGCGTACAGGTGCTGGGCACGCAGCGCCTGGGGAAGGTCGCCGAGCTCCTCGAAGTCCCGGGCGAGCCCGCTCAGCGGAGCCGTGGCCAGGGTGCGGGGCGCCTCGGGGCGACGGAGTCTGCTCTGGTCCAAGAAGATGTTGTCGAGTTCGCGGATCAGCGTCACCCGCGCGAGCTCCGTCATCCCCTGGTCCCGCGCCAGGTCGGTCCAAGTGGAGACCGGCTCGTCCGACGGGTCCGTCCCGAACATCGACTCGTCGAGCGTCCGCGCCCACTGCCTCAACTCGTCCGCGCCTGCACCGGGTTCCGGCATACCGCCCAGGCCGCACGCCGTGTCGAAGTCCGTCTCCCGGACCTCAAGCAGCAGCGGCAGATCCCCGGTGTCCCCGCGCAGCCCCACCAGCACGGCCGCGAGCCGCAGTTCGTCCGACATCGATGACCGTGTCTCGTGCCGCAGCAGATGCCGCAACAGCTCCAGATCGCCCTCGGCGCGGTCGAACTGCGCGGCCCGCAGGGTGATCCGGCGCCGCACCGGGTCCTCGGCGACTTCGCGCCATGCCGTGCTGTCGTCCTCCCGCAGCCGGGCGAGATCGGCGCGGCCCGCCGCGAGCACGGGCTCCCACAGCGGGGCACCGGCCGGGCCTATCCGGTCGTACGCGCACCCCTCATCCGCGTTGAGCAGTACGAACTCCGGCTCGGTGCGCAGCAGCGCGGCGTGCAGCCTGGCCACCAACTCGACCGGGGAGCGTTCCGGGAAGCCCAGTGCCGCACGGAGCTCGGCACGCTCCTCGTCGATTCCGTAGTGCTCACGGATCTCGTCCTCGGTTTCCGCGACGCACGCCAGGATCTTCTCCTCGCCGTCGTCCGGCGACAGACGTGTGTAGTCGCGCCAGCCGGGCAGGCCGATCACGAGCTCCAGGGTCTCGTCGACACTGGAGCCGATGATGCCCGCGGCGCCCTCCGAGTCCGCGTAGAGCACCGAGCCGTCCGCGCACACGAAGTACGTACCGCCGGTATCGTCCCCGGCTACCGTCTCCAGCGGCCTGCCCGAGGCGAGACGGACCTCCTCGACATGGCCGTGGACGGCGCGGTCCAGGTCGAAGTCGAAGGGGAAGGCGGCCAGTTCAGCCAGGCGGCGGTCCTGCCGCAGCAGCCACAGCGCGTGATCAGTCATGTCGCAGAAAGTAACACCGTGCACTGACAGCGGAGTCGCGGCCTTTGTGGGAGGCCGTGCAGACAGGGGGGCGTCGGCGGTTCGTGCGTTTGCCCCAGCGCTGGGGGTGCGAGGGCCTGCGCACGGTCGGACGTGGCGGGGGGCGCCGACCGTCCGGTTGGCCGTGGCCGCAGGGTGGCGGTGGGCATCGTGCTGCTCGGTCGGGAAGCCGCCATCCACGATCCGGGGGCAGCGCACGGATTCATGTCATCATATGAAGACATCAACTGATGACTTTGGTGGAAGGAGAGTGGCGGATCATGCACGCGGGAGGTCTGCGGCAAGGGGCCCTGGTGCCCGTCCTGGTGTTCCTCGGCACGGTCGTAGCGGTCATCAGCAGCCTCGGCGCGCCGCTGGTCCCGACCGTCGCCGCCGTCGACCACGTCTCGCTCTCCGACGCCCAGTGGTCCCTGACCGTCACCATGCTGGTCGGCGCGGTGGTCACCCCCGTGATGGGCCGCCTCGGCGACGGGCCCCGGCGGCGGACGGCGATGCTCGCCGCCGTCGCCACCGTCCTGGTGGGCTGCGTGCTCGGCGCGCTCCCGCTGGGCTTCCCCGTCCTGCTGGTGGGCCGCGCCCTGCAGGGCGTCGGCCTCGGACTCACCCCGCTCGCCATCGCCACCGCCCGCGACCGCCTGACCGGCGAACGCGCCCGGTCCGCCGTCGCGATGCTCTCCATCACCACGGTGGCCGGCGTGGGCCTCGGCTATCCGCTCACCGGGCTGATCTCCCAGTCCTTCGGCGTGCACGCCGGCTTCTGGTTCGGTGCGATCGTCAGCGTCGCCGCCCTGGCCGCCGGGGCGCTGGTGCTGCCGGCGGCTACGTCCCGTCGGCCCGCACCGCTCGATGCGCTCGGCGCCGTCCTGCTCGGCCTGGGCTTGGGCGGTGTGCTGCTCGTGCTCAGCGAGGGGGAGAGCTGGGGCTGGAGCGCACCAGGCCTGCTCGCCCTCGCCGCCGGCGCCGTGCTGCTGCTGGCCTGGTGGGTGTGGCACGAGCTGCGCATCGCGCAGCCGCTGGTCGACCTGCGCTCGCTGCGCAACCGCGTGGTGCTGACCGCCGACGTGACCGGGCTGGTCGCAGGGGTTGGGATGTACCTGCTGATGTCGCTTATGACGCGTTTTGTACAGACTCCGAGCTCCGCCGGCTACGGTTTCGGTGCCTCGATCACCGTGGTGGGCCTGGTGCTGCTGCCGTTCTCGGTGGCCAGCGTGCTGTCCAGCAAGGTCGTACCGGCGTTGGCTCGGCGTACCGCCCCGGTGCTCGTGCTGCCGATCGGCTGCGGGCTGTCGCTGCTGTCGATACTGGTGTTCCTCTTCGCCCGGGACCGGCTGTGGGAGTCGTTCGTGGTGATGGCGATCGCCGGGCTGGGCGTCGGCTGCACGTTCGCGGTCCTGCCCGGACTCATCGTCGGCGCGGTGCCGGCGCAGGAGACCGGCAGTGCCGTCAGCTTCAACCAGGTGCTGCGGTACGTCGGTTACTCCACCGGCAGCGCACTGAGCGCAGCCGTGCTGCAGGCCCACACCACACCCGGGCACGCGCTGCCCGCCGGCGACGGCTACCGCACCGCCGCGCTGATCGGCTGCGCGGTGTGGGTGCTGGTCGCGGTGGTTACCATCGTGCTGCCGCGGCACGGCGTTGCGGCGGCTCCCGGCGTGACGGTCCGGGTGGGTGGGGTGCCGCCGGCGCGGTCGGTGAGGTCGGTGGACGAGGAACTGCTGGTGGAGGAGAGCATGGCCGACGCGACTGCGGCCGAGGGCGGAGCGCCGGTGCACGAGGACGGGGCGCCCAGGTGAGCGAGACACCGCGCCGACGGGATGCGGCCCGCAGCCGTCAGGAACTGCTGAAGGCGGCCGGCGAACTCTTCGCCGAGCGCGGCTTCGAGCGCACCACCATCCGGGAGATCGGCGAACGCGCCGGGGTCGACCCGGCGCTGATCGCCCGCTACTTCGGCGGCAAGACCCAGCTCTACCTGGCCCTGGTCCAGTCCGAGCACGGTGACGAACCCCCCACCGATCTGCTGGACCAAGAGCGGCTCGGTGAACTGTTCGAGCGCCTGCAGCGCCGTCCCAGCCCGTTCCTGCAGAGCGTCATGCTGCCTTCCGACGAACCGTCCGTCCACGAGGCCGGCCAGGCGCACCTGTACCGGCGGCTGGTCGATCCGCTGCGCGAGCGCTTCGAGCGCGAGGGCCTGGACCGCCCCAGGCTGCGCGCGGAGATCGCGGTCGCGGCGTTCGGCGGGGTGCTTCTTGCCCGCTCCGCCGGGGCCCTCGAGCGACTCGCCGAGGCGGATCCGGCCGAGGTGCTGGAGCTGCTGCACCGGCTGCTGGGCGGCGTCAAGGGACAACTGCCCCCGGACGCCGCCTAAGGCTCGTCCGGCGGATCAGTGGCCGAGCCAGGGCCTGACCGAGGCGAGGGCCGGACAGTGCCCTCGTCGTGTTGACCGCCCCGGGAGGCAGTGCTGGAGTCGGCACGTGGACAGCATCCCCGCCAACCGGCGGCTCTGGAACCGGATCAGCAGTGCCTACCAGCACGAACACGACCCGCAAATCGGCGCCACACCCCGGCTGTGGGGCATGTACTCCATCCCCGACGCGCACCTGCACGCCCTGGGCGACGTCACCGGCAAGCGCGTCCTCGAACTCGGCTGCGGCGCCGGCCAGTGGTCCAGGGCACTCGCCGCCGAGGGCGCCACCGTGGTCGGGCTCGACCTGTCCGAAGCACAACTCGCCGCAGCGGCCCGCGCGATGGGAGCGGCCCGCTACCCGCTGGTGCAAGGCGCCGCCGAACAACTCCCCTTCGCCGCCGAAAGCTTCGACCTGGTCTTCTGCGACTTCGGTGGGCTCAGCTGGGCGCCCCCGCACCTGGCGGTCCCGCAGGCCGCACGCGTCTTGGGCCGAGGCGGGCGCCTGGTGTTCAACGTCGCCAGCCCATGGTTCGAAGCTTGCTACGACGAAGCTGGCAGACGCGTGACCACGACGCTGCAGCAGGACTACTTCGGGCTGAACACCATCGCCGAAGACGACGGCGCGACCAGCTATCAGCTCACCTACGGCGACTGGGTCAGGGTCCTGCGCGGCGCGGGTCTCGTCATCGACGACCTCATCGAGCCGCGGCCCGAACTCGGAACACCCAACGGCTACAACGAAACCGACCCACCCGACTGGGCACACCGCTGGCCGGCGGAACTGCTCTGGGTATCCCACAAACCGTAAGTTCCGCTGTGCCGAGACGTAAAGGCAACCCCTCGCCGGACAGGCCCTGGTCCACCGGTCCGGCAGGGGGCTGTCAGGTCCACTGCTCGGGCGGCTTGACGCCCGGCGGCGGCCTGCCGACCGCTGCGGGGCTGTGCCCGGAGCTGTGGGCCCCGGACGACGAACACAACGTCATCCCACTGCCCGCCCCGGTACCACGGCGTCGGCATCGACATCGGCCCCTCGTACCGGGCCGGCCAGCACGACCCGAGCACCGAGAGCGACCAGCAGGTCAGGACCGGGGGAGTTCGTGGAGGCGGTGCCGACCGGCCTCGACGACCGGGGCTGAACGGCCACGCGTACGTGGGTGGCCAAGCAACTCGGCGACGACCGGCACGTCACTGACCCCCGCCCGCTGTCCGGTGGTTGGAGCTGCCAGATGCGCCGGCTCACGCTCGATGACGGCTCGGACCTGGTGCAAAGCACCTTCGTGAAGCCGTTCTTCCGCCACCACGGCCCCGGGCTGCGGCTCGCGAGGCGTCCGTCCTGGCGCTGCTCGCCGGGCAGGAGGACATCCGGCTCGCCGGTTCATCGCCGTGGACGCCACGGCCGAACACCGCGATCACCCGACCCTGTTGATGTCCGCGCTGCCCGGCCGCGTCCGCGTGGACGAGGACGGCCTCGACCGGCGCCTGGACCTGCTCGCGGCCCAGCTCGTCCGCGTACACGGCGTCGTACCGGCCGAAAGACCGCGCACGTACAAGCCGTGGACGTCCCCGGATGGCGTGCACGCCCCGGTCGGCCCCTTGTGGGAGCGGGCCGCGGGTCACGTCCACGTCGGGCAGTGCACACCGTCTTCGTCCGGGCGGCGGGCGCGTGGTGCGCCCGCCGCGATCACTGTGTGTGGGTCTGACTGGTGGGGGTCAGCGGTTGTCGTGGAGTTCTTGGTGCATCTGGGGCTGGTCGTCCTTGTCGTGGGTGAGGGCGTAGAGCTCGACCTGGTTGAAGGCCTTGGATGCCACGCCGAGGATCTCGTCGTAGGGGTTGACGCCGACCACCTGCTTGGCGGTGTCGCCGCCGAGTCCGCCGACGGTGCTGCTGAAGATGCTGTGCAGGGCCGCGGCGGGCTTGGCGACCAGGTCGACGGGGCTCTTGGGGATGCCGGCCATGTCGGCGTACTTGTCGGTGAAGGCCGTGCGGACCAGGGCGATGAACGGCTCGTAGAAGCCGGGCGGGATCATCTGTTCCTTGTAGAACTTCAGTGCCTGCGCGGTCATGAAGGTGCAGTCCTCGGTCTGCTTCCACTCCTTGTCCCGCATGAGCTTCCACACGCGGTCCGTCATGTCGGCGTCCTTGGGGATCAGCCACTTCTCGGGGGTGCCGAGGTAGTGGTTGATGTAGTGCCAGGCGCCCACGAAGCCCTGCGCGTCGTCCTTGGTCACGTGGATGCCGAGGTTCTTCATGGCCTCCAGGATCTGCACGCTGAAGACGCAGATGGCTCCGGTGGTGTACTTCTGCGGGACCGGTTCGCCCCACTTGGCGTAGTCCCACTGCCCGCTCTTCTTGTGCAGTTGGCGGACGGAGGCGTGGACCAGGCGGACCTTGGTCACGGTGGCGGCCAGGGTGCCGTTGCGCAGGGCGTCCTTGTCGCCCATGCCGATGAACAGGCGCGAGGACTGCGACAGACGGCGGCCCGGACCGTCCACGCCGCCCAGTTTCCCGGTGGAGCGCAGGGTGTAGGCGCCGGTGGGGGAGAGGTAGGTGCCGATCAGCCCGACGGTGCCCTGCAGCATGGAGGCCGTGCCGTGGTGGTGGGCGAAGAAGCCCTCCGCCGCTTTGACGTCGGCGTCGTTCCAGCCAGGCGGCTCCTCGGAGGCGTCGTGCAGGAACTGCGCGAGCCGCTCGGGCAGGTTGGACAGTTCGTCCATGGGCATGTGGGGCTTCAGTGTTCCGATGGTGCGGAACAGGCCGTTGACGCCGTCGACCTCCCTGTTGTCGATGAGGTCGGACACCAGCGCGTCCGCTGCCGGATCACCCTCCAGGTTTGCGGCTTCCAGCTCGGCTTCCACGGTCTCCACGGTCAAGGGCACAGCACTACTCCGTTCGACGGGATGTGAGTTCGCCCTGCTGCCGCCGCACGGTGCGCACGTGCCAGGTGCTCAGCGGGGTTGAGGCGAGCGGACGCTGGTTGCGTGCCGCATCCGTGATCTTCCCCGCTACGCAGTGTGATGATGATGGTCCGGTAGAGGGACGCCGCTGCACGCGCCCGGCGCACGGCGGGCGCACAGAGTGGAACCGGTCTGACCGTGCTCGCCTTCCCGCCCGGCATGGGGCTGGCCGGGCCGGTCGGTGGTCGCCCCGCCGACCGGTGCGGGGATCCGCCAGTGGCGGTCATCGGCGCCGCGCTCACCGCCGCCGGTCTGTTCCTCCTCGTTCCGCTGGGGGGCGACTGGTCGCCGGTGGACGTGGCCTGGCGGATGGCGCTGGCCGGCCTCGGCATGGGCCTGAACGGCAGCCCGGCCCAGGCCCTCGTCATGGGCGCCGCCCCGGCGGACCGCACGGCGACCGTGGGCTCATCCGTCCCGCTGGCCCGCAGCCTCGGCATCGCCCTCGGCCCGGCTCCGGCCGTCGTCGCCCGGGGCCTGGCCGGAGGTGATGACGGCGTGACGGCCGGGCTGACCCTGGCGGCAGCCGCCGCCTGTATCGCCGTACCCCTGCTCGCACTGCCAGGACGCAGCCCGGCGCTCGCGAAGGAGATGTCCACCGACGAGGCGCCCGCCGCCCACCACCCCTGACCGAGGAGTCGTCCCATGCGCCCTCGCCGACGAGACCCGCATCGAGCCCTGCCTCGACATCCCGATCGACCGACTGGAGTGGGGCCACCGCCTGTGCCTCGAACGCGTCGTCGACCTCCCCCTCCGGCTGGACCACTACCGGCCCGAACTCGCCCTCTGAGGAGCATTTCCACGACCCTCCGGGAACAGCAGCCAGTCACAGATCCGGACACCTTGCCCGCCCCGGTGCCGCTGATGGGCTGGCCCTACGAGACGAACCCCTACCTCCTGTAGGAGCGGATGCGCGAGGCCGGTCCCGTCCACCGGGTCCTCTTCCCCCGCGGCGTCCAAGCCTGGCTCGTCACCGGCTACGACGCCGCCCACGCCGCGCTGAACGACGACCGCCTCGGCAAGAACCACGACCGCGGCAACGACCGCTGGCGTGCCCGCGCCTCGATCATGCCCGAGCCGCAGCACTCCCAGCTCCAGGTGCACCTCCTCCACCAGGACCCGCCCAAGCACACCCGGATGCGCCGCTTCGTGACAGTCGTCATCTCCTTCGCCACGCAGAACTGGCGGGAGGCCGTGGTCGACAGGCCTCGGGCCACGGGGTTCATCCGGCGATGTCGGATGCCGGTGCCGGTCGGGGCTGGGTGAGGTTGTCCAATATCAGTCCGAGGGTGAAATCGAACCGGTCGTGTCCGGTGCCGGAGGTCAGCTCAGCGGCATAGCGTCGGGTCTGCGGATAGGTGTCGGCCGGCAGCGCGGTGAAGCGGCGGATCAGCTCCTCGCGGCCAAGGACCCATTCCTGGTCCGGGTGACTGCGCCGCTGCTGGACCAGCGACTGCTCCAAGGTGTAGGCGCTGACGTAGAGGGACAGGGCATCGAGCACCCAGGCGGCGTTCCGCGGTTCGATTCCGCCGGTGAGCAGGATCGCCAAAAGCCCTTCCTGGACCCGCAACGTGGAGAGGTTGGTCGGGACCACGCCCAGCGCGGCACGGGAGACTCCGGGGTAACTCAGGTACTGGTCGCGGATCTGCTCGTACACGTCGAGGATCTGCTGACGCCATCTGGTGGGGTCCGGCTCGGGCAGCACGACCTCGGAGCAGAGCCGGCCGACGAGCAGATCGTCGATGTCCTCTTTGCTGACGATGTGCGCGTACAGCGACGACGGCCCGGTGCCGAGTACCGCGGCGACTCGACGGATGGTCAGTGCGTCGTAGCCCTCGGCGGCCACGACCTGCAGGGCGGCGTCGGTGATCCGGTCGACCGTGATGGGCTTCTTGCGCGGTGGCGCCGCTGCGGGCTCCCCGGGGGGCTGGGCGTGACGAGCTGCTCGGCGTTGCCGGGGGTCGGAGGCCATGCTGGTCACTATAGCTTGACACGAACTAAGTTCGTCAAGTAGAGCTTAGATCGTAGAAACGAACTAAGTTCGTATCTGCGTGATTCGCTACCCCTTGCTCAGGCCCGGGCAGGGTTCGGAAATCCTGTTCAGGAGGCGTGTGATGCGAGTTTCCGTGGTTGGAGCCGGTCTGGGGGGTCTGTGCCTGGCGCAGGGTCTGCGCGGTGCCGGGATCGAGGTCGACGTCTACGAGCGGGACCCAGCGATCACCACACGATTCCAGGGGTACCGGCTCGTACTGGATCCGGTCGGATTCCAGGCGCTGCGCAGCTGCCTGCCACAGCGTTGGCACCCGCTGCTGGACACGGTCGTCAGTGATGCCTACGTCGAGCGACTGGCCCTGGACGCCCAGCTGAACAAGATCGGCGAACTCGGCCCTGCCAGGAGCGGGATCGTGGTCGACCGGCACGTACTCCGGTACCTGCTGCTGACCGGACTCACCGTGCACACCGGGGCCGCGCTGACCGGTTACGACGTGTTGGACGACGGCAGGGTCGAAGCCCGGTTCGCGAGGTGCGATCCGGCCACCGCCGATCTGCTCGTCGGGGCGGACGGGGTCGGCTCCGCGGTTCGCCAGGTGCTGGCGCCGAAGACTACTCCGAGGGACACCGGCGTTCGGTTCGTCATCGGCCGCACGCCGCTGACGGAGCAGTTCGCCGGCCTGTCCCGGGCCTACGGCGGGAAGATCGTCGGGGACGGAGTGAGTCTGTTGCTCGGGGCGATGCGGTTCCCCATGCCGCCGAAGGAAGCGGCGGAGAAACTGGCCCCCGAGGTAACGCTCCCCGACATCCGCGACTACGTGCGCTGGGCCATGATCCTCCCGCCGAACGGCTCTCTCGGCACCTTGACGGCACAGGAAGCCGCGCTGTCCAGGATGAAAGGGTGGCACCCGGACCTGCAGGCGCTCATCGAACAGGCCGACCCGGACAACAGCACTCTGCTGTCCATCGGGGTGGTCGAGCCAGGTGAGCGCTGGGCGCGCGGTCCGGTCACGCTGCTCGGTGACGCCATCCACGCCACTTCTCCGACCGGCGGCAACGGTGCGAACACCGCCCTGCGCGATGCCGACCTGCTGGGCCGCTGCCTGATCGAGGCCGCCGAGGGCCGGCAAGATCTTCTCACCGCAGTCGACAGCTACGAGCGGCAGATGTTCGAGTACGGGGGCGAGGCCGTGCGCCACAGCCTCGCCGCGCTGCCCGCCTTCGTCCCGAACCCGGAACGACCCGAGCCGGCATAGGTTCTTCTCGCGGGGCTGTCGCCGCCAGGCCGGTGCGAAGCTCTCCGTCGTTCGCGCTGCGCACGTCGCCGCTCTTCGGTATCGACGGGCCCCGGCTGCCGGGCTCCTTGCGCCGTACGGTGGTGAGAGCGGCCGCAGGGCCGGCCCGGGTGGGCCGAGCGCGGTTTCGGCCACAGACACGGCGAAGCTCCTGGCAGCCGACGGGTGGTCTTGGTCGTCACCCCGTCTGCCAGGAGCCTCATCGCGGTGTACTGCTGGGGCGCCTCGCCGTGGAGGTGGCCCCGTGCGGGGACCGAGCCCGCCAGCCCGGCCGCTGCCGTCATCGCCACGACCGTCGCGGCCGCGGTGAGCGCTCCTCGGGTTCGTGCCGCCAGGGCTCTGCGGAGAGACATCGTGCTCCTCGTCCACTCATCGGCCCCGCTGGGGCCGCCTCCACGCAATGCAGAAGGAACGTCCGCCCGGCCACACGGGGGTATGCCGGTCCAAGGGTCCTGGCATCACGAACACGCACGTGTCCCTCGACCTGGGCCACGAGAGGTCAATGGGCGCACCTGATGGCAAGGGATCGTTCCCGTGGTCGACATCATCGACATCTACGTCCACTGGCAGGCGGGCCGCTCCAAGAGCGAGCCGGCCGTGTCGCTGGGGGGACCGCAAGTCGGTCAGGGAGTCCCTGGCACCGGCGGAGCTGTCCGGGATCACCCTGGGCGGCCCGCCCATGAGCGAGGACTACTGAGTCAAACCGATCGAGAGCCGGTTCCCGGAGCTCGCGGACCGGCGGCTGCGGCAGATCACCTGGGACCAGATCGACGAACACCGCGACTACATCAGCAGCCTGCTCGGGACAGTCGGCGTCACCACGATCCACCAACGGCTCCACGACGAACGCGGGGTGGAGGAATCCCGGTCGTCACTCCATCGCCGTATCGAGGCGACCCTGCCCGGAGAGACGACTTGGCGTATGTCCGCGCGAGTTTCGATGCGCACCTCCAGGCGCCCGTCAATGCCGTGTGCGAGCCGTTGTCTGCTCCGTGGGCCGTCCACGGCACCTGGCCCGCGAAGATGAGAGGACCTGGCGGGCTGATCCGCATGGTGCGCGTCGGGAGCGGTCCGTGGCCGGAGGCCGGCCCGCGATGATCTCGGCGGCGAGGCCGTTGTCAGTGACCGGGGTCGGAGAGCTGGCGTGGGTCGAGAGCATGGGTGACGTCAACGATGAGCTCTCCTCGGTCGAGAGCGGGGAAATGGACGCTGGCCCTTGCCGTACACGAGCCGGTCTGGAGGCTCACGACTGCTTGATCCAGCTGTTGGGCCTGGCCGGACGAGTTCGTCCAGGCTGTGCTCTCTCACCGGTCCGGTTACGGGTCACGGCTTTGTATGTCTCGTCCGGCCGAGCAGGTCGTTGCCGTTGGCCTGCTAATCGGTGCTGGTGCTGTACTCCAGAGTCGTTTCGATCATCTCGTTGACGGAGAAGATGCCGTCCCTGTCCACGTCACGTGACATCGGGCGTACCCCGTTCCGTGACTTGTCGGTCACCGGTCTCCCGGCAGCAGATGCTGGTCGACCTGCGTGAACGACCAGGATCCGGACCGGCGGCGGAATACCCACACGAGGTCGAAGCGGTCCGGCCAGGTGGCCGGCGTCCCGGGGGCGTCCGCCGCGCCGAGCCCGGCCACGATGGCGGGGATCCGGCTGTGCTCCCAGCAGATCAGTACGGGGCCTGGCGCGTTCAGCGCGGCCTGTGCTAGTCGACGCTCGGATCCTTCGGCGAAGCTGGTGTCGACGGTCAGCCCGAGGCTTTTGGCCAGCGGGGTCACGGTCTGGCGCATGCGATGGGCACCCGCGTTCGGGCCCTGGTCGGCGGCGGCGAACACCGCTGCCGGTCGTGCCAGTCCTGCCCTGGGCGGCGAGAACAGTTTCGGGAGCGCGTGTGCCCTCTCCCAGCCCCGGGCCGTCAACGACTTGCTGTCCGGTCGCCCGGAGTCGTCCATCCCGCTCTGCCCGGAGGTGGGCTTTTCGCCGTGCCGGATCACCATCACCACGGTCCCTTCAGTGGCATTCACCGTGGGCGAACCGGCTGCTTTGGCCTTTTTGCGCGAGTCGCCGCATGCGACGCCGAATTGCGCGACCGACGCAAGGCCAGCGCCCAGGAGCAGGCGACGAGCCACAGGGGCGGAGGACAGTGAGGGGGGTTGGCCGACTGCATGCACGAGCCGACCGTACGCTGACAACGGCGCGGTGTGCTCGCGCATACGAGGAGATTACGAGGAGTTGGCGGGATGTTGGCCTGTGCCGACGGCCCGCCGGTCGTGTGCCGTTCGGAAGCTCATCGCTGCTGCTCGGAGTGGGTGCGTCTGGCGCGCCGCTACGAGCTCCTGGAAACCTGTCCGGATGCGCGTCTCGCTGGTGTATCGGGTGACGTGGAAGCTGTTGTCGGTCCCGACGGTGCTGTGACACCAACACGCAGCAATGGGCGTCGAGTTGCTGGTGGTACAGAATGAGAACGCGCTGCTGCGCAGGCAGCTCAAGGGACCGGTATGGTATGCACCGGCGGACCGGCTGTGTTTCGGGGCGTTGTCTGCGCTGATCGCGGCGTTGGTGGTCGCGTGTCTTCCCGATGACGCCCGCAACCGTGTCGGCATGGCACCGCAGACGCATCGCGCGTAGGTGGGACTACAGCAAACACCGGAGCAGGTCGGGCAGGCCGCCGAGCGCGAGTGCGGTGCTGGACGCCTGTGCCCGGCATTGCAACCGTCATCGCCTGCACAAGGCCCGGGGACAGCTTCCACCCCTCGTCAAACGAACCCGCGGCACCACCGACCGACCTGGCCGCGCGCCGACTCCTGCGCACCCGAGTACGAGGCGGCGCCTGCACCACACCGGCACCACCGGCTTCCACTTCGCCTCCTGCGGAACAAGAGGCACAGGCTCCCGCAGCGCATCGGCGTGCGGGGACTGGATGCCTCGGCCGCGCCGAGAGTGTGGTCATCGGACCTGGATGCGGTCGGCTGCGTCTGTGACTCATCCACCCGACGGCGAGCGGCGCGCTCGTGCTGTTCCAGCAATCCCGCGAATGCGCATCCGTTGGGGTGAGGTGGATGCGGTCGGTCCGGAACCCCGAGGGAACTGGCCCATACGGTATGGGCACAGAACATCCCTGAAATGACGTGGGAGAAGTCATGAGAACGCTCGGTCGTATGCAACGCGTGGCCTTGGCGGCCGGCGCCGCTCTCACCCTGTCTTTGGGACTGCCCGCCATCGCTGAGGCCGACGCCACAGGCAGCTTCATCTACGCGAACGTGAACGGCGAAGAATCCACGCTCCGCAGCTTGGAAGACGGCGTGTGCTATCCGCTGGACAATGGTACGCACACAGTGGTCAACCATACGGACAGGAGGGCCACCGTCTTCCCGGAGTACGGCTGCGTCGGAACTGCGGTCACTCTGCCGAGCGGTTCGGCTGTGAACGGCGCCTCCTTCGCTGTACGAAGCGTTCGCTTTGGCTGAGCCGGTCATTTCAACTGGCGCAGGGGCTAACGGCGGACGCCATCCGGTCCGGCCGGGTCCCGGACGACATGGCCGGGGCACCAGGCCCGGCATGTCAGAACGAGAGCGTCTTATGAGGCGCTCCACGAGGCACCTCATCACAACGGCCCAGACAGAGAGAGCGCGTGGCGCGGATAGGGTGGATGGTGATCGACAGGGACGGCTGAGCGAGGGCGGCGGACGGCGTGGGTGGTGCCGAGGACAGCAGGAGCACGGGCACCGGGCGCCCCACGTCACGGGACGTCGCCCGGCTCGCCGGTGTGTCGCACACGGCGGTGTCCTTCGTGTTCAACGGCCGGGCCGAGGGCAACCTCTCGCCCGCCACCCAGGAACGCATCCGGCAGGCCGCCGCTCAGCTGGGCTATCGCCCCGATCCTGTCGCCCGCGGTCTGCGTCGTCGCCGTACGGCTGTGATCGGGCTGGTCACCGACGAGATCGCGTCCTCACCGTTCGCCGGCCGACTGCTGCGCGGCGCCATGGAGACCGCCTGGGGCAGTGACCATCTTGTCCTCACCATCGACTCCGGCGGTGACAGGGCCAAGGAGGACGCGGCCGTCGCGGAACTCCTCGACCGGCGGGTGGACGGCATCATCTACGCTGCCATGTCACTGCGCCGAGTCCGTGTCCCCGAAGGCCTGCACCGCACCCACTCCGTGCTCGCCAACTGCCTGCCCGAGGACGACTCGCTGCCCGCGGTCGTCCCGGCCGAACGCGCCGGCGGCCGTACCGCGGCCCGGCTGCTGCTCGGCGCGGGCCACCGCCGGCTCGCCATGATCGGCGGCCAGGACGACATCGCCTCGGCCGAACGTACCCGCGGCTTCCGGGACGCGCTGCGCGCCGAGGGCATCACCGTGCCCAAGGAATGGATCGTGCGCGGCGGCGGGGAGATCTCCGCCGGGTATGCAGGGGCGCTGCGCCTGCTCGACGGGGTTGAGCCGGGCCACCGCCCCACCGGCGTCCTGTGCTACAACGACCGGGTCGCGGCGGGGGTCCTGCACGCCGCGGCCAGGCTCGGGATCGATGTGCCCGCCGACCTGTCGGTGGTCGGCTACGACGACCAGGAGCACATGGCCGCGTTCCTCACCCCGCCGCTCACCTCGGTCGCGTTGCCGCACAGGGCGATGGGCGAAGCGGCGGTCGGGCTGCTCCTGGACGCCATCGGCACCGGCCGTACGCCGCCCGCGACCATCCGGCGTCTGGCCTGCCCTCTGGTCAGTCGCGCCTCCGTGGGTCCAGCGCCCACCCGGTGACCCGGGCATCCGGCCCGTTGACCACCAGTTCGGCGATGTCGTCGGGGCGCCGGTAGAGCCGCTCGGTGACCATCGTGCGTTCTGCGACGAAGAGTTCGAGGAGCGAGCCGTCGACGAGCAGCCGGAGTGTGAGTTGCGGCCTTTTCGGTACCTGCACGGTGATGGGTGCGGAGCCTTCCCGGCCGGTGCGGGGCCAGGCGCTGCGGTCGAGGATGACGGTTCCTGCGGCGGGATCCGCCCGGACGGTCAGTTCCCGGCCCGACGCGTTCCGGAGCAGGCTCACCGTGGTGGGGTGGTATGCGGTGAGCGTCAGGTCGTATGTCTGCGGAAGCGGAAGCGGAAGCGGAACCCGGCCCGGCGCGGTGACGAACGGCTCGGCAGCGCGCAGAAGGTCGAGTTCCGGGGCCGGACGGACGCGCAGTGATCCGTCAGGGTGCACGTCGAGGACCCGGGGTGCGGTGAGCACTCCCGCCCACCCGGCCTGGTCCACCTCCTCGGGTGGACGCGCCTCCCACGACCAGCCCCACAGCAGCGTGCGGTCCGGCTCTTGGAGTACGGCGGGAGCGTAGAAGTCACGCCCCTGGTCGAGTCGGCCGCCGGTGCGCGTCACGAACCTCAGCCCGTCCCGGGTGTCAGCCTCCAGACGGCCCGTCAGATATCCGGTCGAGCTCGGGTCTCCGTCCCACAGCGACAGCAGAAGTACGTGGTCACCGCTGCCGGCCGCGTACAGCTGCGGGCACTCCCAGCCCACCGCCCTGGCACCGAACGCGCAGGCGGCTACCGGGTCCTTGCCGTCCAGCAGCACACCGGCGAACCGCCAGTCGGTCAGATCGTCGCAGTCGTAGAGCAGGACCGACGGCGTGCCGTCGGCATGCCCGGCCCCGACGAGGGCCCAGCGCCTGTCCGCGCAGCGGAAGACGAACGGGTCGCGGAACATGACCACGTCCAGTCCCCGCGGCGGCCCTGCCAACACGGGCGTCGGCAGCGGCTTCCACTCGGTCAGCCGCTCGTCGTCCGGGTCCGCCGCCCGCGCCAGGCAGATGGTGCCGAGACCGGCGTGGTCACGGTCGATTCCCGTGTATACGGCGGTCGGTGTACCGGCGTCGTCGACCACGCATCCCGACCAGCAGCCGGCTTCGTCCGGGCCGCCGGGCGTCGGCGTGAGGGCAACCCGGTGGTGCTCCCAGTGGACGAGGTCGAGGCTGGAGGCGTGGCCCCAGTTGATGTCGGAGTGGACCGGGGCGCTGGGGTTGTACTGGTAGAAGACATGCCGGCGTCCGCGCCACCGGAACGGGCCGTTCGGGTCGTTGATCCAGCCGGTCGGCGGGCGCACTCGAAAGCGGGGCGTGTGGGGGTCGTGGCTCACCGGTTGACTCCTGCCGAGGTGATGCCCTCGCGAAGAGGGCGCTGGCCGACGACGAACACGGCGACGGCGGGGAGCATCGACAGCACGACCCCGGCCAGGACCACCGAGATCGACCCGGTGCCGAGATTGCCCTGCAGGGAGACCAGGCCCAGCGGAAGGGTGTAGTTCTGGCTGGAGGTCTCCAGGATGAGCGGGCGGAAGAACTCGTTCCAGTGGTAGTTGAAGGCCAGCACGCCGACGATCGCCAGGCCGGGTGTGGCCAGCGGCGCGTACACGGAGCGGAAGATCCTCCAGGGCCCCGCGCCGTCCAGCATGGCCGCCTCGCCCAGGTCCTTGGGCATGCCGAGGAAGTACTGGCGCATCAGGAAGGTGCCGAAGGCGGTCGGGAAGGCCGGGATGATCAGGCCGAGGAGCGTGTCGGTGAGGCCCATCGACTTCAGTACCAGGAACACCGGCACGATGGTGACCTGCAACGGCACCATCATGGTCGCCAGGACCAGGCCGAACAGAGGCTTCTTGAAACGGAACTCCAGGCGCGCGAAGGCGTATCCGGCCAGGCCCGCCGTGATCATCTGGCCGGCCGCGATCAGCGCCGTCACCAGCGTGGAGTTCAGGGCAAGCAGCCACACGTCGATCTGCTGGAAGACCCCGCGGTAGGCCGCGGTCGTCGGGTGCGTAGGGATGATCTGCGGGGGCAGGTCGAAGGACTGGGCCGGAGTGCGCAGTGAGGTGGAGACGGTCCAGATGACCGGGCCGAGCGTCAGCAGGGCGCACACGGTCAGTCCGGCGACCCGGGCCCAGGGGGCGAGTGAGTAACGTACGCGACTCAGGGTCGGGGTTGTTTGGCTCATGCGGCTCACCGGCTCACTGGTAGTGGACGAAACGCCGGCTGAGCCGGAACTGGAGGGCGGTAACCGCCATGATCAGCACGAAGAGCAACACGCCCACCGCGGACGCCTCACCGAAGTCGAGCTGCTCGAAGGCTCTCTCGTAGATCACCATCACCACGGTGCGGGTGGCGTCGCCGGGTCCGCCGTCGGTGAGGACGTAGGGCTGCTCGAAGACCTGCAGGGCGTTGATGATGCCTACCACCGATGCGACGAGCAGCGTGGGCGACAGCAGTGGCAGAGTGATGCCGAGGTGCTTGCGCAGGCCGGTCGCGCCGTCGAGGGCGGCGGCCTCGTGGATCTCCTTGGGGATGTTGTTCAGACCGCCGACGAACAGCAGGAACGAGAAACCGAACTGCTGCCAGACATAGACCAGGATCACCGTGGCCATCGCGGCGTGCTCCGAGGTCAGCCACGGCACGGGCGCGACGCCGACCAGGCCGATGAGCCAGTTCACCACCCCGAAGTCCTGGTTGAACAGGTACTTCATCACCACCGAGATCGACGCGGCGGACAGCACCAGCGGAAAGAAGAACGCCGAACGGAACACCGATCGCAGCCACACCGGCATCCGCCCGTTCAGCGCGAGCGCCAGCGCCAGCGCGATCAGCAGTTGCAGCGCGACCGCGAAGACCATGAAGACGAGCGTGTTGCGGAAGGAGACCAGGACGGTCGAATCGGTGAAGGTCGTGCGGTAGTTGGCGCCGCCGGCGAAACGGGGCGGGTCGATCACGTTCCAGTGGAACAGGCTCAGCACGATGGACCCGATGATCGGCACGACCGTGAAGACGACGATGCCGACGACCGTGGGCGCCAGGAACAGTGCGGCCAGCAGCCGGGTGCCGCGCTCGCGGACGGAGGGCCGTACGGCGACGGCGGGTGGCGTGGCGGGCCGTGGACGTACGGCCGGGACCTTGGCGTTCATCATATCTCACGCTCCATGGCCTTCTCCAGGTCGCCCTGCATCCGGCGCAGCGCGGGACGCACCGCACGCGGCGAGGCCAGCGCGGTGCCGGTGTACTTGAGCAGGACGTCGGTCACCTCGGCGACCTGCGGCGGCGCGGGGATCGGCCCGGTGTCGGGAAACCGGTCGAGGGTGTCATAGAAGACCTGCCAGTGCGCCGGGCCGCTCGCGGCATAGCGGGTGGCGTTCAGCATCGAGCGCCGGGCCGGGGTGGTCTGGTTGCTCCGGAACAGCCGGGTCATCGTGTCCTTGCGCACGGCGTACTTGATGAACTCCCAGGCCGCTTCCTGCTTCTTCGAGGTGCGCAGCAGCGCGTAGCCCGCCGCGCCGAACTGGTGGCGCTGGGTGCGCCAGCGTGGGAAGTACTGCACGTCGTAGTCCGCCGCCCGCATGCCGGCCAGACGCAGGCCGCCGGCCCAGAAGCCGCCCGCCGGCGTGACGCCGACGCGGCCGGTGGAGAACACGCCGACCAGATTGCTGCCGTTGCCGCCCTCGGGCCGGGTGCACAGGTTCTCCTGGACGAGGGAAGCGAGATAGTCGTACGCCTCCTCGACCCGGTCGGCGGTGGCCTGCGGGGTCGTCCAGCGGAAGCCCCCGCCGCGCCCCTGCCGGTCGGCGGCCGGGTAGAAGGTGTCCCACAGCCATGCGCCACCGGGCGCCTTCGACTCCTTCAGCAGGTTCGTGCCGCCCGCGAAGAGCCAGGGCACCACGCCGCCCCACAGCCGGTTGGTCCAGAAGTACGGCGTGAAGTGCGTATCGCCGGCACGTTTCATCTCCCGCAGCAGCGCGGTGAAGTCGTCGCGGCTCCAGTCAGCCGCCGGGAAACCCGCGCCCGCCCGCTTCAGCACCTGCTTGTTGAGGTACATGTCGGCGGCGTTGAACTCGATCGGCAGCTGGTAGAGGCTCCCCTCGTACATCATCGACTCCACCAGCGAGGGGTGGACGTCGGTGAAGTACTCGCGCAGCTGAGCCGCGTCCCGCTTGACCCACTGGTCCAGTGGCACGCCGAGCCGTCGGGCGAACAACTGCACGCCCTCGGTGGCCACATAGACCAGGTCGGGCGCGGTGCCCGCGGCGATCTGGGTGAGGATCTTCGCGAAGAAGTCCGACCAGTCGACGGCCTGGACCGCGTTCACCCGCAGCGGGATGTCGGGGTGGACCCGGTGGAAGCCCTCGGTGAGGGCGTCGACGGCGGCCGGGTCGAAGGCGGAGCCGAGGGTGGCGACGACGAGGGAACCGTCGTCGCGGCCGGGGATGTCGGTTCCGGTGAGCCGGTCCCAGCTTGCGGCGGTAGCGGCCAGGGCGGAGGCCCCCGCCCCGTACGCGCCATACCGCAACAGAGTGCGGCGGAGGAGGTGCGAGTCGGTCATCGAAACAGGCCTAACTCGTGTTAGATCAGGGTTGATGTCCCAGATGATGTGAACCGGGCCACAGGCCTGTCAAGGGCTGGGAGCGCTTGACCTTTAACGAGTTAGGTCTACATCCTCGTTCACACGAGCCGCCTTCTCCGCCACCTACGTCGCGAGCCGCACTCGCGTGCGTCACGGGCCCTTCATGGGCCGTCACGAGAGGAACGATGCGTCATGCCCGGAACGTCGGGGATTTCCCGCAGAGTGTTGTTCGCAGGTTCGGCCGCGGGCACCGCCGTCGCGCTGCTGGCCCCCGGACCGGCAACGGCCGCCCCGAAGCCCAGGACGACGACCAAGGGCAGGGCCAAGGCCGCGGTGAGCGGCGCGAGTTACCGTGCCGCCTATCACTTCACCGTCCCCGACCAGTGGAAGAACGACCCGCAGCGGCCCATCTGGATCGACGGCGAGTACCACTACTACTACCTCTACAACGCCGACTACTTCACCGGAGTCGTCGGCACCGCCTGGCGTCTGGCCACCACCAAGGACCTGGTCTCCTTCACCGACCGCGGGGTCGCCGTGCCCAAGGACACCACGCCCAACGGCAACCTGTGGTCGGGTTCGGCGGTGGTCGACACCGGCAACACAGCCGGCTTCGGCGCGGGCGCGGTCGTCGTCATCGTCACCATGTCCCCAGGGGGCGGCACCGACCACCAGGAGCAGTTCCTGTACTACTCGACCGACGGCGGCCGCACCTTCACCAACTACGGGACCGACCCCGTCCTGCCCAACCCGGGCGTCGCCGACTTCCGCGACCCCAAGGTGATCCGCGACGAGGACCGGGGCCGCTGGGTGATGGCCCTCGCCGAGAACGACAAGATCGGCTTCTACCACTCCGACGACCTCAAGTCCTGGACGTACACGGAAGGTTTCGTCCACGACGGCATCGGCGTCCTGGAGTGCCCCGACCTGTTCCGCATCACCGCCGACGACGGCACCGTCAAGTGGGTGCTCGGCGCGAGCGCCAACGGCAAGAACTCCGGACTGCCCAACACGTACGCCTACTGGACGGGTTCCTTCGACGGCAGCGCGTTCACCGCCGACGCGAGTGCCCCGCAGTGGCTCGACCACGGCTGGGACTGGTACGCCGCCGTCACCTTCGAGAAGCGGGACGCGAGCGGCGCGCTGGACGTCGCTGCCCGGTATGCGATCGGCTGGGTGAACGACTGGGACTACGCCAACACCACCCCCACCATCGACTGCGACGGCTTCAACGGCACCGACTCCATCGTCCGAGAAGTCACCATGAAGAAGGCATCCGACGGCACCTACTACCTCGCCTCCCAGCCCGTCGCCGGCCTCGACTCACATGTCTCTCGCACCGTGAACCTGGGCGACGTGACCGTCGACGGCACGAAGGTACTCGACTACACCGGTATCTCCTACGAGGTGACGACCGAGATCGCCTGGACCCAACTCATCGGCGCTGGACTGCAGTTGCGGCGCTCGCCGGACGGCGGTCGGCACATCGACGCCGGGATCTACGACAACTACGCCTTCCTCAACCGACGCAACACGGTGAACGCCGACACGTCCGGCAAGTGGCAGGAGAGCCACACCCCGTTCGACCCGTCCGCCGGCACAGTGAAGCTGCGCATACTGGTGGACCGGACGTCGGTGGAGATGTTCGTCGACGACGGCCGCTACGTGCACACCAGCCAGGTTTTCCCGTACCTGCTGGACACGCGGCTCGCGCTGTTCACGATCGGTGGCAGCGCGGTGTTCCGCGACATGGTGATACGCGAGTTCTCGGTGTGACGGCGAGCCGAGTCACGTGCGCAGCGTTCACGACGCGGAGGCCTGGAGCTCGCCATCTCCATGGAGATGGTCCTGGGCGCCGCCCTGACTCGCGCCGGCGCCCCTCTTCCTGAGCGGGCGATGGCGGAAGCTGCGGGGGGGGAGTTCGACGGGTTGAGGTCCGTGACGCTCAAGGGGCCCGTTCACGGTGAGGCCCACGTGCGCAACCTCTTGGCGGACGGTCAGGGGCGAGTGACCGTGATCGACCTGGAAGCGTTCCGCTTCGATCACCCGGAGTGGGATCTGAGGGTCACGGCCGTGCAGCATCACGGTCTCGGGCGGCAGACCGGTGAACAGTGCACCGCCTTCGTGCCCGCCGCCGGACGGGACCGGTACGACTGGCACGGGTACGAGACACCACGCGCTCTGAAGGGGTTCGCGATGACGGTGTGGCTCATGCAGAACGGGCAGGAGGATCAAGTCGCGGCGGACGAGTACCGGCGGCTCCTGGCCGGCCTGCGCAACGGCAGCCCCTGCAACTGGCACCCCCGGTAGCCCCCTGATGCAGGCGCCGTCCGACTGGTCCTGCCCGAATGCTGCCTTCGCGCGGCCGGTGCGCTGCAAGCCTGTGCCAGACAGCGCAGCCCGACTCGTCGGGCGGCCGGGGACAGCCCGATCACGGACGGCACGGTGGCGGTGTCGGTGAGCGGCATTTTCGGGCGAGGGGTGGCCAGTTCGCGCCGTATACGGCTGGGTTGGGCGTACCTACCGTGTTGCCGGAGCGGGTGGGGGTCTTCGGCACATGCTTCGGGAGGGGGCGGCGATGCCGCGCGTGTCGCAGGATGCGGACTCTGTGCGGGGGACCGGTGCCGGGGCCCGGTTCGATCTCTTTCCGTCGGTGCATGTGGCCGGTGGACGGGTGGTGCATCTGGTCGGGGACGGCCAGGTGCCGGAGCCGGACCGGAGCGATCCGGTCGAGGCAGCGCTGGCCTTCCAGGAGCAGGGGGCCACGTGGCTGCACCTGGTGATGGCCGAACCGGCGCACGGCACCCCAAGCCTTGAGCAGGCCCGCCGTGTCATTGAGGCCGTGAGCATCGACGTGCAGCTGATGTGCCGGGCCGGCGTCGACGACGAGGCCGCGCTCGAACGGGTCCTCGCCACCGGATGCGCCCGCTACAACCTCGGCCGCAGCGCCCTGACCGACCTTGACTGGTGCACTGCGGCGATCGCCCGGTACGGCGAGCGGGTCGGCGTCAGCCTGCCCGTCCGCTGGACCGACCACGGCCCGCGCCTGGCCGGCCCCGGACAGGGCACGGACGCGGGAGACCTGTGGCAGGCCCTCACCGTCCTCGACGACGCCGGATGCGGCCGCTACGTGGTCACCGACGTCAGCCGGGAAGGAAACCTGTCCGGCCCCAACCTGGCACTGTTCACCGAGGTGTGCGAAAGGACCGGCGCAGCCGTGCTGGCCGCGGGCGGCATCGCCACCCTGGACGACCTGCGCGCTGTCGCCGCGCTGGCCCCCCACGCAGTCGACGGCGCCCTCATCGGCCGCGCGCTTTACTGCGGGGCCTTCACCCTGTCCCAGGCACTGGCCTGCGTAGCCACGAGCGTGTAGCCGGAGCACCCGTGTCATTGAGCGGCTGGCGATCCTTTTCAGCTGCAAGCACGGTCGACGCGGTCACAATCGGGCCACCCGCGATGACTGTGCGTGGCTCAGGCGTCTTCGGATCTTCCGTCTGAGCGGGAACGCGCACGGGGAAATGGCGCATTCCGGTCGGTGAACGATGTCGGAAAGCCGTGTGTGGGAGAACCGCGTGCACGGACTGATGCGGCGGGGACTGGAAACGGAGCGCGCGAAGCGCCACCGCGCCGGTTCCCGACAAGGGACGCCGTCGCGGACGACGCCGGCAGTGATGTGATCGATCGGGTCCTGGGCGACTGGTTCCCGGCAGCGCTGCAGGAACGCCCGCCCGTGCGGCGGACCCGCAGCACGAAGGCACCCCCCGGTGCGAAATACTCTTCCAATGAGTTCACGTACTTCCCCGGTCAGTCAGCCGGTCACGATACGGAGGGCCGTCGCGCGGGATGCCAAACGGCTCACGCGGCTCGTGCGTGGCTCAGGCGCCTACGAGGGTAAGTACGCATCCGCAGTCGCGGGCTACCGTGTCGGTCCTGATTACATCGAGGCCCACCGCACCTTCGTAGCCGCCGCCGACGACGAGCATGGAGGCCGGGTCCTCGGGTTCTACTCGCTCGTCGTCGTTCCACCGGAGCTCGACCTGCTGTTCGTCGCCGACGAAGCGCAAGGGCGGGGTATTGGGCGGATGCTCGTCGCGCACATGCAGTCCGAGGCCCGTTCCGCCGGGCTCGACCGTGTGAAGGTCGTGTCACATCTTCCCGCCGAGGACTTTTACCACCGCGTCGGCGCCGTGCGGATCGGGACCGCGCTCGCGAACCCGCCCGCCGTGCTGTGGGACCGTCCCGAATTCGAGTTTCGCATTCCTCCGGAATGACGCGGTATGCCGATTCGCAGGGCTTCGCCTGCATGGTGGCCGGTATGCAGGAGCCGCTGTACACCGCGCGTTCCGTGTGTTCCGTCGTCTTTGCCCTGGTGGGGGGGATCGCCCGCGCCAGCGGCCCCTCCTGGCGACCTTCTCGTCTGCGGCACTCTCGGAGCCTTCGAAAACGCGTACACCTCGGCTTGCTCCACACGCGATCGAGTTCGGTCTGCAGGGGTGGCTGCTGACTCCCGTGCCCGACCTCGATGCCTGCGGGGGCCGCGACCGGAACCGGGGACTGTGCTGCCGGGCTGTGGCTCAGGCGCCGATGATGACGGGGATGACGAGGGGCTATCGCCGCCAGTTGTTCCACGCGCTCAGGGAGCGGCTCGCGGCCCGTGAGCGCTGGTTCCCGATCTGCGATTCCAGCTTCAGTTCCTGTTCCTCCCGGTCGCTGTCGTCGCCGGTGACGACCCGTTCGACGTGCCCCTGGCTGCCCGAAGGTGGCCTTCGCGCTCGTGGAACTGTTGGGCGGCGGTGTAGTGGATCGCGTCCCATGAAGTGGTGTAGCCGTGC
>NZ_MLYN01000035.1:0-277531 GCF_001866675.1 Streptomyces sp. MUSC 14
CCGGTCCCCTACCGACGACACCCAGCCCACTACCGTCCACCCGCCCGGCCCCGTAACCGGACTCCGGCCCGGACACACACGGGACCGGCCGGGACTGGCCTGCCGTGGCCCCGTAGCGTGTTCGCATGACCATGAGCGGTGGGCGGGGCGGCACGGAACGGCTGGTCGTGATCGGCGGTGACGCCGCGGGCATGTCCGCGGCGTCCCAGGCACGCCGGCTGAAGGGGCCCGGCGAGCTGGAGATCGTGGCCTTCGAACGGGGCCACTTCACCTCCTTCTCGGCGTGCGGCATCCCCTACTGGGTGGGCGGTGACGTCCCCGAGCGGGACGACCTGATCGCCCGCACCCCCGAGGAGCACCGCGCGCGGGACATCGACCTGCGGCTGCGCACGGAGGTCACCGAGATCGACGTGGCCGGGCGGCGGGTACGCGCGCGTGACGTCGATTCCGGCGCCGAGTCCTGGACGGCGTACGACAAGCTCGTCATCGCCACGGGCGCCCGCCCGGTCCGCCCGGACCTGCCCGGCGCGGACGCCCCCGGGGTGCACGGCGTGCAGACCCTGGACGACGGTCAGGCCCTGCTGGAGACGCTGGCACGCGCGCGTGGCCGCAGGGCCGTGGTCGTGGGCGCGGGCTACATCGGCGTGGAGATGGCCGAGGCGCTGATCAACCGCGGCTTCGAGGTGACCGTCGTGAACCGCGGCAAGGAGCCCATGTCGACGCTCGACGCGGACATGGGCCGCCTGGTGCACCGGGCCATGGAGGGCCTCGGCATCACCATGGTGAACGACGCCGAGGTCACCGGGATCCGCACCGGGGACGACGGCCACGCGCGCGCGGTGGCCACGGCGCGCGCCGAGTACCCGGCGGACGTGGTGGTCCTGGGCATCGGCGTCCGCCCGCAGACCGCGCTCGCCCGGGCCGCCGGTCTCCCCCTCGGCGCGCACGGCGGGCTGCTCACCGACCTCGGCATGCGGGTGCGCGGCCACGAGGACATCTGGGCGGGCGGCGACTGCGTGGAGGTGTTGAACCTGGTCTCCGGCCAGGAGCAGTACGTCCCGCTCGGCACCCACGCCAACAAACACGGCCAGGTCATCGGCACGAACGCCGGCGGCGGCTACGCCACGTTCCCGGGGGTGGTCGGCACGGCGGTCAGCAAGGTCTGCGACCTGGAGATCGCCCGCACCGGCCTGCGCGAGAAGGACGCCGACCGGGTGGGCCTGCGCTACGAGACCGTCACCATCGAGTCCACCAGCCGCGCCGGCTACTACCCCGGCGCGGCCCCCATGACGGTCAAGATGCTCGCCGAACGCCGCACCGGCCGGCTGCTGGGCGTCCAGATCGTCGGCAGGGAGGGCGCGGCGAAGCGGGTGGACATCGCGGCGGTCGCGCTGACCGCGCGGATGACGGTGGAGCAGATGACGGCCCTGGACCTGGGCTACGCCCCGCCCTTCTCACCGGTGTGGGACCCGGTCCTGGTGGCGGCGAGAAAGGCGGCGGCGAAGGTACGCGCCGCCGCCGAGGCGGCCCTGGTCTCCTAGGCCGTCCCGCTGATCCTCGGCAGCGAGGCCACGGACGCGCCGGAGGCGACGGCGGCCGGCTGCTCGCCCGCGGGCCGCGCGTGGGTGGCCGCGGGCCGGGTGGAGCGCAGGCGGTTGCCGACCGCCTCGTCCAGCGTCACCGGCCGCCCGGTCTGCGCGGCCAGCCGCCCGGCCTCCTGGCCGAGGCGCGCCACGTCCTCCCAGGGCAGCCGCACCACGAGGGAGATCTCCGCCTCACCGTCGGGCAGAGCATGCATCGCCGATACCTGCGGAGCGTTGTTCATCGCCTGTCCTCACGTCGGTTGAGAACAGATACGCACGGCCCGCGACGGCCGTTCACCGATGCGTCCGCCGCGTCCCGGGCAGTGCTCCGGTTCAGCGCGCGGTGCGCGTGTGGACGTACTCCACGAGCCGGGTCAGCGCGTCCGGGTCGGTGTTCGGCAGGACGCCGTGGCCCAGGTTGAAGACATGGCCCTCCAGGCCGGCGGCCGCGTCCAGCACCTCCTGGGCCTTGGTCTCGACCGTGTTCTTGTCGGTGAACAGGACCGTCGAGTCGAGGTTGCCCTGGAGCGCCTTGCCGGGGCCGACGCGGCGGGCGGCCTCGTCCAGCGGGACGCGCCAGTCGACGCCGACGACGTCCGCGCCGGCCTCGCCCATGAGCTTCAGCAGCTCACCGGTGCCGACACCGAAGTGGATGCGCGGGACGCCGTACCCGGCGACGGCGTCGAAGACCTTCGCCGAGGCGGGCATGACCGAGCCGCGGTAGTCGGCGGGGGCGAGCGCGCCGGCCCAGGAGTCGAAGAGCTGGACCGCGCTCGCGCCGGCCTCGATCTGGACCCTGAGGAACGCGGCCGTGATGTCCGCGAGCCGGTCGAGCAGGTCGGCCCACAGCTCGGGGTCGCCGTACATCATCGCCTTGGCGTTCTCGTACGTGCGCGACGGGCCGCCCTCGACCAGGTAGCTCGCGAGGGTGAAAGGCGCGCCCGCGAAACCGATCAGCGGGGTGGCGCCCAGCTCGGCGGTGAGCAGCCCGATGGCCTCGGTGACGTAGGAGACGTCCTCGGGGGTGAGGTCGCGCAGCCGGGCGAGGTCGGCGCGGGCGCGGATCGGCTGCTCGACGACCGGGCCGACGCCGGGCTTGATGTCGAGGTCGAGGCCGATGGCCTTGAGCGGGACGACGATGTCGCTGTAGTAGATCGCCGCGTCCACGCCGTGGCGCCGCACCGGCTGCAGCGTGATCTCGGTGACCAGCTCGGGCCGCGTGCAGGACTCGAGCATCGGAACGCCCTCGCGCACCTTGCGGTACTCGGGCAGCGAGCGGCCGGCCTGACGCATGAACCACACGGGGGTGTGCGGCACGGGTTCGCGCCTGCACGCCTTGAGGAAGGCGCTGTCGTACGTCGCTGTCGGCTGCTGGCCCGAGGGCGTTGCGTTGGCACTCACGACGGCAAGTCTCGCACGGCCGTGAGGAGAGAAGTGCCGCAGCCCTCAGGGGGTGTCTTGCCCTGCACGGAGCCGCGCTTCCCCTTACTCTTCCCCGCATGGCTGGGGCTCAGGGACGAATGTCGGACAGCGCTGACGGAATGGACGACGTGTTGGACACCGAGGAGGCGGACCGGCATTCCGGTACCGCGGGTCCGCCGGCTTTCCGGGCCGCGGTCGACGCCCTGCGCAGCAGTCGGCTGCGGCCACAGGTCGAGGTGGAGTCCACGCCCGCGCCGCAGCGGCTCGCCCCGCACGCGTACGCGCTGGAGGCCGTGGTGGTCGACGGGGAGCAGGAGCTGGCCGACGGGCGGCTGGTGCTGCTGCACGACCCGGCCGGGCACGACGCCTGGCGCGGGACGTTCCGGCTGGTGACGCTGGTGCGCGCGGAGCTGGAGCCGGAGATGGCCGCTGATCCGCTGCTGCCGGAGGTGTGCTGGTCGTGGCTGACCGGGGCGCTGCAGGCACGCGGGCTGGGCTACGGCGAGCCGAGCGGGACGATCACGCGCGCGAGTTCGCACTACTTCGGCGGGCTGGCCGAGCGGCCGGCCGCCTCACAGATCGAGATCCGGGCCTCCTGGACGCCCCGCGAGGGGCTCGGCGGAGTCCCGGACACGGCGTCCCATCTGGCCTCCTGGTGCGATCTGCTGGCGCAGGTCGCGGGGCTGCCGCCGGCCGGTCCGGGGGACGCCTCGGTGGTCACGCTGCCGCAGCGCAGGGGCCCGCAGTCACGGTGAGATGATCGCAGGCTTCCCCGGGGTCCCCCGCTTGGACGCCTCATTGACCATCTCTTTGTCGATACGGCCACTTTCGAACCCGGATCGCATCCGCTCGAACCGACTTGATCTTCGGATGATCGATCGCATGTCCGAATTGCACAGATTGTTACTCACTAGATCGTGATCATTCTCTAAAGGCGGACGAGTTTGCTGCCGAAGACGACTGTGACCTAGAAAGCACGGTTCGTCCCGGCTGAATCCCCACAAGCCGGCCCCGTCCCCCCACCCCAGGAGGCCTGGTGTCCGTTCTCCTCGAGCAGCCCGCAAGCCTGGTCGCCTACCGCCCGAACAAGCCGACCGCCATGGTGGTCGTGGCCGACCCGCGCGTCCGCTCCACCGTCACCCGCCACCTGTGGGCGCTCGGCGTGCGCGATGTCATCGAGGCCTCGTCCATCGCGGAGGCTCGTCCCCGCATCGGCAACCCCCGCGACATCTGCGTCGCCGACGTCCACCTGCCCGACGGCTCCGGCCTGACCCTCCTGTCCGAGACCCGCGCCGCGGGCTGGCCCAACGGGCTGGCGCTGTCCGCGGCCGACGACATCGGCGCGGTCCGCAACGCGCTGGCCGGCGGCGTCAAGGGCTACGTCGTCACCGGCACCCGCACCAACATCGGCCTGCCCGCCCGGCCCGGCGCCGCTCCCCTCGGCGCCGCCCGGATGCACCGCCGCCCCCCGGGTGCCCCGAGTCACCCGGGTGGCTACCGCGAGCTGTCCGGCCGCGAGGTCGAGGTGCTGCGCCTGGTCGCGGAGGGCCAGTCCAACAAGGCCATCGGCGTCTCGATGGGCCTGTCAGCCCTGACCGTCAAGAGCCATCTCGCCCGCATCGCCCGCAAGCTGGGCACGGGCGACCGCGCCGGGATGGTGGCCGTGGCCCTGCGCACCGGGATCATCCACTGAGCCGTTCGGCGCAGCGGCCGATTCACCCGCGCGAGGTCTTCGCGCCCCCGCGCTGACCGGTTTACGACCCTCCCGCGCCCGTCGACGGAACGTTCCGTCGACGGGCGCAGTCCATACACGGATACCCTTGACAGGTGACCGACGCCCAAGACACCGCAGCAGACAGCTCCCTGCGCACCACCGGAGGCACTCCTCCGGACGACGCCGGATCTTCTGTGACGGGGGCGCCGACGCCGCTGCTCGAACCCCGCGAGGGCATTCCGCCCGTGATCGCCGACGCGGCCTCCCTGACCGAGGTGATCTCCGCGTTCGCCGCCGGTTCCGGCCCCGTCGCCGTCGACGCCGAGCGCGCCTCCGGATACCGCTACGGCCAGCGCGCCTACCTGGTACAGCTGCGCCGCGAGGGCGCCGGGACCGCGCTGATCGACCCGGTGGCCTGCCCCGACCTGTCCGGGCTCGGCGCGGCGCTGGCCGGCGCCGAGTGGGACCTGCACGCCGCCACCCAGGACCTGCCCTGCCTGCGCGAGATAGGCATGATCCCGACCCGGCTGTTCGACACCGAACTGGCCGGCCGGCTGGCCGGATTCCCCCGGGTCGGCCTCGGCGCCATGGTCGAGGGCGTCCTCGGCTACGTCCTGGAGAAGGGCCACTCCGCCGTCGACTGGTCGACCCGCCCGCTGCCCGAGCCCTGGCTGCGGTACGCCGCCCTCGACGTGGAGCTGCTCGTCGACCTGCGCGACGCGCTGGAGAAGGAGCTGGACCGCCAGGGCAAGCTGGAGTGGGCCCTCCAGGAGTTCGACGCGATCGCGACGGCACCGCCGGCCGAGCCGCGCAAGGACCCCTGGCGGCGCACGTCCGGGATGCACAAGGTACGGCGGCGCCGGCAGCTCGGGGTGGTACGGGAGCTGTGGGAGACCCGCGACCGGATCGCGCAGCGCCGGGACGTGTCGCCGGGCAAGGTGCTGAGCGACGCGGCCATCGTGGAGGCGGCGCTGTCCCTTCCGGCCAACGCCCACGCGCTCGCGGCGCTGAACGGCTTCGGGCACCGGATGGGGCGGCGGCAGCTGGAGCAGTGGCAGGCGGCAGTCGACCGGGCCAAAGCCCTGCCGGACACCGCGCTGCCGCAGCCGGGCCAGCCCGTGGCGGGTCCGCCGCCGCCGCGCGCCTGGGCCGACAAGGACCCCGCCGCCGCTGCCCGGCTGTCCTCGGCCCGGGCGGGGGTCACCGCCCTCGCCGAACAGCTCGGCCTGCCCCAGGAGAACCTGGTGACTCCGGACACGGTGCGGCGCATCTGCTGGGAGCCGCCCCAGTCCGTCGACACCGACTCCGTGGAGGCCGCACTCTCCGGCTACGGCGCCCGCCCCTGGCAGGTGGCCCTGGTGACACCGGTGCTGGTGAAGGCACTCTCGTCGAAGGGGGCCTAGCCAGGGGGTGCCGTCTGGATCATGCCGGCGTCGCGGGACCTGGCACGCACTTCCCCGGAGGGGGCGCCCCCAGCCGCGTTGTCGTCGCCCGGGTCCGCCAGGCCGCACCGCTCGTCCAGGCCGGCCTGATCCGAACCACACCCCCTGGCCCTGCCGCGCCGTCCTCCCGCCGGGCGCCGCGGGGGTCGCGGAAGCGGAACAGGGACGTCGAGATCACGCCAAGATCCTGGGCGCCGGAGCTCGCAGGGGCGGGTCGCCCGATGCCGGAGTCCGGTCGGCAGGCGCCGGACCGCGAAGTCCCGTACCCGGAACCGGAGTTCGCCGCCGAGACGCCCGCCGGGACGGTGACGGTCACGGCCCGCGCGCCGGCCGGCGCCAGAGCTGGGCCGGTCGCCGGCCGAGGGGGCGGGCGGACGTGGCTCGCCGGCCCGCACGGAGATCGGTCCGCCGGTCGGCCACGGATCGCAGCCCGAGCCGCGCGGCCACCGGCACCCTGGGGCGTCCGCGCGCTGGTCCACCGGGATCGGGCCGGCGATGCGCCCCGTCCCGCCCACCGCGGCTCCGGCGGCCCGGCCGCTCCTCCTTCCCCAGCACGCACTCCCCCGCGGACGGGGGTCTCGTTGCCGGCAGGGGACAACTCGCAGCTGTGCCGGCCGACGTATCCGGTGCCGACGCCGAGGGGTCGGCGGCGCCTCCGAGCATGTGACGTTCACCGCTCCGGCCCGGGGGGCTGGGCAGCAACATTACTCACAAGTAGCATGGTCGTAAGCAAGCGCTCAGCGTCCCATCCTGGAGGAGAGCCATCGTGCCTCGTACCGTCAGGGACGTCGTCTTCGTCGACGGCGTCCGCACCCCGTTCGGCAAGGCGGGCCCGAAGGGCATCTACCACGAGACCCGCGCCGACGACCTTGTCGTGAAGGCGATCCGGGAGCTGCTGCGCCGCAACCCCGGTCTGGACCCGAAGAAGATCGACGAGGTCGCCATCGCCGCGACCACGCAGATCGGTGACCAGGGTCTGACCCTCGGCCGTACCGCCGGCATCCTCGCGGGCCTGCCGCAGTCCGTGCCGGGCTACTCCATCGACCGCATGTGCGCCGGCGCCCTGACCGCCGTCACCACCACCGCCGGCTCGATCGCCTTCGGCGCCTACGACGCCGTCATCGCCGGTGGCGTCGAGCACATGGGCCGCCACCCGATGGGCGAGGGCGTGGACCCGAACCCGCGGTTCGTGAGCGAGAAGCTCGTCGACGAGTCCGCCCTGTTCATGGGCATGACCGCCGAGAACCTGCACGACCGGTACCCGACGATCACCAAGCAGCGCGCGGACGAGTACGCGGTGCGCTCGCAGGAGAAGGCCGCCAAGGCGTACGCCAACGGCAGGATCCAGCAGGACCTGGTGCCGATCTCGGTGCGCCGCACCAACCCGGAGGCCGGTGAGACCGGCTGGGGCCTGGTCACCGCCGACGAGCCGATGCGGCCGGGTACGACGCTGGAGAACCTCTCCGGTCTCAAGACGCCGTTCCGGGTGCACGGCCGCGTCACCGCCGGTAACGCCGCCGGTCTCAACGACGGTGCGACCGCCTCGATCATCGCCTCCGAGGACTTCGCCCGCGAGCACAACCTGCCGGTGAAGATGCGCCTCGTCTCGTACGCCTTCGCGGGCGTCGAGCCGGAGGTCATGGGCTACGGCCCGATCCCGGCCACGGAGAAGGCCCTCGCCAAGGCGGGTCTGTCGATCGAGGACATCAACCTCTTCGAGATCAACGAGGCCTTCGCCGTCCAGGTCCTCGCCTTCCTGGAGCACTACGGCATCGCCGACGACGACGCGCGCGTCAACCAGTACGGCGGCGCCATCGCCTTCGGCCACCCGCTGGCCTCCTCCGGCGTCCGCCTGATGACGCAGCTGGCCCGCCAGTTCGAGGAGCAGCCGCACGTCCGCTACGGCCTGACCACCATGTGCGTCGGCTTCGGCATGGGCGCGACGGTCATCTGGGAGAACCCGCACTTCGAGGGGGACAAGTGAGCACCACCGCCGAGCTTCTGCAGCAGGCCTCCGCGCAGTTCCCCGACGAGGTCGTCACGTCCGCGCACGTACGCCACCTCGACCTGCCCTTCGGCGCGGGCCGCTTCGCGCTGATCACGCTGGACAACGGCCTGGACCACACCAAGCCGACCACCTTCGGCCCCGCCTCGCTCGCGAACCTCAACACCGCGATCGACCAGGTCGAGAAGGAAGCGGCGGACGGCGCGATCGTCGGCGCCGGCATCACCGGCAAGCCGTTCATCTTCGCGGTCGGTGCCGACCTCAAGGGCGTGGAGATCCTCAAGGAGCACGAGCACGCCCTCGCCATCGGCAAGGGCGGCCACGAGGTCTTCAAGCGCCTGGCCAAGCTGGCCGTGCCGACCTTCGCGTACTACAACGGTGCCGCGATGGGCGGCGGCGTCGAGGTCGGTCTGCACTGCTCCTACCGGACCGTCTCCAAGGCGATCCCGGCGTTCTCGCTGCCCGAGGTCTTCCTCGGTCTGGTCCCCGGCTGGGGCGGCTGCGCCCTGCTGCCGAACCTGATCGGCGCCGACAAGGCCGTCTCGGTCATCATCGAGAACAGCCTCAACCAGAACAAGCAGCTCAAGGGCCAGCAGGTCTTCGACCTCGGCATCGCCGACGCGCTCTTCGAGGGTGCCGACTTCCTGGAGCAGTCGCTGCTGTGGACCGCCCAGGTCCTCAAGGGCGACGTCACCGTCGAGCGCCCGGTGATCGACCGCGGCGAGGCCTGGGACCAGGCCGTCGCCAAGGGCCGGT
The DNA here is from genome assembly GCF_001866675.1 of Streptomyces sp. MUSC 14. Taxonomy (NCBI): domain Bacteria; kingdom Bacillati; phylum Actinomycetota; class Actinomycetes; order Kitasatosporales; family Streptomycetaceae; genus Streptomyces; species Streptomyces sp. MUSC 14. Next base: position 8,923 of record NZ_MLYN01000035.1, read on the forward strand.
TCATCGCCGACGGCAAGGTGCACGGCGCGGCCCCGGCCGCCTACCGCGCGCTCGACATCATCGCCGCCGCCAAGAACGGCGACCTGCAGCAGGGCTTCGACGCCGAGGACCAGGCGCTCGCCGACCTGATCATGGGCGGCGAACTGCGCTCCGGCATCTACGCGTTCAACCTGGTGCAGAAGCGCGGCAAGCGTCCCGCGGGCGCCCCGGACAAGAACCTGGCCCGCCCGGTCACCAAGGTCGGCGTCGTCGGCGCCGGTCTGATGGCCAGCCAGCTCGCGCTGCTGTTCCTGCGCCGCCTGGAGGTGCCGGTCGTGCTGACCGACATCGACCAGGAGCGCGTCGACAAGGGTGTGGGCTACGTCCACGCCGAGATCGACAAGCTGCTCGGCAAGGGCCGGATCAACCAGGACAAGGCCAACCGCCTCAAGGCGCTGGTGACCGGTGTCCTGGACAAGGCCGAGGGCTTCTCCGACGCGGACTTCGTCATCGAGGCCGTGTTCGAGGAGATCGGCGTCAAGCAGCAGGTGTTCGCGGAGGTCGAGGCCGTCGCCCCGGCGCACGCGATCCTCGCGACCAACACCTCCTCGCTGTCGGTGTCCGAGATGGCGTCGAAGCTGAAGCACCCCGAGCGGGTCGTCGGCTTCCACTTCTTCAACCCGGTCGCCGTCCTCCCGCTGCTGGAGATCGTCCGCGGCGAGAAGACGGACGACGCCTCGCTCGCGACCGCGTTCGCCGTCGCCAAGAAGCTGAAGAAGACCGCGGTCCTGGTCAAGGACGCCCCGGCGTTCGTCGTGAACCGCATCCTGACCCGCTTCATGGGCGAGATCCAGAACGTCATCGACGAGGGCACCCCGGTCGAGGTCGCCGAGAAGGCCGTCGAGCCGCTCGGTCTGCCGATGTCCCCGCTGGTGCTCCTGGAGCTGGTCGGCCCGGCGATCGGCCTGCACGTCTCCGAGACGCTGCACGGCGCGTTCCCGGAGCGCTTCACGGTCTCCCCGAACCTCAAGGCGGTCGTCGAGGCGGGCAAGCGCGGCTTCTACGTCTACGACAGCGGCAAGCCGGAGCTGGACCCGGAGGTCGCCGCGCTGCTCAAGCAGGGCGACAGCGTGCTGACCGAGGAGCAGGTCCGCGAGCGGGTGCTCGACGCGGTGGCGCAGGAGATCGGGCTCATGCTCGACGAGGGCGTCGTCGCCGAGGCGCAGGACATCGACCTGTGCCTGATCACGGGCGCCGGCTGGCCCTTCCACCTGGGCGGCATCACGCCGTACCTGGACCGTGAGGGTGTCTCGGAGCGCGTGACCGGCAAGAAGTTCCTCGCCCCGGGCGTGGCGTCGGTCCCGGCGTAACACCGGACGCAGTGTGCGGGGCCCCCGCGGCGGCGGGGGCCCTTTCGCATGCTCAGACCCGCTGCCACGCCGTGAGCGCCAGCCCCGGCTCGTCCTTGCGCCGGGCCAGCAGGAGCTGCCCGGTCGACGGGGACAGCGTCGCCGCCACCACGCGGCCGTCCGCGTCCTTGGCCAGGCCCACCAGGGCGTCGACGGGCAGGCTCGGGCCCGACTCCGTCCACCAGGCGCCCGCCGACTCCAGCTCCGTGGGATAGGCGGCGAAGGCGACCCGGCCGCTCGCCGAGCGCTGCGCGAGCAAGGTGCAGTCGTGGCCGTCGAGTTCGCAGCGGATCGCCGCGACGGGGCCGGGGCCCGCCGCGGGCATGAGGACCACCGGTTCGCCGCCGGGGCGCCAGGCGCACACGTCGCCCGAGGTGTCCGTGAAGAACACCGTCGTGCTCCCGGACGACGTCGCGAGGGCGCGCAGGGTGCCGGGGCGGACCGGGGCCTTCAGACGCTCCTGCATGACCGGCCGGGCGCCCGCCTCCTCCTGGCGCCAGCGCAGCATGCCGTCGGGGACGGCCGCGTACACCTCGACCAGGCCGGACTCACCGGTCACCGCCGCCAGGCCGTCCTGGACCTTGCTGCCCCGCAGGTCGAGCCAGGACTCCCAGCCGCCCTTCTCCTTCTGGGCGAGGTGGTGCACTCCGGCGCCGTTGTTGCGGACGAACACATGGGCGCGGCCCTCGGCGTCCACAGTGACGGCCGGGGTGCCCGTCCGGTCGCCCTTCTTCTTCGGGTGACCGACCGGGTTCCAGTCCAGGGCCGCGAGCAGCGGGCGGAAGTGCGTGGAGTGCACCAGGCCCGACTCGCCCTCCACCGTGGGCCGCCAGGCCACCAGGTGGGCATAGCCGTCGGCGCCCTGGCCGATCCCGGCCGAGGGGTGCAGCCGCTGATCGCCGCCCAGCCGCTGTGCCTCGGTCCAGGAGCCGCCGGGGACGCGCTCGGCCCGCCACACCATGGCGTCACCGGAGATCAGGTAGACACTGAGCCGGCCGTCTCGGCCGCGCAGGAACCAGTCGCCGTTCACCGCTTCACCCTATGCGGTGGTCTTCGGGGCGCTCCCGCCGCCCCGGTCGCCGGCTGAGACCCTTACGGGTATGACGGACACCACCGGCGCGCCCGGCCCGGCGAGCGCACCCCCTCCTGTGCCGCTGCTCATCATCGACGGCGCGAACGTCGTCGGCTCCGTGCCCGACGGCTGGTGGCGCGACCGCCGGGCCGCCGCCGTACGCCTGCGCGACCGGCTGGTGCCGTACGCCCGCTCCGGCGTGGCCGGTCTGTCCGGGCCCGTGGAACTGGTCCTCGTGGTCGAGGGCGCGGCCCGGGGTGTGGCCTCCCTGCCCGGGGTGCGTGTCGACGAGGCGCCCGGCAGCGGCGACGACCGGATCGTGGAACTGGCCGCGGCCGCGGGCGACCGCCCCTGCCTGGTCGTGACGGCCGACCGCGAGCTGCGCCGCAGGGTGACCGCACTGGGCGCGGAGGTCACCGGCCCGCGCACGGTGCGCGGCTGAGGCACCGCAGAACCTAAGGGGCGCCCCCGGCCGGGGTCTGCTCCCGCTGGGCCAGCCGGCTGTGGGTGCGGCCGTAGAAGAAGTAGACGACGAAGCCGATCACCATCCAGATGGCGAACCGCAGCCAGGTCTCGGCGGGCAGGTTGAGCATCAGCCACAGCGAGGCGCACACCGACAGGACCGGGACGACCGGGACCCACGGGGTACGGAAGGCGCGGGGCAGGTCGGGGCGGGTGCGACGCAGGATCACCACGCTGATCGCGACGACGACGAACGCGAAGAGCGTGCCGATGTTCACCAGTTCGGCCAGCTCGGCCAGGCTGGTGAAGCCGGCGACGATCGCGATGATCACGCCGAGCAGGACGGTCGGCCGGTGCGGGGTCCGGAAGCGCGGGTGGACGTGCGAGAAGAAGCGCGGCAGCAGCCCGTCGCGGCTCATCGCGAAGAAGACGCGCGTCTGGCCGAGGAGCAGGATCATGCAGACCGTGGTCAGGCCGACGGCCGCGCCGAAGCTGATCACGCCCGCGTACCAGGGGTGCCCGATGGCCTTGAAGGCGTCGGCGAGCGGGGCTTCCACGGACAGCTTGGAGTACTTCTCCATGCCGGTGACGACGATGGACACGGCCACGTACAGCACGGTGCAGATGAACAGCGAGCCGAGGATGCCGCGGGGCATGTCGCGCTGCGGGTTGCGGGTCTCCTCGGCGGCCGTGGCCACGATGTCGAAGCCGATGAAGGCGAAGAAGACGACGGAGGCGGCGGTGAAGATGCCCATCACACCGAAGTTGGCCGGTGCCCAGCCGACCATCAGCTGGATCAGCGGGGCCTTGAGATTGCCGCCCGCGGGCACCGGCTGGGACGGCGGGATGAACGGCTTGTAGTTCTCGCCCTTGATGAAGAAGGCACCGGCGACGATCACGATGAGGACGACGATCACCTTGATCGCGACGACGAGCGAGGTGATCCGGGCGGACAGCTTCATGCCGAGGACGAGGATGCCGGTGAGCACGAGCACCAGGGCGGCGGCGAGGATGTCGAAGCCGAAGCCGGTGGCGTTGTCCCGGCCGGACAGGTAGTCCGGCAGGTGCCAGCCCGCGTTGTCGAGCAGCGAGCGGATGTAGCCGGACCAGCCGACGGCCACCACCGCCGTGCCGAGCGCGAACTCCAGGACCAGGTCCCAGCCGATGATCCAGGCGGGCAGCTCGCCCAGCGAGGCGTAGCTGAAGGTGTACGCCGAACCGGCCACGGGGACCGTGGACGCGAACTCGGCGTAGCAGAGCGCGGCGAGCCCGCAGACCACGCCGGCCACCACGAAGGCCAGGGACACCGCCGGGCCGGCGTTGTTCTTGGCGACCTGACCGGTGAGAACGAAAATGCCGGTGCCGATGATGACACCGACACCGAAGACGGTCAGGTCGAGCGCGGAGAGGGACTTCTTGAGCGAGTGCTCCGGTTCCTCGGTGTCCTGGATGGACTGCTCGACGTTCTTCGTCCTGAACAGCGCGCTGCTCACGTGCCTACCTCCCACGCTTGTGGGTGTCCCGGCCCGACCGGACACGGCCCGGCATGATCGGGAGGGTCGGGGAGCGTATGCCCCGGTAGGGGAAGGTTCACGCAGACGGGCCGGTTCCGCCACCGCAAAGAGGGGCGGAACCGGCCCGCAGGGGGCGCTTTCGGTCAGTCGCGCGCGGGCTCCACCGAGTCCACCTCGGCGGCCGTACGGTCGAACCGGCCGTCCAGCTTGGCGACCAGCCCGGTGACCTGACGGGCGACGTCCGGTGCGGTCAGGCCGATCTCGGTGAGCACCTCGCCCCGGGAGGCGTGGTCCAGGAAGCGCGGCGGGATGCCGAAGTCGCGCAGCGGCACGTCGACGCCCGCGTCGCGCAGGGCCTGGGCGACCGCGGAGCCGACACCGCCGACGCGGCTGTTGTCCTCGACGGTGACGACGACCCGGTGGCGCTCGGCCAGCGGGGCCATGGCCTCGTCGACGGGCTTGACCCAGCGCGGGTCGACGACGGTGGTGGAGATGCCCTGTTTGTCGAGCAGGCCGGCGATCTCCAGGCACATCGGGGCGAGCGCGCCGACCGAGACCAGCAGCACGTCCGGCCGGTCGGTGCCGGGCTCGCGCAGCACGTCCATGCCGCCGACGCGGCCCACGGCCGGTACGGCGGGGCCGACGGCGCCCTTGGAGAAGCGCACGACGGTCGGCGCGTCCTCGACGGCGACGGCCTCGCGGAGCTGGGCCCGCACCTGCTCGGCGTCGCGCGGCGCGGCCAGGCGCAGCCCCGGCACGACCTGGAGGATCGACATGTCCCACATGCCGTTGTGCGAGGCGCCGTCCGTGCCCGTGACACCGGCCCGGTCCAGTACGAAGGTCACGCCGCACTTGTGCAGGGCCACGTCCATCAGGACCTGGTCGAAGGCGCGGTTGAGGAAGGTGGCGTAGACGGCGAAGACCGGGTGCAGACCGGCGTAGGCGAGGCCGGCGGCCGACACGGCGCCGTGCTGCTCGGCGATGCCGACGTCGTAGATGCGGTCCGGGAAGGCGTCCGCGAACTTCTTCAGGCCGACCGGCTGGAGCATGGCGGCCGTGATCGCCACGATGTCGTCGCGCTCCTTGCCGAGCTCGACCATCTCGTCGCCGAACACGGAGGTCCAGTCGGCGCCCGAGGCCTTGACCGGCAGGCCGGTGTCGGGGTGGATCGGGCCGATGCCGTGGAAGCGGTCGGCCTCGTCCGCCAGGGCGGGCTGGTAGCCGCGGCCCTTCTCGGTCAGGCAGTGCACGATCACCGGGCCGCCGAACCGCTTGGCGCGGGCCAGGGCGGACTCCAGCGCCTCGATGTCGTGACCGTCGATCGGGCCGACGTACTTCAGGCCGAGGTCCTCGAACATGCCCTGCGGGGCGATGAAGTCCTTCAGGCCCTTCTTGGCGCCGTGGAGGGTCTCGTAGAGCGGCCTGCCGACGACAGGGGTGCGCTCCAGCAGGTCCTTCCCGCGGGCCAGGAAGCGCTCGTACCCGTCGGTCGTGCGCAGCGTGGCCAGGTGGTTGGCGAGACCGCCGATCGTGGGGGCGTACGACCGCTCGTTGTCGTTGACGACGATGACGAGCGGGCGGTCCTTGGCGTCGGCGATGTTGTTCAGCGCCTCCCAGGCCATGCCGCCGGTGAGGGCGCCGTCGCCGATGACGGCGACGACATGGCTGTCCCGCTGCTTGAGCTGGTTGGCCTTGGCGATGCCGTCGGCCCAGCCGAGCACGGTCGAGGCGTGGCTGTTCTCGATGACGTCGTGCTCGGACTCGGCCTGCGAGGGGTAGCCGGACAGGCCGCCCTTCTTCTTCAGCCGGGAGAAGTCCTGCCGGCCGGTGAGCAGCTTGTGCACGTAGGACTGGTGGCCGGTGTCCCAGAGCACCTTGTCCTTCGGGGAGTCGAAGACGCGGTGGAGGGCGATGGTGAGCTCGACCACGCCCAGGTTGGGACCGAGGTGGCCGCCGGTCTTGGAGACCGCGTCGACGAGGAAGGTCCGGATCTCCCCTGCCAGCTGGTCCAGCTCCTCCAGGCTGAGCCGGTCCAGATCGCGCGGTCCCCTGATGCGGGTCAGCAGCGGCACCCGTGCCTCCTTGCGTTGAGCTGATCGAGCTTTCCGGGCTCGCCCGAGTCTAATGTTCCGGGTTCGTGCAACACGCAAGGGGCGCGGGGAACCGCGCGACCGGCCACGACGGACCGGCACGCGCAGGACGACCCGCGCCCCTACGGCGAACCCGCGTTATGCGCGACCCGCGGTCTTCTGCGTCTTCCGGGTGATCGAGTCGATCACGACGGTGGTGAGCAGAACCGCGGCGGTGATCATGTACTTCACCGGCTCCGCGATGGACTCCAGCTGGAGTCCGTACTGGATCGAGACGATCACCAGCACACCGAGCAGCGCGTTCCAGGTACGGCCCCGGCCGCCGAAGAGCGACGTGCCGCCGATGACGGCCGCGGCGATCGCGTTCATCAGCAGGTCACCGGTGCCGGCGCTCTGGTTCGCCGAGGCGATCTTCGAGGCCAGGAAGAGGCCGCCGATCGCGGCGAAGCCGCCCGAGATGGCGAAGACGGAGATCCGCACCGCGGTGACGTTGATGCCCGCACGCCGGGACGCCTCGACGCTGCCGCCGAGCGCGAAGATCTTGCGGCCGTACGGCGTGCGGCGCAGCACGAAGTCGGTGCCGATCAGGAAGGCGAGGAAGATCACCGTGGCCAGCGGCAGGCCCTTGTACTGGTTGTACATGTACGCCGCGGCGAAGGAGACCACGGCCAGCAGCACCGTGCGCAGGACCGTGTCGCTGAGCGGCCGGGACGGCACGCCCGCGGCCTCCCGGCGCCGGTTGCCCAGGAACGAGGTGAGGAAGAACACCGCGACCACGACGACGGCGAGCCCGTAGGCGGCGGCCACGTCCGAGAAGTAGTACGTGGTGAGCTTGCCGACCAGGCCGTTCGGGTCGAGGTTGATCGTGCCGTCGGCGCCCAGCACCTTCAGCATGAAGCCCAGCCAGAACAGCAGACCGGCCAGCGTGACGGCGAAGGCGGGAGCGCCGAGCACGGCGAAGAAGAAGCCGTGCAGCGCGCCGATGGCGATGCCCGCGGCGAGGGCGATGAGCACGGCCGTCCACTCGGGCCAGCCCTGGTTGACCGCGAGGACGCCGGCGAGGGCGCTGGCCGCGCCGCTGACGGAGCCGACGGACAGGTCGATCTCGCCGAGCAGCAGCACGAAGACGATGCCGACGGAGATCATGCCCGTGCCGACCATCGTGATCGTGATGTCGTTGATGTTCTGCGCGGACAGGAAGTTCGAGTTCAGGACCTGGAAGATGATGCAGATGATCGCGAGGCCGAGGATGACCGGGACGGAGCCCAGTTCACCGGCCTTCATCTTGCGCTTGAACTCGTGCCAGTAGCCGAGCAGGCCCTCCTGCTGGACCAGCAGGCGCGGGTCGACCGCGGTGACCGCGGCGGCCGCGGCCTCGGGGTTCTCCACGGCGGGCGCGTCCTGCGCCGGGGTCTCGTCGGCGCTCGCGGAGGTCTTGTCGATGCTCACTGGGAAACCTCCCCGTTCGTGCGCGCCGCACGGCGGGTCACGGCGTTGTCGGTGGCGCCGGTGATGGCGGAGATGATCTCCTCCTGCGAGGTCGTCTTGACCTCGAAGACGCCGTTGTTGCGGCCGAGGCGCAGGACGGCGACCTTGTCGGCCACCGCCTTCACGTCCGCCATGTTGTGGCTGATGAGGATGACGGCGTGACCGCGCTCGCGCAGGCGCTCGACCAGGTCGAGGACCTGGGCGGTCTGCTCCACGCCGAGGGCGGCGGTCGGCTCGTCGAGGATGACCAGCTTGGGCTCGCCGAGCATCGAACGGGCGATGGCCACGGTCTGGCGCTGACCGCCGGAGAGCGAGGCGATCGGGATACGGACGCTGGGGATGCGGATCGACAGCGTGGTGAGCAGCTCGCGGGAGCGGCGCTCCATCTCGACCTCGTCCAGGACGCCCCACTTCCTCAGCTCACGGCCGAGGAAGAGGTTGCCGACGACGTCGATGTTGTCGCACAGCGCGAGGTCCTGGTAGACCGTCGCGATGCCCAGGGCCTGGGCGTCGTGCGGCCGGGTGATGGTGACGGGCTTGCCGTCCCACTCGATGACACCCTCGTCGATCGGGTGCACGCCGGCGATCGTCTTGACCAGCGTGGACTTTCCGGCACCGTTGTCGCCCACCAGGGCGACCACCTCACCGGCGTGGACCTCAAGCTCTACGTCGGTGAGCGCCTGAACGGCACCGAACCGCTTGGAGACCCCGCGCAACGCCAGCACGGGCGTAGCGGACACGTGAACCATCTCCTTCGCCGCCTGACCCGGCGGGAGGTTGTGCAGAAAACTGGGCGGGAGGGTTGGGGGAAACCCTGGGGGAGTTCCGTCCGGCGCCCCGCGCCGAGCTTGCGGGGCTGTGTGATCGCGGGACGCCGGAGGAGTCCTGGGGGGGCGGTGGCCCGGCTTCCCTACGGGCATTCAAGGACGAACGCCCGTGTACGGGAAGGGACTTGACGCCGATTACTTGAGGCCGAGCTTGTCGCAGGCCGCCTTGTAGTCGGCGGTGCAGATGTCGGAGACGGTGTAGTAGCCCTGCTTGATGACCGTGTCCTTGATGTTGTCCTGGGTCAGCGAGACGACCGGGACGAGGACGGACGGGACATCCTTCTGGGAGGTGCTGGAGACCTTGTCCTTGGCGATGGAGTCCAGCGACTTGCCCTGGGCGAGCGCGACGGCCATCTCCGCGGCGACGTTCGCCTCCGCCGGGTAGGACTTGAAGACGCTCATGTACTGCGTACCGGCGACGATGCGCTGCACACCGGCGAGCTCGGCGTCCTGGCCGGTGACCGGGACCTTGATGCCGGCGCCGCTGAGGGCGGTGATGATACCGCCGGCCATGCCGTCGTTGGCGGAGTAGACACCCGCGATGTTGCCCTTGCCGACCGCGGAGATCGCCGCCTCCATCTCGGAGTTGGCGTTGTCCGGCGACCACTCCTTGGTGTCGTACTCCTTGGCGACCGTGACCTTGCCGTCGAGCACCTCGTGGGCGCCCTTCTTGAACTGGGCGGCGTTCGGGTCGGTGACCGAGCCGTTGACCATCACGATCTTGGAGGACTTGGTGGCCTTGCTGCCCAGCGCCTTCAGCAGGGCCTGGCCCTGGGTCTTGCCGACCTCCTCGTTGTCGAAGGAGGTGTAGGCGCTGATCGGGCCCTCGGCGAGGCGGTCGTAGGCGACGACCTTGATGCCGGCGTCCACGGCCTTCTGCACGGAGTTCTGGATGGCCTTGGCGTCGACCGCGTCCACGATCAGGACGTCCACGTGGTTCGTGATCATGGTGTCGACCTGCTGCGCCTGCAGGTTCGCGTCCTGGTGGGCGTTGTTGTAGTCGAGCGTCGCCTTGCCGTTCGTCAGCTCCTTGATCTTCTTCTCGATCAGCGGCTTGTCGAACTTCTCGTAACGCGCGGTCTTGTTCTCCGGAAGGAGGAGGCCGACCTTGATGTTGTCGCCCTTCTTGGCGGAGGACGACGAGGAGGAGTTGCTGCTCTTCGACTCCTTGGCACTGCCACAGGCGGCCAGCGTGACGGCCATCGTACCGGCGGCGACGACAACGGCGGCACGACGCATACGTGCGTTCACTTGAAAACCTCCCTGACGAGGCCGCGTCGTTGCGGCCGAGGTGGCTGGAAGTCAACTCGGCCGCAGGTTCGACGTCAAGAAGTAAATCCTTAACGAGATGGCAACGGTGCCATCCGTTATCTAAGTGAAGGCAGCGGTCGCCGCGGACAGAGCCCCGACGACATTACCCGACAGAAGTGACGAATCGCCCATCTCGCTGAGGGCGAGGGCGAGCGCTCCGAGCACCTCCGCACGGCCCCCAAGTGCCCCGGGGAGGACGGACAGTTGGCGTGCCGCACTGGGGATGGCGTAACGGCCGACGGACTCCCTGATCGGCCCGAGCACCAGCTCACCGGCCTCGGCGAGATCACCACCGAGGACCACCCTGCTCGGGTTCAGCAGATTGCAGAGATTGGCCACTCCACTGCCGATGTGGCGGCCGACGTCGGCGATCACCCGACGGCAGCCCGGGTCACCTTCCCTGGCCAGCCGTACGACGCCCTCAAGCGTGAGGTCGGGGCCGTGGCTGGGCTGGAGCAGCGGGAGCACGTACCGTGCGGCCGCGAAGGTCTCCAGGCAGCCACGGTTGCCGCAACGGCAGACCGGGCCGGATTCGTCGAGTGTAATATGCCCGATTTCTCCAGCGGTGCCGCCCGGCCCGCGATAGATCTTCCCGTCGATCACCAGACCGGCGCCGACACCGCTCGCGACCTTGATGTACGCGAGGTCGCGCACGCCCTTCCCGCTGCCCCAGACCAGCTCGCCGAGGGCGCCGAGGTTGGCGTCGTTGTCCACGTGCACCGGCACCCCGAGCCGCTCACGCAGCTCCTCGGCGGGCTTGGTGCCGCCCCAGCCCGGCAGGATCGAGGTCGAGCCCAGGGTGCCCGACTCGACGTCGATGGGGCCCGGCACGCCGAGGCCCACCCCGGCCACCTTGGACCGGTTCACCCCGGTGGCCTCGATCAGTCTGCTGACCAGCTGTTCCGCCCGGTCGAAGCCCTGCGCGGCGGACGCGTCCACGTCCAGCGGCTCGGCCTCCTCGGCCAGTACCTGATGCGCGAGGTTGCCGATCGCGACCCGCAGATGGGTGTGCCCGAAGTCGACGCCGATCACAATGCCCGCGTCCCCGCTCAGGCTGACGCTGCGGGCCCGCCGCCCGCCCGCGGATGTGGGCGTGACCTCGACGGTTCCGCCGTCCTTCAACTCCCGCACGATGTTGGAGACGGTCGCGGCGGACAGACCGGTCGTCCGCGCGATCTCCGCCTGCGTGAGGGACCCTGCCAGGCGTACGGCCCGGACGACCCGCTCCAGGTTGGCTCGGTGCAGCGACGACTGCGACCCTGGAGTCTCCACGACGACCTCCTGAGCGCGGGGCCGCTTCGGCGAGGCCCCGCGTATGTCCAACTAGTGAACTCTAAGCTGAGCCGTTCGGGGCGACTCACGTCAAGAGGTTGAACCGCATCCGGGGCTTCGGAGACGCAGCGCACACAGCGGCGCACGCCGCCCCGAAAGCCGGGACGGCGTGCGCACGGACGCTCGCGACGGGTGACCCTCCTCCGGGTCCGGGGCTGGCTGGGGGGTGTCGTTCGGGTCATGCCGGCGTCGCGGGTTCCGGCACAGACTCCCCCAGCGGGGGCACCCCCTGCCGCGCTGTCGTCACTCGCCGACTCCCCCACGCTCGGCTCCGCTCAACCGGGGGACCCCCATGGCCCCGCCCTACTTCAGCGCCCCCGCGGTCAGGCCCTGGACGACCTGGCGCTGGAAGACGATGTACGCCCCGAGCACCGGCAGCATGGCCATGACCAGGCCCGCGAAGAGGCCGGACCAGTCGCCCTTGTAGCCCTGGCTGACCGCCAGCTGGACCAGACCCTGGGTGAGGACCTTCTTGTCGGGGTCGGTGTTGAGCACCGTGGGCAGCATGTACTGGTTCCACTGGCCCAGGAAGTTGAAGATGCCGACGCTGATCAGGCCCGGCTTGGCCATGGGCAGCATGATCTGGAAGAACGTGCGCGTGTGCGAGGCGCCGTCCACGAAGGCCGCCTCCGCCACCGAGGTGGGCAGGGTGCGGAAGAACGCCGTCAGGAAGAAGACGGTGAACGGCAGCGAGTACGCGATGTAGACCAGGATCAGGCCGTGGATCGTGTTCAGCAGGCCCATGTTGTTCACGACGTAGAACAGCGGGACCAGCGCGAGCATGATCGGGAAGCTCATGCCGCCGACGAACAGGTAGTAGATGAAGCGGTTGCCCGGGAAGTCGAAGCGGGCGAGGACGTAGGCCGCCATGGAGCCGAGGACCAGGGTGCCGATGAGCGAACCGCCGACCACCAGGACGGTGTTGAGGAAGTAGTCGCTCATGTTGGCGTCGGTCCAGGCCCGCGCCCAGTTGTCGAAGTGCAGATGGTCCGGCAACGACCAGGGCGAGGAGAAGATGGAGCTGTCGGACTTGAAGGACGTCATCACCGCCCACAGCAGCGGTGTGACCACCATGATCGCCCAGATGATCAGCACGCCGTGGGAGAAGACGTTGAGGACGCCGCCCTCCCTCTTCTTCCCGGCGGGCCGCGGGACCGGTACGTCGATCTTGGAGACGGTCGCGCCGGACTCGGCCGGCAGCGGTGCGGGTGTCTCGGTCGTCTTCATCTGTCAGAACTCCAGCCGCTCGCGACGGCCCAGCCGCATCACGACCGCCGCGAAGGCGAGCGTGACGACGAGCAGGGCGACACCGATCGTGGTGGCGTAGGCGGCCTGACCGTCCCGGAACGCCTTCTGGTACACGTACAGGACCAGCACCGTGGTCGAGTAGTCGGGCCCGCCCGGTCCGGTCGTCATGATCTGTACGACCGCGAACGACTCGGCGCCGAGCGCGAGGATGCCCATGTAGACCCAGCCCGACTGCACGGTGTCCCACAGCAGCGGCAGGGTGATCCGGAAGAAGGTGGCGGCCCGGCCGGCGCCGTCGAGCAGCGCCGACTCGTACAGCTCGGTGGGGATGGAGGCCATGCCCGCCGAGAACAGGACCACGAAGAAGCCGACCGTGGACCAGACGAGCACGGCCATCACGCACCACAGCGCGAGGCTCGGATCGCCCAGCCACAGCGGCTGGACGCTGCCGAGGCCGATGCCCCGCAGGACCGAGTTGATCGCGCCGCTGTCCGGGTTGTACGCGAAGGCGAACAGCAGCGCGACGATCGCGATGGACAGCACCTGCGGGAAGAAGTAGACGATTTTGTAGAAGGACGAGCCCCGCACCCCGGAGATCGCGGGGCCGCCCTTCCTCCGCCGTCCGCCCACATTGATCATGAAGGCGAAGAACAGCGCCAGACTGATCGTCACCAGTGGCAGCACCAGGGCGAACAGCAGACTGTGCTCCAGCGACTTCCAGAAGATGTCGTCGTGGACCATCCTCGTGTAGTTGTCGAAGCCGACCATCTTGAATTCGGGGCTCAGGCCGGTCCAGTCCGTGAACGAATAGTAGATGGACTGGATGAACGGCCACACCACGAAGAGCGCGTACAGTCCCAGGGGCAATGCCAAAAACCCCACGATGAACCGGTACTTGCCGTGCTGCATCGCCACTCCGGTGCGGTCAGGGTGCTGTTTACTGGTGCTTGTAGTGCTTGATGGTGGTGTCCTTGGCCGCTTCGTCGGCGAATCCCTGGATCTTCTTGATGGCCTCGGCCGGGGTGAGCCGGCCGGCCATCATCTCGCCGAGGCCGGACACTCCGATCTTCTCCTTCTGGAGCTGCACGTACCAGTCCTGAAGACGCGGATTCACCACGTTGGATCCGGCCAGCTGAAGCGCCGCCACACCCGATTTGAGGCCCGGTGTGAGCGTGATGCCGGTGGTGCCGCCGTTGTAGGCCGTCAGCGACTTCACCTTGCTGGTGAAGTTCTTCGACGAGGCCTCGGAGAGCATGATGCGCAGCTGCTCCATGCCGCCCTCGGGGTTCGCCGCCTTGGCCGGCACGATGAACGGCTCACCGCCGGAGGCCCAGATGGTGCCGAACGGCAGCTTGTCGCCGCTGTCGATGCCGGAGGGCGCGGAGACGGCGAGGTCGAAGTCCTTCGGGATGACGTTCGCCGACTCGTTCTCCACCCAGGAGCCGTTCGGGATGAAGAGCGCCTCGCCCTTGGCCCAGGCGGTCTGCGACTGGATGTGGTCCAGGCCCGGGGTGCCCTTGAGGATGTAGCCCTTCTTGTAGAGCTCGTAGTACGCCTCGAAACAGGCCTTGACGGCCGGGTGCTTCCAGGCGTTCGGCTCCAGGTTGTCGATGGCGTCGAGCACCTCACGCCCGCCGACCTTGCCGATCATCGGGTAGAGCGAGAAGGGGATGTAGTACGGGTACTTGCCCGCGTACGTCCAGCCCGCCATGCCCTTCTTCTTGGCCTTCTCGCAGACCGCGAGCATCTCGTCCCAGGTCTTCGGGTACTCCGCGTCCAGCGAGTTCAGGGCCTTCTGCGAGTACCAGACGCCGTACACCGTGTAGGCGTAGTAGAAGATCCACACCGGCTTGCCGTCGAACTGGCCCATCTCCACGATGCCGGGGCGCAGCGTGTCGCGGACCTTCTTGTTCGGGTCGTCGTACGACGGCGCGTCCAGCAGCGGGGTGAGGTCGGACAGCTGGTTCTTGCCGACCAGGACGCCCATGTCCATCTGCTCGGCGCCGGAGTTGTCGATGAGGTCCGGCGGGTTGCCCTGGTTGAAGCGGGGCTGGAGCGTGGACTGGATCTTCTGGGTGGCGGAGAACTTCACATGCGCCTTGGGAAAGTCCTGCTGATAGATCTTCACCGCGTCCTGGGCATACTCCTTGCCGAAGCCGCCGTCGAAGAGGACGAATTCCATCTGGGCGCTGTCGTTGACGCCCAGCGGGTTCTTGGCGGTCTTCTTCCCCGCCTTGTCCTTCTTCTGACCGCCTCCACCGCTGCTCGCACAGGCGGACAGCAGTCCCATACCCGGGGCCGCGACCAGGCCGAGCGCGGCGGACCGCTTGATCAGATCGCGCCGGCCGACGCCTTCGGCACTGTTGTTCGAGGTGGATCCCATGCTCAAGTCCTCGCCTTCTCCAGGACTCAGGCGGTGAACCGGATCCTCCCCGGCACCGCTGTCGGGTCAAGCTGGGTGGTGCAGGGTCACGCTGGAAGTGCCGACAGGTATAGTCCACTTCCCGCCACGGTAGCAAGATCGAATGCACGGTTCACCAAGGGTCTTTTCCGAGTTGAGACCTCGCGGAAATACGAGCCTCCCGCGGACCGATGGCGGAAAAATTCGCGGCATAAGTCCCTGAATGCCACACCCAACACCCTTGACATCAACGGCCACTTGACGCCCTACTGGATCCTGCGCCCCGGAGCTTGACAACGTTGTCCGACAGAGGGCGCAGGAGGGGAATCCGTAGATGCAGCGGAGAACTCGGCACAGATGGGCTCCGGCGGCCGTCCTCACGGCCGCCTTTGTCATGGCCGTCGGCGCACAGGGCGCGGCGGTCGCCCTGCCCGCCAGGGCACCGGCCGCCGGGGGTGAGTTCGCCTCCTCGTTCGAGGCGGGAGATCCGGCGCCCGACTGGATCGACACCGTGGACACCGCGCCCGACGGCAGCAAGCGCGCCTCAGGTGTCGACGGCGGCTACAGCACTGGCATCCCGGGCAATGTGACGGACCATGTCACCGACGTCCGGGCGAGCGGCGAGAACACGGGCGCCGGCGAGGTGAAGGAGAACCTGGTCGACGGCGACCCCGGGACCAAGTGGCTGACGTTCCAGCCCACCGGCTGGGCGGAGTTCGACCTCGACAAGCCCGTCAAGCTGGTGACGTACGCGCTCACCTCGGCCAACGACCACGCCGAGCGCGACCCGAGGGACTGGACGCTGCTCGGCTCCACGGACGGCAAGGACTGGAAGCCGGTCGACACCCGCTCCGGCGAGACCTTCTCCGAGCGGCTCCAGACCAGGTCGTACGACCTGGCCCAGCCGGCCGAGTACCAGCACTTCCGGCTGGAGATCACGAAGAACGCCGGCGCCCCCGACATCCTCCAGCTCGCCGACGTCCAGTTCTCCACCGGCGGCTCCGGCGGCCCCGTCCCCGAGGACATGCAGACCCTGGTCGACCACGGCCCCACCGCCTCGCCGACGGCCAGGGCACGCGCCGGGTTCACCGGAAAGAGGGCACTGCGCTACGCCGGACGGCACACGGCACCGGGCCGGGCGTACTCGTACAACAAGGTCTTCGGCGTGCATGTGAAGGTCGGCGCCGACACCCAGCTGTCGTACCGTATCTTCCCGTCGATGGCGGACGGTGACCGGGACTACGACGCCACGAACGTCTCCCTGGACCTGGCCTTCACCGACGGGACGTACCTGAGCGACCTGGGCGCACTCGACCAGCACGGGTTCCCGCTGTCGCCGCGCGGGCAGGGCGCGTCCAAGGCGCTGTTCGTCAACCAGTGGAACAACGTGCTCTCGCGGATCGGCTCGGTCGCGGCCGGCAAGACGGTCGACCGGATCCTCGTCGGGTACGACTCCCCCGCCGGGCCGGCGAAGTTCCGGGGCTGGATCGACGACGTGGCGCTGAAGCCGGTCGCGCCCGTCAAGCCGCAGGCACATCTGTCGGACTACGTGCTGACCACCCGCGGCACCGACTCCAGCGGCAGCTTCTCACGCGGCAACGACTTCCCCGCGACCGCGCTGCCGCACG
The DNA here is from genome assembly GCF_001866675.1 of Streptomyces sp. MUSC 14. Classification (NCBI taxonomy): domain Bacteria; kingdom Bacillati; phylum Actinomycetota; class Actinomycetes; order Kitasatosporales; family Streptomycetaceae; genus Streptomyces; species Streptomyces sp. MUSC 14. Next base: position 25,684 of record NZ_MLYN01000035.1, read on the forward strand.
GCTTCAACTTCTGGACGCCGGTGACGAACGCGTCCTCGCTGAGCTGGCTGTACGAGTACGCGCGCGCGAACAACGACGACAACCTGCCGACGATCCAGGCGTTCAGCGCAAGCCATGAGCCGAGCCCGTGGATGGGCGACCGGCAGACCTTCCAGCTGATGCCGTCGGCCGCGGCCGGCACCCCGGACACCGGGCGCGAGGCGCGCCAACTGCCCTTCCGGCACGAGAACGAGACCGCGCGGCCGTACTACTACGGGGTCCGGTTCGAGAACGGCCTCAAGGCCGAGATGACCCCGACCGACCATGCGGCGGCGCTGCGCTTCACCTACCCCGGCGACGACGCGAGCGTGCTCTTCGACAACGTCACCGAGCAGGCCGGCCTGACCCTCGACCAGGAGCACGGGACCGTCACCGGCTACTCGGACGTGAAGTCCGGCCTGTCGACGGGGGCGACCCGGCTGTTCGTGTACGGCACGTTCGACAAGCCGGTGACGGACGGCGGTTCGAGCGGGGTGAAGGGCTATCTGCGGTTCGACGCGGGCGCGGACCACACGGTCACCCTGCGCCTGGCGACCTCGCTGATCAGCGTCGACCAGGCCAAGGACAACCTGCGCCAGGAGATCCCGGACGGCACCTCCTTCGACACGGTGAAGGCCCGGGCCCAGCGCACCTGGGACAAGCTGCTCGGCAAGGTCGAGGTGCGGGGGGCGACCCCGGACCAGCTGACCACGCTGTACTCCAGCATGTACCGGCTGTACCTGTACCCCAACTCGGGCTTCGAGAAGGTGAACGGGAAGGACCAGTACGCCTCCCCCTTCTCCCCCATGCAGGGCCAGGACACCCCGACGCACACCGGCGCGAAGATCGTCGACGGCCAGGTGTACGTCAACAACGGCTTCTGGGACACCTATCGGACCACGTGGCCGGCGTACTCCTTCCTGACGCCCACTCAGGCGGGGGCGATGATCGACGGGTTCGTGCAGCAGTACAAGGACGGCGGCTGGACCTCCCGCTGGTCCTCGCCCGGCTACGCCGACCTGATGACCGGCACCTCCTCGGACGTGGCGTTCGCCGACGCCTACGTCAAGGGCGTGCGCTTCGACGCGGAGGCGGCGTACCAGGCGGCCCTGAAGAACGCGACCGTCGTCCCGCCGATGTCGGGCGTGGGCCGCAAGGGCATGGCCACCTCGCCGTTCCTCGGCTACACCAGCACCTCCACCACCGAGGGCCTGTCGTGGGCGATGGAGGGGTACATCAACGACTACGGCATCGCGCGGATGGGCGAGGCGCTCTACAGGAAGACGGGCCAGAAGCACTACAAGGAGGAGTCGGAGTACTTCCTCAACCGGGCCCGCGACTACGTGAACCTGTTCGACCCCGAGGTGGGCTTCTTCCAGGGCCGGGACGACCAGGGGAACCGGCGGCTGGCCCCGTCGGCGTACGACCCGCGCGTGTGGGGCTACGACTACACGGAGACCAACGGCTGGGGCATGGCCTTCACCGTCCCGCAGGACACCCGTGGCCTGGCCGATCTGTACGGCGGCCGGCAGGGCCTCGCGACCAAGCTGGACACGTTCTTCTCGACCCCGGAGACGGCTTCCCCCGAGTTCGCCGGGTCCTACGGCGGTGTCATCCACGAGATGACCGAGGCGCGCGACGTCCGCATGGGCATGCTCGGGCAGTCCAACCAGCCCGCGCACCACATCCCGTACCTGTACGACGCGGCCGGGCAGCCCTGGAAGACCCAGGCGGCGGTCCGCGAGATCCTCTCCCGGCTCTACCTCGGCAGCGAGATCGGGCAGGGATACCACGGCGACGAGGACAACGGCGAGCAGTCGGGCTGGTACCTCTTCTCGGCGCTCGGCTTCTACCCCCTGGTGCCCGGCAGCGGTGACTACTCCATCGGCTCCCCGCTGTTCAAGCAGGTCACCGTGCACCTGGAGAACGGCCGGGACCTGGTGATCAAGGCGCCGGGGAACAGCGCGAAGAACGTCTACATCCAGGGCGTGACCTTCAACGGCCGCCCCTGGAACTCCACTTCGCTCCCCCACTCGATGCTGTCCAGGGGCGGCGAGCTCGTGTTCTCCATGGGCGCCCGGCCGTCGGCGTGGGGCACGGGCGAGAACGCGGGGCCGGTCTCCCTGACCCAGGGCGACAAGGCACCGGTGCCCCGGGCGGACGTGCTGAAGGGCGACGGACCGCTGTTCGACAACACGTCGGCGACCGAGGCCACGGTCACCTCGGTGGACCTCCCGGTCGACCACGCGGTCAAGCCCGTCCAGTACACCCTGACGTCCCCGGCCGACCACACGAAGGCGCCGACCGGCTGGACCCTCCAGGGCTCGGCCGACGGCACCACGTGGCAGACCCTGGACCACCGCTCCGCCGAGGCGTTCCCCTGGGACCGCCAGACACGCGCGTTCACCATCGCGACGCCGGGCACGTACGCGAAGTACCGGCTGGTGCTGGACCGTGCGTCGACACTGGCGGAGGTGGAGCTGCTGGCCTGACGCGGCCCCTCCTCCTACGGTCGGGTGGCGCACCACCGGGCGCACACGACGCAGGGACAGCGCTGTGCGCCACCCGTACCACGGAGGACCGCGCACGCCGGGGCCGACGCGCCCCGGATCACCCGGTCGAGCTACCTCAAGCGGGTTGACGCCCTTCGCGCTCGGGCCGGTAAAGTCAGGGACGGACCCAGACAACGTTGTCGCCGTAGGCCGACACCATCCGGGCGGACACACCCACCCCCCTCACCCGCCCGGCTCGCGGACCCGGTGCATCCTGAGCACCGGGTCCGCCCAGAGCTGTCCGGCTCACGGACCAGCCATAGCCACCCGACGAACATGAGTGCTACAAAGGCCGCATGTCGGACATGCCTGAGCGATTCGGGCGTCTCTCCTGGCGCTCTGTGATCGGCAAGAGCCCGCGGAGCGTCGCCGGGCAGGTCATGGTCCTGCAAGTGGCGCTGGTCGTGGTACTCGTCATCTGCGGAGTCCTTGCCCTGTTCCTCCAGTCGCAACGGGACACCGGGGCCGAGGCCAGGCGCCGCTCCGTCGCCGTGGCGCAGACGTTCGCCCACTCCCCCGGCCTCCTTCAGGCGCTGCGGACGCCCGATCCGTCCAAAATCCTCCAGCCGATCACCGAGAGGACGCGCAAGGCCGCAGGCGTCGACTTCATCGTCGTCATGAACACGCACGGCATCCGCTACACACACCCGCTGCCCAGCAAGATCGGGAAGCGGTTCGTGGGCCAGATCGCGCCGTCGCTGGCCGGCAAGGTCTACACCGAGAGCGTCCACGGCCCGCTCGGCCACGAGGAGCAGGCGACCGTTCCGGTCGACGACGCCCAGGGCAAGGTGGTCGCCCTCGTCTCCGCCGGGCTGAAGGTCAAGAACATCACCAACGCGGTGGACCGGCAGCTGCCGATCATCCTGGCGGCGGGAGCCGGAGCGCTCGTGGCGTCGACCGGGGGCACGGCCCTGGTGGGCAGGCGCCTGCGGCGGCAGACCCACAGCCTGGCCCCGGACGAGATGACCCGCATGTACGAGCACCACGACACGGTGCTGCACTCCGTGCGCGAAGGCGTGCTCATCGTCGGTGCCGACGGCCGGCTGCTGCTGGTCAACGACGAGGCCAAGCGGCTGCTGGACCTGCCCGCCGAGGTCGAGGGGCGGCACCCGGCCCGGCTGCCGGACCTCGATCCGGACGTCGTGGAGCTGCTCGTCTCGCGGCGCGAGGCCACCGACGAGGTGCTCTTCGCCGGGGATCGGCTGCTGGCGGTCAACCAGCGCCCCACCGACAGCGCCGGAGGCCCTGGGGGCACCGTGGTGACCCTGCGCGACACCACCGAGCTCCAGGCCCTGTCCGGCCGGGCGGAGGTCGCCCGGGAGCGGCTCAAGCTGCTCTACGACGCCGGTGTGGGCATCGGCACCACCCTCGACGTGGGGAGTACCGCGGACGAGCTGGCGCGGGTCGCCGTGCCGCGGTTCGCCGACTTCGTCACCGTGGACCTGGCCGACGCCGTGCTGTACGGCGACGAGCCGGCCGCCACCGCGACGGACCTGCGGCGCATCGCCATGCGCGGGATCCGGGACGACCACCCGCTCTACGAGAAGGACCGGCTCATCGATTTCCTGCCGGTCACGCCCCAGGCCCGGGGGTACGGCAGCGGCCGCTCCGAGCTGGTGGCCGACCTGTCCGCCGCACCGGACTGGCAGGCCCAGGATCCCGAGCGCACGCGCGCGGTCCTGGAGTACGGCATCCAGTCGCTGATCGTCGCCCCGATCCGCGCCCGCGGTGTCGTCCTCGGCATGGCGAACTTCTACCGGGCCAAGCGGGACCCCTTCGACGAGGAGGACGTGTCGCTGGCCGAGGAGCTGGTGGCGCGCGCCGCGGTCAGCATCGACAACGCCCGCCGCTACGCCCGCGAGCACGCGCTGGCGGTCACCCTGCAGCGCAGCCTGCTGCCGCGCGCGCTGCCCGAGCAGAGCGCGCTCGACGTCGGCTACCGCTACCTGCCCGCGCAGTCCGGGGTGAGCGGTGACTGGTTCGACGTGATCCCCCTGCCGGGCGGCCGGGTGGCGCTGGTCGTCGGCGACGTCGTCGGCCACGGTCTGCACGCGGCCGCAACCATGGGACGGCTGCGCACCGCGGTGCACAACTTCTCCACCCTCGATCTGCCGCCCGACGAGCTGCTGAGCCATCTCGACGACCTCGTCGGCCGGATCGACCAGGACGAGGCCAGTGCCGAGGCGACCGGGGAGATCACCGGCGCGACCTGTCTGTACGCGATCTACGACCCGGTGACACGCCGCTGCACCATGGCACGGGCGGGGCATCTGGCACCGGCGCTGGTCCACCCCGACGGCAGCGTCACCTTCGCCGATCTGCCGGCCGGACCCCCGCTCGGCATCGGGGGCATGCCGTTCCAGACGGCCGAGCTGGAGCTGGCCGAGGACACCCGGCTGGTGCTCTACACCGACGGTCTGATCGAGGACCGCACCCGCGACCTGGACGTGGGCATGGAGCTGCTGCGGCAGTCGCTGGCCCGCCACCCGGACCGCTCGCCGGACGAGATGTGCCAGGCGGTGCTGGACGAGCTGCTGCCCGGGCGGCCCACGGACGACGTCGCGGTGCTCGTCGCGCGCACCCGGGCGCTGGCGCCCGACCAGGTGGCCGAGTGGGACGTGCCCCGCGATCCGGCCGCCGTGTCGGACATGCGCCTGGCCGTGGCCGAGAAGATGGAGGAGTGGGGCCTCGCCGAGCTGGGCTTCGCCACGGAACTCGTGCTGAGCGAGCTGGTCACCAACGCCATCCGCTACGGATCCGATCCGATCGGGCTGCGGCTGATCCGCGACCGGGCGCTGATCTGCGAGGTGTCCGACGGGAGCAACACCTCCCCGCATCTGCGGTACGCCGCGACGACCGACGAGGGCGGGCGAGGGCTGTTCCTGGTGTCGCAGATGACCGAGCGCTGGGGTGTCCGGTACAGCCCTCAGGGCAAGGTGATCTGGGCGGAGCAGGCGCTGCCGTAGCCCGCCGCGGGGCCGGTCCGGCGGGGCTGCCGCGCGGCGGGGAGCTCGATGCGGAACTCGGTGCGGCCCGGCTCGCTGCGGACGTCGAGGCGGCCCCGGTGGGCGGCCGCGATCGCCGAGCGGGTGCAGCCGGCGGCGGACGGCGAGGGCGCAGCCGGCGCTCGCGAGGAGGAGGACGGTACCGGCGGCCGCGGCCTCGATGCGCACGAGCCGGCCGAGGGTGTGCCGTACGTCGTCCTGGGGCAGGCCGGCCAGGACTCGAACGCCGTCGGCGTCGAGGGCGGTGACGCGGTAGGTGCCGAGCCCGGGGACGGTGCGGGTGTGGGCCGAGCCGTCGTCGGGCACACCGGTGAGCGCGGCGCGCTGGGCGGCGCCGAGCGGGCGCGGGCCGTCGTCCGCGCGGACGACCTCGGCGGCCAGGACGACACCGCCGGTGTCGAAGCGGGCGGCGAGCAGTCCGTCCGGGTGGCCGCCGGTGCCGAGGAAGGCGAGGCCGGCGGGGCGGGCCGGGTGGCGGGCGGCGCCGGCCGCTGCGGCGGCACCGACCCGGTCGTCCAACGCGCCCATGAGGAAGGCGCGTTGGGCGGGGACGGCGGTGAGGGCGAGGACGGCGCAGACGCCGGCGAGGGTGGTGGTGACGAGGAGCAGGAGGCGGGTACGCAGCGAGCGGCCCCTCGGCCGTGGGCTCATCTCCGGGATTCTGTTCCGGTTCGCTGGGGGAACCCTGTGTTCAGCCTGAGGGTCGGTGATGACCTGACCCGGGTACGGCGAAGGGCCGCCTCCCCGTCACCGGGGAGGCGGCCCTCAACCGCCCTGCGCTGCCGCCTACTTGCGGATCAGGTTGCGCAGCACGTACTGCATGATGCCGCCGTTGCGGTAGTAGTCGGCCTCACCGGGGGTGTCGATGCGGACGACCGCGTCGAACTCGACGCCCGTGTCGGTGGTGACCTTGACCGTGCGCGGCGTGGTGCCGTTGTTCAGCTCGGTGACGCCGGCGAAGGAGAAGGTCTCCTCACCGGTCAGGCCGAGGGACTCGGCGGACTGGCCCTCCGGGAACTGGAGCGGCAGGACGCCCATGCCGATGAGGTTCGAGCGGTGGATGCGCTCGTACGACTCGGCGATGACGGCCTTGACGCCGAGGAGCGCGGTGCCCTTGGCGGCCCAGTCGCGGGACGAGCCGGAGCCGTACTCCTTGCCGGCCAGGACGACCAGCGGGATGCCCTGCTCGATGTAGTTGCGCGAGGCGTCGTAGATGAACGACACCGGCGCGTCGGCCTGGGTGAAGTCGCGGGTGTAGCCGCCCTCGGTGCCCGGCGCGATCTGGTTGCGCAGGCGGATGTTGGCGAACGTGCCGCGGATCATGACCTCGTGGTTGCCTCGGCGGGAGCCGTAGGAGTTGAAGTCACGACGCTCCACACCGTGCTCGGTGAGGTACTGGCCGGCCGGGGTGTCGGCCTTGATGGCACCGGCGGGCGAGATGTGGTCGGTGGTGACCGAGTCGCCGAGCTTGGCGAGGACGCGGGCGCCCGCGATGTCCTCGACCGGAGCCGGCTCCATGCCCATGCCCTCGAAGTACGGGGGCTTGCGCACGTAGGTGGACTCGGTGTCCCACTCGAAGGTGTTGCCGGTCGGGACCGGGAGGGACTGCCACTGGGCGTCGCCGGCGAAGACGTCGGAGTAGGACTTGTTGAACATGTCCTCGCCGATCGCGTTGGCGACGACGTCGTTGACCTCGGCCTCGGTCGGCCAGATGTCCGACAGGTAGACCGGCTTGCCGTCCTGGTCGGTGCCGAGGGCGTCCTTGGTGATGTCCACCTTCATGGAGCCCGCCAGGGCGTACGCGACGACCAGCGGCGGGGAGGCCAGGTAGTTCATCTTGACGTCGGGGTTGATCCGGCCCTCGAAGTTCCGGTTGCCGGAGAGAACCGAGGTGACCGCGAGGTCGTGGTCGTTGACGGCCTTGGAGACCTCCTCCGGCAGCGGGCCGGAGTTGCCGATGCAGGTGGTGCAGCCGTAACCGACCAGGTTGAAGCCGACCTTGTCGAGGTACGGGGTCAGGCCCGCCTTCTCGAAGTAGTCGGTGACGACCTTGGAGCCCGGGGCGAGGGTGGTCTTGACCCAGGGCTTGCGGGTCAGGCCCTTCTCGACCGCCTTCTTGGCCACGAGCGCGGCGGCGACCATGACGTACGGGTTCGAGGTGTTGGTGCAGGAGGTGATGGCCGCGACGGTGACCGCGCCGTGGTCGATCTCGTACGACGTGCCGTCGGGGGCGGTCACGGTGACCGGGTTGGACGGGACGCCGTTGACGGACGCCGGGGCGTCGGAGGCCGGGAAGGACTCCTTGCCCGCCTCGTCGGCGGTGTCCACGTAGTTGCGGACGTCGAGCGCGAACTGCTGGGCGGCGTTCGCGAGGACGATGCGGTCCTGCGGACGCTTCGGACCGGCGATCGACGGGACGACCGTGGAGAGGTCCAGCTCCAGCTTCTCGGAGAAGTCGGGCTCGGCCGCCGGGTCGAGCCAGAGGCCCTGCTCCTTGGCGTACGCCTCGACGAGCGCGACCTGCTGGTCGCTGCGGCCGGTCAGGCGCAGGTAGTTCAGGGTCTCGCCGTCGATCGGGAAGATCGCGGCGGTGGAGCCGAACTCCGGCGACATGTTGCCGATGGTGGCGCGGTTGGCCAGGGAGGTGGCGGCGACGCCCTCGCCGTAGAACTCGACGAACTTGCCGACCACACCGTGCTTGCGGAGCATCTCGGTGATGGTGAGCACGAGGTCGGTGGCGGTCGTGCCCGGCTTCAGCTCACCGGTCAGCTTGAAGCCGACGACGCGCGGGATGAGCATGGAGACCGGCTGGCCGAGCATGGCGGCCTCGGCCTCGATGCCGCCGACGCCCCAGCCGAGGACGCCGAGGCCGTTGACCATGGTGGTGTGCGAGTCGGTGCCGACCAGGGTGTCGGGGTAGGCCTGACCGTTACGGACCATGACGGTCCGGGCCAGGTGCTCGATGTTCACCTGGTGGACGATGCCGGTGCCCGGCGGGACGACCTTGAACTCGTCGAAAGCGGTCTGGCCCCAGCGCAGGAACTGGTAGCGCTCCTTGTTGCGGCCGTACTCCAGCTCGACGTTCTGCTTGAAGGCGTCGTTGGTGCCGAACTTGTCGGCGATGACGGAGTGGTCGATGACCAGCTCGGCCGGAGCCAGCGGGTTGATCTTCGCCGGGTCGCCGCCCAGCTCCTTCACGGCCTCACGCATGGTCGCGAGGTCCACGACGCACGGGACGCCGGTGAAGTCCTGCATGATCACGCGGGCCGGCGTGAACTGGATCTCCTGGCTGGGCTGGGCCTGCGAGTCCCAGCCGCCGAGGGCACGGATGTGGTCGGCGGTGATGTTCGCGCCGTCCTCGGTGCGGAGCAGGTTCTCCAGCAGCACCTTCAGGCTGTACGGAAGGCGGGCCGAGCCTTCCACCTTGTCCAGCCGGAAGATCTCGTACGACTCGTCGCCCACCTGCAGCGTGCTGCGGGCGTCGAAGCTGTTCGCCGACACGACAGTCTCCTTCATTGATGTGCGCGTACCACCGTCATCGTGCCGCCACGCCGGTCTGACCGATCCGCTAAGGTAAGGCTAAGTTAGGTAACCCTTAGCGGGTGGGCGGGGTGCGGTGCGCCTGGCAGATATCTCGATGTCGAGATAACTCTAGTACATGGCCGCCGGATGGTCATGCCGGGTCGGGCCGAGCCCTGCCGCTTCCCGGCGGCACGAACCAGATGTTCCCCGCATTCACAACCAACCACGACTAACGGACAAATCACCCAGACGGTTGCATCACCCGTAAAATCACTGGTCATTGACGCGACATCACCCGAATGGACCCCCCTGGCGGGCGCCATCTCATATCTGAGATAGCCTCAGCCTCATGTCAGACGACTACCTCGTACGCATCGGCAAGCTCATCCGTGACGCCCGGCAACACCGTGGCTGGACACAGACGCAGCTCGCGGAGGCGCTCGGCACCAGCCAGAGCGCGGTCAACCGCATCGAGCGGGGCAACCAGAACATCAGCCTTGAGATGATCGCGCGCATCGGTGAGGCGCTGGACAGCGAGATCGTGTCGCTGGGGTACGCCGGTCCGATGCATCTGCGTGTCGTCGGCGGCCGCCGGCTGTCCGGTGCCATCGACGTGAAGACGAGCAAGAACGCCTGCGTGGCCCTGCTGTGCGCCTCGCTGCTCAACAAGGGGCGCACGGTGCTGCGCCGCGTGGCCCGCATCGAGGAGGTGTACCGCCTCCTGGAGGTGCTGAACTCCATCGGCGTGCGCACCCGCTGGATCAACGACGGCGTCGACCTCGAACTGGTGCCGCCGGCCGAGCTGGAGATGGCGGCGATCGACGCCGAGGCGGCCGTGCGCACCCGCTCGATCATCATGTTCCTCGGCCCGCTGCTGCACCGCATGGACGCCTTCAAGCTGCCGTACGCCGGCGGCTGCGACCTCGGCACGCGGACCATCGAGCCGCACATGATCGCGCTGCGCCGGTTCGGTCTGGACATCGCGGCCACCGAGGGGCAGTACCACGCGCGGGTCGACCGCAGGGTCCGCCCCGACCGTCCGATCGTGCTGACCGAGCGCGGCGACACCGTGACCGAGAACGCGCTGCTGGCCGCCGCCCGGCACGACGGCGTGACCGTCATCCGCAACGCCTCCTCCAACTACATGGTCCAGGACCTGTGCTTCTTCCTGGAGACGCTCGGCGTCAAGGTCGAGGGCATCGGCACGACGACGCTGACCGTGCACGGCGTGCCGAACATCGACGTCGACGTGGACTACTCCCCCTCCGAGGACCCGGTCGAGGCGATGAGCCTGCTGGCCGCCGCCGTCGTGACGGAGTCGGAGCTGACGGTGCGCCGGGTCCCCATCGAGTTCCTGGAGATCGAGCTGGCGGTCCTGGAGGAGATGGGCCTCGACCACGACCGCAGCCCCGAGTACTGCGCGGACAACGGCCGTACGCGCCTGGTCGACCTCACGGTCCGCCCCTCCAAACTCGAAGCCCCGATCGACAAGATCCACCCGATGCCCTTCCCGGGTCTGAACATCGACAACGTCCCGTTCTTCGCGGCGATCGCGGCGACCGCGCAGGGCCAGACCCTCATCCACGACTGGGTCTACGACAACCGTGCGATCTACCTCACCGACCTCAACCGCCTCGGCGGCCGCCTCCAGCTCCTCGACCCGCACCGGGTCCTGGTCGAGGGCCCGACCCGCTGGCGCGCCGCCGAGATGATGTGCCCGCCGGCCCTGCGCCCCGCCGTGGTCGTCCTGCTGGCCATGATGGCGGCGGAGGGCACGTCGGTGCTGCGCAACGTGTATGTCATCAACCGGGGTTACGAGGATCTCGCGGAGCGGCTGAACTCCGTGGGGGCGCAGATCGAGATCTTCCGGGACATCTGAGCACCTGACGAAAGACTGCCGCCCTCCTCCCTTCCCGCCCTGCATGAACGCGAGGCCGGAAGGGAGGAGGGCTTCGCCGTCGGCACGGTACCCCTCCGCGGTACAGGGACGATCCCGGCAGGCGATGCGGATGCGGAAGGCGATGACAGCGGCGACGTACCGGCGGATCAGCCCCCGCGGCGGCGCACCGTGCTGGACGTGGGCCGCCGGCGTGGCGCTGCTCGCGGCGTCGGGACGCGCGACCGCTCGGGCCGGACACCACGAGGCCGTTCGGGCGGCCGGCCCGGCCATGGACCATGGCGGTGGCGGTGCCTGCTCCGGCCCCGCCATGCAGCACTGCTCGTCCGGGGACGTGGGCACGCCGCGGCTGCTCGCGCCGCCGTCCGCCCTGGCCCACACCGTCCAGGGCACTCCCGCGCCCGGCGTCCGCGACGGGCGCAGCCCGTCCGGAGTCTCGCACCGCGCGCCGCCGGACCTCTCCGTCCGGTCCCGACCGCTGGTCCAGAGGGTGTCGTTCGGATCAGGCCGGCCGTGATGCGCAGTGCGGTCCGGCCGACCCGAGCAGGGTCATCGGGCCCCTCCCGCTGGGGTCCCCCCTCTGGGGGAGTGCGTGCCGGACCCCGCGACGCCGGGGTGATCCAAACGACACCCCTGGGCCCGCCGCCCCGCGGCCCGCTGCCGCATGCGCGCTCGCCGCGTGCGGCAGCTCCCACGGCACCACCTCCCTGGTCGGCCCCGGCGGCGAGGTGGTCGCCGCCACCGACAGGAAACGCAAGAGCACCGGCACGGTGCAGCACCTCACCCTGACGGCCGGCGACACCCTCGCCGCCGAGCTCTCCGACCAGCTGCCGGACAACACCACGACGTCCGTCCACTGGCACGGCATCGGCCTACACCCGGGCACCTCGGCGTGCAGCCCGACCGGGGCCTGTACGACGAGTGGGGCGACGGTGTCACCGGCACCCCCCGAAGCTCAGGCACGGCATGGGCGGCATGAGCATGAGCGGCGGCCGTTCGGGCAGGGCGAGCGCCTCGTCGTCGGGTTCCGGCGGCATGCCGACGACGTTCATGCTCATGGGCGCCGGGAGCGAGTTGCCCGGCGGGGACGCAGGCGACGTCGCGTACCCCTGCCACCTGGTCAACGGCCGCGTCCCGGCACAGGCTGACCGTCACCCACACCGACGGCTTCCCGGTCCGGCACCAGCAGGCGGACGCCCTGCTCGTCGGCATGGGCGAGCGGTACGACGTCCTGGCCCCCTCACCGAGGGCAGGAACGCCGACGGCATGGCCGTGGTCCGCACCGGTTCCGGCGGGGCGAGCGGGTCCGGCTGGACTTCGTCGACACCACCACCATGTGGCATCCGATGCACCTGCACGCCCACACCTACCAGCTCGGCACGAACGGCCCGCGCGCTGCACTGCCACAACGCCTACCACGGCGAGGCCGGAATGACGGCGCTGCCGGCCTACCAGGGCTGACCCGGGCCGCCCGCCCGCCTGCCCCCGGCTCGGGCCCGCGGGGCGTACGCCTCACACCACCTGGTAGTTGGCCATCATCGCCATGTCCTCGTGCTCCAGGTTGTGGCAGTGCAGCATGTACCGGCCCCGGTAGCCGCGGAAGCGGACCAGTACGTCCACGGCCTCATGGGGGCGGACGTCGACCGTGTCCTTCCAGCCGGCGTCGGTGGGCTCGGGTGCGCGTCCGGCGCGTGACAGCACCTGGAAGTGGGCCATGTGCAGATGCACCGGGTGGTGGAGGTCGCTGGTGAAGCGCCAGCGTTCGACGGTGCCCAGGCGCGGGCGGGCCAGGAACTCCGAGGTGCTGAAGGGGCGGCCGTTGATGGTCCACACGGCGCCGGAGCGGCGGAAGTCGAAGTGCCGGGTGGCGACGGCGGACGCCGGACGCAGGACCGTGAGGCGCGAGAGACGGGCCGGGACGCGGCTCGGGTCCTTCGCCCTGCGGGCGATCCGGAAGCGCATGACCTGGCGCATACGGCCGTTCGCCAGGGTGTTGGCCAGGGTGACCACGCTCCCCACCGGGCAGCCGGTGAAGTCCACGACCACGTCGAAGCGTTCCGCCGGTGAGACGGGGATGCCGGCCAGGCGCTGCGGCGCGGCCAGCAGACCACCGTCGCCGCCGATCTGTGTGAAGGGGAGCCGGCCGCCGTGCTCCTTCTCCAGCACCAGGTGGTAGCGGCGGGCGTTGGAGGCGTTCAGCAGCCGCAGGCGGTGACGGGTCGCCGAGACCTCCGCCTCCGGCCACGGTGCTCCGTTCACCAGCTGTACGTCACCCAACACACCGTCCATGTACGCGTCCTGGACGCCCGGGGTGCCGGCGCAGGTCGGCGAGTGGCCCGGGTAGCGGAAGGACCCGTCCGCCTCGAAGGAGCGGTCGCAGATCATCAGGGGGATGTCCCGCTCGCCGCCGGGCAGCGGGAGCGCGTCCTCCTCCCGGTCGTGGACGAGGAACATCCCGGCCAGGCCGCGCCAGACCTGCGGGGCGCTGAAGTCCATCCGGTGGTCGTGGTACCAGAGCGTCGCCGCCCGCTGGTCCAGCGGGTAGGTGTAGGTCCGGTAGCCCCGCGAGACCGTCCAGTCGACGGCGGGTGCGCGCGACCCGCCCGTGCTGCCGTGCGTCGTCCCCGCCGCCCCGAACGCGGCGCCGCACCGCGCGGGCACCAGCACATCGGTCGGGTAGCCGTCCGAGTGCGGCGGGGTGACGCCCCCGTGCAGATGCAGGGAGGTGGGCACGGAGAGCCGGTTGCGGACCCGTACCTCCATCCTCCGGCCGGAACGGGCGGTGAAGGTGGGGCCGGGGAAGATGCCGTCGTAGCCCCAGACGGTCGTCCTCAGTCCGGGGACGATCTCCACGGCCCCCTCGCGCTGGGTGATGTCGTAGACGTCGGTGCCGTCCGTCGTCCGCGCGGGGCGGGCACGTGGTGGCACGGGCAGTGGCGTCACGAACTGCCGGGGCGGGCGGATCCGGCTGGCCAGGACGGTGCCCTTGCGGTCGCCCGACCACGTCGCGCAGGCCGCCGATCCGGCGGGTACGGCGAGGCCGGTGGTGACCCCGGCCGTCACTCCGAGGAATCGTCGACGTGACGTCACCCGCGCTCCCTCTCCCGGTGTTCGTCCGTGCGGCGCCCGGCCCCGACGGCTCCGACGAGCGCGATCGGTCCGAGTGCGAGCGTAAGCCGCCACCCCGGTCCCGGCGGGGAACGCCACACCAGCGGCGCGGCCACGGCCGGCAGGCCGTACCCTGCGGCCATGAGCCGCCCCGCCCCGGCGACGCCGCGCGACGCCTTCGGCCACTCCTGGCCGGCTGTTCCGACTCCCGGCCGGCCGCCGAGATCATCTTCGACCAGGGGCCGGGCGACCTGTTCGTCGTGCGCACCGCCGGGCACGCGGCGGGACCGGAGGTGCTGGGCAGCATCGAGTACGGGGTGAGCGTGCTGGACTGCCCCCTGGTCGTGGTCCTCGGCCACGGCGCCTGCGGCGCGGTCGCGGATACCTGCGGGACGTGATGGAGCGTGTGACCCCGGGCGTGCTGGCCGCCCAGGCCGCCGGTGTCGGCGACGACGACGGCTCCATCGACACCCGCGTCCGGCAGACCGTCGACTTCCTCCTGGAACGCTCCCGGGAACTGGCCGACCAGGTCGCCGCCGAACGCACGGGGGTCGTGGGCCTGTCCTACCGCCTCGCCGAGGGCACCGCCCGGCTGGTCGCCTCCCGTGGCCCGGACCTGCTCTCGGACGCGGCGGCGGCCGGCCGGTGACGCGGCCGGCCCCGCCGCTCGACGCCGGCCTGATCGTCGACGGCACCGGCCTGCTCCGCGTCACCCTGCTGCTCCGCCTCCGCCAGCAGATCGACGGTGCGCCGCCGGGCACCGTCGTCCACGTCATCGCCACCGGCCCAGCCGCACCTGCCTCGGTCCCGTCCCCGGCGGGCAGCCCGTCCACGCCCTCCGGCTCACCGCCGGCGCCCGCCCCACCCGCCCCGGCGCGCCGTGGCAGCCGGCGCAGCCCGGCCGGAGCCGTTACGGCACCGCGACCGGTGGCAGGTTCCCTCCCTCCTGCGGGGCAGGCTCCCGGGTGCGCCACGGGATGCGGAACGCCGTCAGGGTGACGGTGAGGGCGGAGGCGGCGACCAGGGCCATGCCCAGGGTCAGGTTCGCCGCGCTCGCGACGAAGCCGATCAGGGCGGGCCCGGCCAGCAGGCCCGTGGTGCCCATCGCGGCGACCAGGGCCAGTGCGTCCGAGCCGTGGCCGGCGGCGGCGACGTAGACGCACGGGGTGACGGCGGCGGCGCCGAGGCCGACGCAGGCGAAGCCGAGGAGGGTGGGGACCACTCCCCCGGCCGCCAGGGCGACGGCCAGGCCGGCGGCGGCGACCGCGCTGCCGACCCGGACCACCCGGCCGTCGCCCCAGCGGGTGCGCCAGCGGTCCGCGCACACCCGGGCCAGCAGCATCATCACGGAGACGACCGCGATGCCCAGGGGCGCGACCGTCGCGGACGCCTTGACGACGTCCTTCAGATAGAGGGTCGACCAGTCGTTCATGGCGCCCTCGGTGATCGTGCCGAAGGCCATCGCGCAGCCCATGAGGAGCGTGGTCGCCGAGGGCAGGGTCCAACGGCCCTTCCGCTTCGGCTCGCCGGGGGTCGCCGGGTCCGTGTGGCGCAGCAGGGCGGGGCGGGCGACGGCGAGCAGAAGCAGCAACAGGGCGCCGGCGAGGGCGAAATGGGCCGGGACGGACGCCGTGAGCGTGGTCACGCCCGAGGTCAGCAGGGCGGCGGCGAGCAGGCCCGCGCTGAAGGTGGCGTGCAGCTGGGACATCGCGGTGCGCTCGTACGTCTTCTCCAGCGCGGCGCCCTGGGCGTTCATGGCGACGTTGAGGCAGCCGACCAGGACGCCGTCCGCGCAGACGGCGAGCAGGGCCAGCGGGTAGTCCGGTACGGCCGACAGCGCGGCCAGGACGGCGGTCAGGCACGCGGCCGAGGCGAGCGACAGGCGCCGGGAGCCGAGGCGCCGCATCAGGACGGCGACCAGCGGGAAGGAGGCCGCCGCCCCGGCCCCGCAGGCCATCAGCAGCAGGCCCACCTCCCCGGCCCCGAGGTCCAGGCGGGTCTTCAGCGCGGGCAGGCGCGAGACCCAGGTGCCGTACTGGAACCCGAGGAAGCAGAAGAGCGCGGCGATGGACCACTTGGCGCGCGCGTAGGAGGGCGCCGTCATCAGCTCGCCTCCCGCAGCGCGGTCAGCCGTGCCGACATGTAGACCGCGCCGCCGCCGTAGCCGGCGGGCGGGCTCGCCTCGGGGTGGGGGCGGTAGCCCTTGGACCGCCAGAAGGGCTCCTTGCCGGCGACCGCGACCAGCGACATGGTCGCGAAGCCGCGTGCCCGGGCCAGGTCCGTCAGGTGGCGGACGAGGCGGGTGCCGAGTCCTCGTCGGCGCTGGGGTGTCGCGATGACGATGTCGTGCAGATGGAGGTTGGCGGAACAGGGAGCCGTGTCCTCGGGGCGCGTCAGGTCGGGACAGCGGAATCTCGGGTACGGCAGGGCCAGGACGTAGCCCGCGACCCGGCCGCCCCGCTCCAGGACGAGGCAGGTGCCGGCCGCGGCCCGGGACCGCAGCGCGGCCTCGCCCTCGGTGAGCGAGGTGCCCGCGTACGCCTCGGCCTCCAGGGCCGCCACCTGGGGCCAGTCGGCCTCGGTGACCTCCCGTATGAGGTCTCGCATGTCAGTCGTGTCCTTCCTGGCCGCGTACGCAGACACAGGGCAGCGGGCGGATGCCGTTGAAGCCCTGGGTCATGTAGCTGGTGGCGTAGGCGCCGGCGGACAGGATCCAGACCGGGTCGCCGGAGGTGAGGGAGGCGGGGACGCGCACGGGGTGGCGGCCGTCGCCGTAGGCGTCGTCGCTGTCGCAGGTGGGCCCGGCGACGACCGCGTGGACGTGCTCCCCCTCGTCGGGGTGGCCGGGGAAGACCATCCGGTGCGTCAACTGGTCCATCTCGTAGAGGCCGTTGAACTTGCCGCAGCTCAGGTAGAGCCAGTACACGTCCGTGCCGTCCGGCTGCCGACGGCGGGTCAGCCGGGAGACATGGGCGCGGACGGCGCCGTGGTCGGCGACCAGGTGGCGGCCGGGCTCCAGGACGAAGGCGAGCGGGGAGGGGCTGCGGCCCCGCAGCCGGTCCATGCCCTCGCGGAGCACGGTGAGGATCTTGTCCAGCGGTGGGTCGAGGGGGTTGCCGTGGCGGTCCCGGTAGCCGAGCGCGGGCAGGCCGCCGCCGAGGTTGACGTGGTCGGGTACGATCCCCCGCCCGGCCAGGGTGGTCAGGGTCTCGGCGAGGGTGTCGAGGGCCTGTTGCCAGGCCTCGCAGGTCATCTGCTGGGAGCCGACGTGCACGGACAGGCCGGCTGGGGTGAGTCCGGCCGCGCGGGCCGTCTCCAGCACGCGGACGGCGTCGTCGGGGGCGCAGCCGAACTTGCGGTTCAGGCCCCACAGGGCGCCGTCACCGCTGGTGGCGAGGCGGCAGAACACCCGGGAACCGGGGGCGTGCCGGGCGATCCCCCGGACGTCCTCGACGCTGTCGGTGGCGAAGGTGCGGACACCCAGGCGGTGGGCCTCGGCGATGTCGTGGTCGGACTTGACGGTGTTGCCGTAGTGGATGCGGGCCGGGGTGACGCCGGTACGGAGCGCTTGGGTGATCTCGGTGGGGCTCGCCGCGTCGAACCCGGCGCCGCGCTTCGCGAGGGCGCGCAGCACCTCGTCCTCGGGGCACGCCTTCAGGGCGAAACGGATGCGGGCGTCCGGCAACTCGGCGGCCAGGGCGTCGTGTTGTCGCTCGATGCCGGTGAGGTCGTAGACGATGCGGTCGGTTCCGGCGGTGGCGAGCGAGGTGGTGAGAGCAGCGCTCGGGTGCGGGGCGTTCATCGGGTGGCTGCCTCGGTCAGTGCCGGCCAGGCCTCGATCAGCTGGGCGAAGGACTCGATGTCCGCCTCGGCCTCGTCCAGCAACCGGTCACGGTCTGCGGCGAGTTGGTCGGCGCATGCGGCGTAACGGCCGCCGAGCTTGCGGTACGCCGTGTCCACCCTGTCCAGCCGCCACACGTTCTCCGCACGGTCCAGCCCCGTGCTCGTGCGCAGGAACTCCACGATCCGGTCGGGGCGGACACGGTGGCCGGTGTCCAGCAGGGTGTCGCCCGCGTCGGTCATGCGGTCGTAGACGTCGTGGAAGTACAGCATGGAGAGCAGGAACTTCACGAAGCGGCGCTGGTAGGCCGGGAAGCCGGTGTCGGTGCGGCGTTCGGGGGTGTGGAAGTTCTCGATGTGGCGGTTGTGCAGGATGCCGGGCAGGCCGGCGTCGTGGACGAGGTGCAGGAGGAAGTAGTCGCTGCCGATGGTGTCGGTGGCGGGGGGCAGTGGGACGCGTTCGTAGATGTCCCGGTCGAAGGCGACGTTGCACATGTCGACGCGCATCGGGTCGACGACCGTGAGGGTGGCGAGGTCGGCGGTGAAGGGCGTCGTGCCCGCGCCCGTGAAGGACTCCTCCACCAGGGTCCGCTTGCGTTCCTCGGGCCAGCCGCCGGGGGCCCACAGGCTCACCACGTCGTGGTAGACGCCCTCGTCCGCGCGGCGTATCTCCGCTATGTCGACGGAGAGTTCACCGATGAAGGAGGCTCCGGCGAGGGAGACCGGGCGGGACAGCTGGGCCGGGCTGAGGGTGGTGCGGGTGACGGCGGCGGTGGCCTCCTGGGCCGGCCGGCCGAGGAACGGCAGCTCGTGATGGACGGGGAACACCGGTTGTCCGGCGTGGCGTTGGTAGGCGCTGTCGGAGTCCCTGCGGTGCAGCGAGGTGCAGCCGAGGGCGGCGGCGAGCAGGAAGGCGCGGTCGGTGCAGGCGCCGTAGGAGACGGCGGACGGGAGCAGGAGGCCGAGCAGCCGGTCGGGGTCCGGCAGGCCCGCGCGCTCGATCGTCCGGAGCAGGAAGACCCGCTGGGCGTCCTCGTCGAGGTGGTGGACGGTGACGCCGGCCGTCCGGGGCAGCTCGGCGACGACCCGGGTGTGGGCGGCGCGGGTGCGCGCGTCGGAGGAGTCGAGGATCAGCAGCTGGACGTCGGCGTCGAACCGCTCGGCCGCGTAGCCGGCTTCCTGATGGAGGGCGGCGATGGTGGCGGGGCAGGGGCGGTTCGTGGGCAGGCAGAGGCAGATGCGGTTCACGGTGCCTCTTTTGCCGGGGCGGTCCAGGAGTCCAGGCCGAGGAGTCTTCTGCCCAGGGGGGTGAGGGTGGCGGGGCCGTAGCGGTCGGCCTCGGGGGTGCGGGCGTCGCCGAGGAGGGTGGCGTTCCAGTCGGGGGTCGCGAGGGTGCGCCAGGAGTCGACGCGGGAGTCGCGCAGGGTGGTGTGCTCCTCCAGGGCGGGCATCATCGACAGGTACTGGACGGCTCGGACACCGTTGTCAGAGAGGTTCGGTGCGACGCCGTGCGCCAGCAGCCCGTTGAAGATCAGCAGGTCACCGGCCTGGAGGTCGGGGCGGATCACCGGGAACTCGGCTCGGTCGGTGCCGGGGCGGACGGGGTCGCGGCCGGCGGGCCGGCCCACGCGCCACTCCTCGAAGCGGCGGAAGAGCTCCGGGGCGCACTGGAAGCCGCCGAGTTCGGGCCGGGTGTCGCCCAGGGCGATGATGCCCTGGACGCGCTGCGGGAGCACGGCGAGGGTGGTGTCGACGTCCCAGTGCAGCTCGATGTCGAAGCCTTCGTCGGTGGGCTCGATCAGGGAGCGGGAACGGGTGCGGATGTTGGGCGGGTTGAGGTTGAGCCGGTCGAGGGTGACCCACAGCTCCTCGCAGTCCCAGACGTCGGCGAAGGCGTCGTGGACCCGCCGGCTCTGGCGGCTGTCCCAGAGGAGCTGGTGGTGGTACGACTCCACGAAGCCGTAGATGAACAGGTGCTGGTCGAGTTCGGAGCGGAACTCCGGCTCCTCGTACCAGGATTCGGGATCGTCGGGGTCCAGGCCCTGGAACTGCCAGGCGAGGTCGAGGAGCTCTTTGGCCTCGCCGGGGGTGATGGCCTCGCGGACGACGACGTAGCCGTACGTCTGCCAGAAGGCGAAGTCCTCTTCCGAGAGCACCCGCAGGGGCTGGGACTTCTTCAGGTCGCGCAGGGGGGTCGGGGTGAGGTAGGTCTCGCCGTCGGCGCTGAAGTAGGGGCGGGACGAGGCGGCGCGGTGGAGGAAGGGGTGGGGCGTCTGCATGCGATTCCTCTGGAAAACAAGGTCGAACAGGTGCGAGCACGTGCGGTTGAGATCCGGGAAAAGAGCAAGATCGGGCGGGCCGCCCGCGGAGGTGCGGGCGGCCGGTGGGGACCGCTCGGGTCAGCCGGCGACGACGGCCTCGGCCGCCGCCACCCCGCAGACGCGGGCGGCGCCGTAGGTGGCGATGTGCAGGGCGCCGCGCGGGGCGCTCTGGGGCAGGCCCATCTCCACGACGATCGTGTCGGGGCGGGCGGCGAGCAGGGTGTCGAGGGCGGCGCCCATCCAGGGGTGCCGGTGTTCGTCGCGGACGACGGCGACGATGCGGCGGCCGTCGGCGGCGGCGAGGGCCTGCGCGGCGGCGTCGCCCCCGGTGCACGAGCCGGCGGTGGTGCCGGGCAGCAGCCGGCGCAGTTCGGCGGCCGGGCCCCAGGGGGTCTGGTCGCCGACGGCGATGTTGCGGGCCGGCTCGAACTGGGCGACGTGCACCGGGGTGTCGAGCGGTGCGACGGCGGCGGTGCGGGTCACACGCAGCGCCCGGCGGGCGGCGATCAGGCCGATCACGGGGTCGGGTGCGGTGTCCGGTCCGGCCGTGCGGGCCTCGGCGGTCCACCGGGCGAGGTCGCGCACCCGGGCGGCGGCGTCGGCGAGCCGTTCCTCGGGCAGTTCGCCGGAGCGCACGGCGGCCACGAGCGCGTCCCGCAGGCCGAGGACGGTGCCCTCGTCGCACAGGCCGCCGCCGACGCAGATGGCGTCGGCGCCGGCCGCGATGGCGAGGACGACGCCGTGCTCCAGGCCGTAGGTGCCGGAGATCGCGCGCATCTCCATGCCGTCGGTGACGATCAGGCCCCGGTAGCCGAGTTCGCCGCGCAGCAGGTCGGTGAGGATGCGCGAGGAGAGGGTGCCCGGCCGGTCGGGGTCGAGGGCCGGGACGAGGATGTGCGCGCTCATGACCGCGCGGGTGCCGGCGGCGATGGCCGCGCGGAACGGGGGCAGTTCGCGGGCGTACAGCGTGTCGGTGTCGACGTCGATGCGGGGCACGTCGTGGTGCGAGTCGACGTTGGTGTCGCCGTGACCGGGGAAGTGCTTGGTGCAGGCGGCGACGCCGGTGGACTGCAGGCCCTCGACCCAGGCGGCGGTGTGCCGGGCGACCAGGTCGGTGCTCGCGCCGAAGGAGCGCACGCCGATGACGGGGTTGTCGGGGTTGGCGTTGACGTCGGCCGAGGGCGCCCAGTCGAAGGTGACGCCGCAGGCGGCGAGGCGCCGGCCGAGCTCGCGGGAGACGGCCCGGGTGAGGTCGGGGTCGTCGACGGCGCCGAGGGCGTGGTTGCCGGGGAAGGAGGAGCCGGTGCGCACGTCGAGGCGGGTGACGTCGCCGCTCTCCTCGTCGATGGCGACGAGGAGGTCGTCCCGTTCGGCGCGCAGCTGCCCGGTGAGCGCGGTGACCTGTTCCTCGGTGACGACGTTGCGGCCGAACAGGGCGACGGAGGCGAGTCCCTCACCGAGGCGGCGGCGCACCCAGTCGGGCGCGGTGGTGCCGTCGAACCCCGGCTGGAGCACCGCGAGGGCGTCCCGGGTCAGGGTGTCAGGGCCGGTGGCGAGTGTGGTCATCGGCGGGGTCATCCCTTCACGGCGCCGTCGGTCAGACCGCTGACAGCCTTGCGTTGCAGGAAGATGAAGAGGATCAGGATGGGCAGCGCGAACAGGGACGAGGCGGCCATGGTGGCGCCCCAGTCGTCACCGAAGGCGGTCTGGAACTGCGACAGCCACAGCGGAAGGGTCTGCTTGTCGTTGGCCTTGTTGAGGATCAGGACCAGCGGGAACTCGTTCCAGGCGGTGATGAAGCCGAACAGCGAGGTCGCCATCAGGCCGGGCGCGAGCAGCGGGAAGATGACCTTGACGAAGGCCTGGGTGCGGGTGCAGCCGTCGACCATCGCGGACTCCTCCAGCTCCTTCGGCACGGCGGCGACGTAGCCGCGCAGCGTCAGGACGGTCAGGGGCAGCACCATGACGGTGTAGAAGGCGGTCAGCGGGACGAGACTGTCCAGCATGTCGGCGTCGCGGACGATCATGTAGATGGCGATGATCATGACCTCCCAGGGGGCCATCTGCGCCAGCATGAACGTCACGATGAAGGCGCGCCTGCCCTTGAACCGCATCCGGGCGAGGGCGAAGGCGGCGAACAGGGCGATGACGAGGGAGATCAGCACCGAACAGACCGTCACCGTCACGGAGTTGCCGACCAGCGTCCAGAAGTTGTCCGCGTCGACGGCCTTCGTGAAGTGGCTGAAGGTGAGGTTCGTCGGGAACCACACGGGGTTCTCGGAGATGATGTCGCCGGTCGGTTTGAAGGCCGTGGCGAACATCCAGTAGACGGGGAACACGAGGCCGACGAAGAGGACGACGGCGGTCGCGTTCGGCCAGATACGTCCGAAGAGCGAGCGCTTCACAGCTCGTCCTCCTCTTGCTTGAGGACCATGCGCAGGTAGTACGAGGTCATGACGAGCAGCACCAGGACGGTCAGGAAGGAGATGGCCGCGCCGACGCCGAAGTGCTGGTTGCCGACGCCCTGGACGAAGGCGTAGATCGGCAGGGTCTCGGTGAGGTGGTCGGGGCCCCCCTCGTTGATCGCGAAGACCTGCGCGAACGCCTTGAAGACCCAGATGACTTCGAGGAAGGTCGTGGAGTACAGGAACGGCCGCAGGAACGGGAAGGTCACCGAGGTGAAGCTCTTCCAGGCGCCGGCGCCGTCCAGGGACGCGGCCTCGTACAACTCCCGGGGGATCGTGGTGGTGGCGGCGTAGAGGTTGATCGCCACGAAGGGGATCGACTGCCAGACGACCAACAGGATGATCACGAAGAAGGTGGAGGTCTGGGTGCCGAACCAGTTGTAGTCGGCCATGGAGTGCCAGCCCAGTTTGTCCAGGACCCAGTTGACGACGCCGAAGCGCTGGGCGAACAGCCACTGGTACACGGTGGTGGCCGCGATGATCGGCATGGCCCAGGCGAGGACGAGGCCGATCAGGAGCAGCAGCCGCATCCGCTTGCCGAGGCGGGCGAGCAGCAGTCCGGTCAGGGTGCCGAGCAGCATGATCAGGACGACGTTGAGCGCGGTGAAGGCGACGGAGCGCTCGACGACGTGCCAGAAGTCCGAACCGGTCAGGACCTCTTTGTAGTTGTCGGTCCCGTTCCACTCGGTGAGGTGCTGGATGAGCTGGCGCGGGTTGAGGTTCTGGAACGACAGCATGCCGTTCTTCACCAGGGGCCAGCCGAGCAGGACCAGGGTGGCCAGCAGCGCCGGCAGCAGGAGCAGATAGGGGGCGGCGGCGCCGCGGCGAGAGGACCGGGAGCCTCGGTCCTCACCCGACGGCGGCCCGGCCGTCCGGGCCTTGCGGACAGCGGGCTCCCCGGCCGTGTCCGTGCCTTGGGTCTGCACTGACATGAGTTGTCATCTCTTCCGTGGCCGAACCGGCCGTACGAACCACGACGGGGGCGCCGGGTGCGGGCGCCCCCGGCGCTGGACTAGTTCTGCTGGGCCAGACGCTTGTTGATCTCGGACTCGACGTCCTTGGCGGCCGCCGCGGGGTCCTTGCCGTTCAGGACCGAGGTCATGTACGACTTGATCGGGTTCGGGGTGTTCTCCACCGCGGCCCACTCGGGGATGAGCGGGGTGGTGCCGCCGCCTGCGGCGGCCGGGGCGGCGGCCTCGGCGGCGGGGTTGCCCTTGACGTTGCTCTCCAGGGACGCCTTGTTCGGGACGATGCCGCTGAGCTTGGCGAGTTCGCCCTCGTACTGGTCGGACAGGGCGATCTTCAGGAACTCCTTGGCCAGGGACTGGTGCTTGCTGTTCTGGGCGACGGCGAGGTTGGAGCCGCCGAGGAAGACGCCCTCGGGCTTGTCGGCGGTAACGCCCGGGATGGTGAAGTAGCCGAGGTCCTTCTCGATGGACTTGTTGGCCTGGACGGCGGTGGCGGCCTCCCAGCCCATGCCGATGAACGCGCCGGTCTTGCCCTTGGCGAAGACCTGGGCCTGCTGCGGGGTGGCCTCGTCCTTGTCCTTGGGGGCCTTGGAGTAGGAGGCGTACTTCTTGTAGAGCTGCATGGCCGCGGCGACCTTGGGGTCGGCGAGGTTGGAGACGTACTTGTCCCCCTGCTTCTTCACCAGCTCGCCGCCCTGGCCGATGATGAGGCCGTCGAAGAAGTACCAGTTCTGGCCGGGCAGGTAGAGGGGCTCGGCGTCGGTCTTCTTGCCGATGGTCTCCAGGTCCTTGAAGAACTCGTCCCGGGTCTTGGGGGTGGCGGTGATGCCGGCCTTCGCCCAGATCGCCTTGTTGTAGATGACGACGCGGTTGGCGAAGTACCAGGGGGCGGCGTACTGCTTGCCGTCGTAGACGGAGGACTGCGAGACCGAGGGCGTCCAGTCGGCGCCGATCGCCTTCTTGACGTCGGAGAGGTCGGCGAGACCGCCGGTGGCCGCGTAGGCGGGGGTCTGGGTGTTGCCGACCTCCAGGACGTCCGGCGGGGTGTCCTCGGAGAGGGCGGTGGTGATCTTCTGCTGGATCCCGTCCCACTTCTGGATCTGGAAGTTCACCTTGGCGCCGGTCTGCTTCAAGAAGGCGGCCTGCACGTCCTTGGTCCACTGCGGCGGCGCCGAGCCGTCCATGGTCCAGACGGTGAGCGTCTGGCCCTTCCAGCTGCCCGGCCCCGCGTCCTTGGAGTCGTCCTTGCTGTTCCCGCCACACGCCGCAACGGAGACCATCATGCCCGCGATCGTGATCGCGGCAGCGAGCTTGCGCTTCACGCCACCCTCCTCAGGGATGCCACTTGCCCCCCACGCCCTCGGCGGTGATCTGCGTACGACGCTGGTGCACACAGGGCTCGGGACCTGGCCACTAATGGTGTAGACCAGTACGGTGGAGCTTGGCCTAGACCTTTCGGGGTGTCAAGGGTGGTCCAGGAAGCCGATTCCGGCCGTTACGAGAACGTCACCGGAGGGCGTCCGTCCGCATCCGCCCCCTTCGTCCCGGCCCTCCGCGACACCGGACCGTTGGACTAGACCATAGGGCAGCCGACCGCTATAACGGGAGACCGTCGACACAGCCGGGAAGGCAGGCATGACCACCGACGTCAGCAGCGCCCAGCCGTACGAAGGGGCGCCCGGCCGCACCGCGCGCGTGCCGAAGTACTACCGGATCAAGCAGCAACTCCTCGCCATGACCGAGGCGTTGCAGCCGGGTTCGGCCATGCCCGCGGAACGGCTGCTGGCCGTCCGGTTCGACACCTCCCGGACCACGATCCGGCAGGCGCTCACGGAACTCGTGGGCGAGGGCCGCCTCGACCGGATCCAGGGCAAGGGCACCTTCGTCGCCCAGCCCAAGCTGTACCGCACGCTCCGGCTGACCTCGCACACCGAGGACATGCGCGCCCAGGGACTCACCCCGGCCTCGCGGATGCTGGACATCGGGGAGATCCCGGCGGACGAACAGCTGGCGGGGCTGCTCGGCATCGGGCTCGGCGAGCGGGTGCTGCGCATCGAGCGGCTGCGGCTGGCGAGCGGCGCCCCCATGGCGATCGAGACGACCCATCTGTCCGCCCGGCGCTTCCCCGGTCTGCGCCGCACGCTCGCGGACCGGCCCTCGCTCTACACCGCGCTCGCCGAGGTGTACGGCGTCCGTCTCGCCGAGGCCGACGAGACCATCGAGACCTCGCTGTCCACCCCGCGCGAGGCACAGCTGCTCGCCACGGACGTGGGGCTGCCGATGCTGCTGCTGTCCCGGCACTCGCGGGACGCGGAGGGCACCCCGGTGGAGTGGGTGCGCTCGGTGTACCGGGGGTCGCGGTACAAGTTCGTCGCCGCGCTGAGCCGCCCGGCGGAGCGGACGGCGGTCCTGCGGCGCACCTGAGGGAGCCGCGGGACCGCCGGCCGTCAGTCCAGGAACGCCGTCTCGATCCAGCGGCGTACCGCGCGCGGGCGCATACGGTGCAGACGGTCCACGGTGTCGGCGACCTCCTGGGCGCCGCCCACCGACAGGAACTTCTCGCGCACCAGGTCGGAGTGGGCCGCCCGGGTCTCCGGGCCGGCCGCGCCGACCGGGATCAGCCGGGTGCGCGAGAGCGTGCGGCCGTCCGTCAGCCGCACCGTGACCCGGGCGCCGGTCGCCTTGGTCGAGCGGGAGAAGTCCCGGCCGTCGGACCTGGACGCGCCCACCAGATCGACGAGTTCGTCCCCGCCGAAGCCGCGCAGCCAGGGCACGGCCAGCTCGCCGGCCTCGCGCACCGCCTCGCCGAACGGTGCGTCGGACAGGAAGAGTTCGCGGGTCATGTCGGTGTCGTGGCGCAGCTGGATGCGCTTCGCCAGCGCCCACCGGTCGGGGTCGTCGAGATGCGGCGAGGAGAAGTCGTCCACGCCGAAGCCGCCGGTGAGCAGCGTGGTTGCGACGGGGTACGGCACGTCGAGGACCAGTGCGCCCAGCGGGGAGCCGGGGCCGGTGACGTAGCGGGCGGCCCGCTCCCCCGCGAACAGGGTGTACAGGGAGGCCTCGACGACGACCTCGGCCACGTCCTGCGGCCGCAGTGCGCCGAGTTCCCGGTGGATCTCGGCCGCGCAGTCCACGGCGGCGTCGATGCCGGGGCCGCCCGGGTGCATCTTGAACGAGAGGGTGTCCGTGTGCCAGCGGCGGCCGAGCCCCTTGGCCACGGCCTGCGGCAGCGGCACGGTCGCGAACCGGGCGAGGAAGCCGTCGCTGTGCTCGATGATGTCGGGCGCCCCGCGCAGCCCCGCGTACGCGGCGTCGCAGGCGTCCATCGCGGTGCGCACCGGGGTGAAGGTGTTGAACAGCCGGGCGTCGCTGGCGAGGAAGGCGCGCATCAGCGGCCAGTTGGGCATCGCGAAGGCCAGTCCGAAGGCGTTCTCGAAGAGCGTCGCCGGGGCCCGGTCGCAGTGCAGCCGTCCGGCGACCGCCCCGGCGAGATGGGTGTGGACGGCGCTCTGGCCGCGCAGCGGACCGAGGGTCGCGGAGGCGGTGATCCGGGCCGCGCACTCGTTGGCGGCGACCACCGCGGTCAGCAGCGACAGCCCGTCCAGCTGGCGGGCGTAGGCGAAGGCGAGCGGTACGGCGACCGTCGAGTTCGACAGGTGTCCGGCGTACGCGGTGTCGTCCAGGTTGAGCCAGGAGCCGAGCGCGGCGAACACCCCGGCGGCCTGGCGCGGATCGCGCTGCATGGGGTGCCCGAAGGCGGCCACCAGGCGTCTGCCGAGGGGGTGTTGGAGGCCGGCGCGGATGGAGGAGATCTGGGAGAGCACCTGGCTCGCGGCGAGTTTCAGCACCCGGCACGGGATGTCGCCCGGGCGCAGGGTCGCGGCCCAGTGCGAGAGTTCGCGCAGCGGGGTGTCGGCGGAGGCGCGGCCGCGGCCGGACCGGGACGGGGTGCCGTACGGCTCGCCCCAGTCGGCGCACAGCGCCCGGGCGACGCTCTCCGCGAGGACGGCGGTCATGGCGGATACACCTTCCGTACGTCGAGGGGGACACGGCTGCGGGAGCACCGACGTTCCCGGTGCTCCCGCAGGGTCGGACGTGCGTGGGCGGTGTTACGCGGCCGGGACCTTGTCGAGGAAGCCGTAGACGCCCTTGATCCGGCCGGCGCCGTCGGTGACCAGGACGTCGAAGCCGATGGCGACCGGCTCGGCGCCCGGCTCGGTCACCAGGCCCCACTGGAAGCGGGCCTGGTCGTGGTGGGCGTCGATGGTGCCGTGCAGTTCGAAGGCGAGGCCCTGGAACTGCTCGCGGGCGCCGGCCACCACGGCTCCGAAGCCCTCGTGGCCCTCGACCGCGGCGAGCGGGTCGATGTACGGGGCGTCGGCGGTGAACAGCTCGGCGATGGCCGCGGCGCGCTTGTCGGCGTCGGCCTCGTTCCAGATGTCGAGGTAGCGGGTGACGGTGGTGGTCAGGTCGCTCATGCGGGCGATCTCCTCTGTGGTGTTCAACTTCGGTACTCGGAAAGGTGGTTCAGGAGGCGGCCGGCGCCCACACCGGGAGGGCTCCGGGGAGCACCTCGAAGGTGGCCGCGCTGCCGATGCCGGGCTGGTACTCGCCGTCGTGCTCCAGCGGGAGGCGGCGGCCGTCGGTGCGCTCGACGGTGATCGTGCGCCCGCGGGCGTAGACGGTCGCCGGATGGTCCATGTGGGCGGCGTCCAGGGTCAGTTCGGGGACCTGGTCCGCCGGGACGCCGCCGCCGATGACACACACGTCCAGCAGTCCGTCGTCCAGCAGCGAGTCGGGCAGCACCAGGAACCGGCCGCCTCGGTAGCGGCCCCCGCCGACGTTGGCGAGGACCGTGGGGCCCTCGTGCACCACCCGGCCGTCGACCGTCACGCGGCCCGGGTACGGCGGGTAGCCGGCGGCCGTGTCGGCGTAGGCGCGGGCGTAGCGCTCGCGGCCCTTCAGCGGCAGCTCCCCGGCGGTGAGCAGCGCGTCGGCGATCACGCCCGAACAGGCGCCCAGGTACACGTAGTTGCGGGTCTCGGCGAGGCGGGCCAGGTCGAGGCGGCGCAGCCGGACGCTGCCGCCGACGCCGGTGTCGGTCAGGATCGCCTTCAGCGACTCGCTCCAGGGGCGCTCGCCCCACAGCATCTTGTAGCCGGAGTTGCCGGTGCCGCCGGGCACGACGGCGAGGGCGGCGTTCCCGGTGGCGGGCACGAGTCCCTGTACGGCCTCGCGGACGGTGCCGTCGCCGCCGATGACGACGATCAGGTCGGGCGCGCCCGGGGCGGCGCCGGCCGGCCGCCCCAGGGCCCGGCGCACGGCGGCCGTGGCGTCGCCCGGTCCGGTGGTGAGGTGCACCTCGGTGTGCTCCAGGCAGGAGGCGCACAACTGGCGTACCTGCTCGACCAGTTCGGGCGAGTGGCTGCCGGAGGCGGGGTTGCCCAGGACGAGTGCCCGGGTGGGGGCCGGGGCTGCGGTGTCTGCCATGTCGGGCGTGCTCCTTCCCGTCGGACGCACCGGCGGTGGACCGGCCACCGACGACTCTGCCAAGCACGGCTGATCCGGTGCTGACACGCGGCTGACACCGGTCCGGGCGGCACCGGTCGTGTCAGTGCCCGGTCAGGTTCCGGGTTTCGAATGGATGAATCGGTGCAACTGCCGCGGCTCTTCGCCGGAGCGCACCGACCGCCCCCACCCCCACACACACCACGAAAGGAATGATGCTCATGACCACGCTGAACAGTCCGCCCCTGCCCGTCCACCGGTACACCGCCGAACTGCGCCGGGAGGCGGCCCGGTTCGCCGAGGCCGCCCGCACGATCCCTCTGACGGAGCCCGTCCCGACGTGCCCGGGCTGGACGCTGGGCGACCTGGTCCGGCATGTGCGCCAGGGCCACGACTGGGCGACCACGATCCTGGCCACGCGCAGCACCGAGTTCGTCCTGCCCGGCGGCGACCTGTCCGGCTCCCCGGACGAGGACAGGAGCTGGACCGAGCGGGTGGCCGAGCTCGGTGCCCGGGGCGGGGCCCAGGAGGGCCGGCTCGCCGACCCGGAGCTGCGCGCACGGTTCGTCGTCGAGGGCGCGGACCGGCTCGTCGAGGCGATCGACGGGGTGGGCCCCGAGGTGCCGGTGTGGGCCCCGCACGGCAGGCAGAACAAGGAGTTCTGGCCGCGCTGGGCGGTGTTCGAGACAGCCGTGCACCGGGCCGACGTGTACGCGATGGCCGGTCTGCCGTTCACGCCGGCCACGGAGGTCGCCCTGGACTGCGTGGACTTCTGTCTGGTCGCCTTCGGGGTGCCCGAGGCGAGGCCGTTCCTGTCGCCCCTGTTCGCCGAGGTGCCCCGCGGCGGACAGACGCTGTGCTTCCGCTCGACGCGGGAGTCGGCGAACAGCCCGTCGAGCTGGCTGGTCACCTGCGCCGCGGGGGGCGTCGAGGTGACCCGGGAGGTCCCGGCCGGTACGCGGGCGGACGCCACCGTGATCGCCGAACCGGCGGATCTGCTGCTGGTCGTCAAGGGGCGGCTGCGGCCGATGAGCCCGCGCATGACGGTGCGGGGCGACCGTGAGCTGCTGGACTTCTGGCTGAGCCACGCCGTCTCCTGAGCCTCGGTCACCGGTACGGCGAAGGACCCGGGTCCGCCGAGAGAGAGCTCGGCGGACCCGGGTCCTTCGCCGTCGGCAGGGCGTCACCAGGTGACGGGCAGCTCCTCCAGGCCGTAGACGATCGTGTTCTCGCGGAAGCGCACCTCCTCGGGCGGCACGGCCAGGCGCAGCGTGGGGAAGCGGGCGAAGAGGGCGCTCAGGCACACCTCCAGCTCCATCCGGGCCAGCGAGGCACCGGGGCACAGGTGCGCGCCGAAGCCGAAGGCGAGGTGCCCGGAGGCGTCGCGGCGGATGTCGACGCGGCCGGCGCCGGGGTAGACGGACTCGTCGTGGTTGGCGGCGGGGATCGCGACGATCACACCGTCCCCCTTGCGGATCACGGCCCCGCTCAGCTCGACGTCGTCCACGGCCGCGCGGACCTGGTTGTCCTGGGAGATGGACCAGTAGCGCAGCAGTTCCTCGACCGCCGACCGGTACAGGGCGGGATCGGCGCGCAGTGCGGACAGTTGGGCCGGGTCGCGCAGCAGGCTCAGGACGCTGAGGCTGATCTGGTGGGCGGTGGTCTCGTGCCCGGCGACGAGGAAGAAGCGGGCCATGGCGACGAGGTCCGCGTGCGTCAGCTCGCCGGCCGCCACGTACCGTGTGGCCAGCCGGCTGATCAGGTCGTCGCGCGGCTCGGCGGTGCGCTGCGCGGCGAGCCGGTCCAGGAACCGTGTCATCTCGGCGAAGGCGGCGTACGTCTCCTCGGGGCCGGCCTCCTGGGAGAGGATGACCTGGCTCTGCTCGGTGAAGTCCGCCTCGTCCTCCTCCGGGACGCCGAGCATCCGGGCGATCACCAGCGAGGGCAGCCGGAGCGCGAAACTCCGTACCAGGTCGACCGGGTTGGGACCCTGTTCGATCTCGTCCAGGAGCTGCGCGACGAGCAGTTCGACCTCGGGGCGCAGGGCGCGGGTGCGGCGGGCGGTGAACTCGGTCAGCGCCATCCGGCGCAGCCGGCCGTGCTCGGGGTCGTCCATGCGGCTGAAGGACATCACGCCGGGTTCCGGCGGCAGTTGGATCCGGATGGGGAAGCCGGGCTGCTGGTCGTCGGCGCTGAACCGGTCGTCGTTGAGCACCTGGCGGACGTCCGCGTGCCGGGTCACCAGCCAGGCCTCGCCGCCGCGGATCCGCACGCGCAGCGGGGGTCGTTCTCTCAGCTCCGCGTAGGCGTCGGGCGGTGTGTAGGGGCAGGAACGGGGCATGGGCCAGACGGGGAGTTCTGACATGGAGTCCTCCGGCGGTGTGGCAGGAACAGCGGTGTTTCAGCCATGCTGGCGAAGGGGTCTGACCGGATTCTGATGTACGGCTGACGGGCACGCGGAGTCGTGTTCCGCGTGCCCGTCGGGTGTGGCCGGTGTGGTCCGCCAGGGCTCAGGAGGCCTTCGCCCGGCCCGGCAGCAGCTGGACCAGGGCGGCCACCACGGCGCAGATACCGGCCTGCACGAGCAGGCTCGTGCCGAAGGCGTGGGCGTAGGGGTGCGCGCCGGTCCCGTGGCCGACGACGCCGAAGAAGACGACGCCGATCACCGCGATGCCGATGGCGTTGCCCATCTCCTGTGCGGTGGAGAACACCCCGGAGGCGGCGGCGGCGTGGTGCGGGGCCACGCCTTCGAGGACCAGGGAGGCGAGCGGGGCGATGACGAAGCCCATGCCGAACCCGGAGATCACCATGGCCGGGATGCACCAGGCGACGGAACCGCTGCCGTCCAGCTCCCACGCGGTCACGGCGAGGGCCACGTTGCCGACCGCCTGGATCAGCGCGCCGATGGTCAGGACCTGCTTGCCGAGCTTGGCCGCGACCTTCGGCGACTGCGCGGAGCCGATGAAGAAGCCGAGGCCGAGCGGGATGAACAGCAGGCCGGAGCGGAGTGCGGACAGCCCGCGGCCCTCCTGCAGGTAGAGCGCGAGGACCAGGAAGAACGAGGCCATCGCGGCGAAGAACACCAGCAGGGAGGCCACACCCACGCCGAACGCCCGGTCCTCGAACAGGCTCGGGTGGACCAGCGGCGACCGGTCGCGGGCGGCCTTGCGACGCTGGGTCCACCAGAACGCGGCCAGCAGCGGCACCGCCGCGATCAGGCACTCCCAGGTCCAGGTCGGCCAGCCCTGCTCGCGGCCCTGGACCAGCGGCACCACGATGGCGCTGAGGCCGGCGGTCACCAGGATCACACCGGTCCAGTCGAGGCCGGTACGGCCCTCGGCCCGGGACTCGGGCACCTTCTTCGGGGTGAGCAGCAGGACGACGGCGCCGATCGGGGCGTTGATCAGGAAGATGGTCCGCCAGTCCCAGCCGAAGATGTCGGCCTTGATCAGCAGACCGCCGATCAGCTGCCCGAACACGGCCGAGGCGCCCATCGTGATGCCGTAGGCGTTGAACGCGGCGACCCGGGCCTTGCCCGTGTACGCCGTGGTCAGGATGCCGAGCACCTGCGGGATGACGAGGGCCGCCGAGGCGCCCTGCACCGCGCGCGCCACGATCAGCTCGGCCATGTTCGGGGCGATGCCGCAGGCCAGCGAGGAGAGCGTGAACAGGGCCAGGCCGATGGAGAACACCTTCCGGCGCCCGTAGAGGTCACCGAGCCGGCCGCCGGTGATGAGCATGGCGGACAGGCCGATGTTGAAGGTCGCGGCGACCAGCTGGATCTCGGCGCTGGTCGCGTGCATGTTGCGCTGGAGCGAGGGGATGGCGACGTTGACGATGAAGAAGTCGACGTTGGCGATGAAGAGTCCGGCCAGCACCACCAGGAGTGCACCCCAGGCTGGCTTGCCTCCGGCCTCCTCGATGTCCGGTGGCGGGGCGGCCGAGGCCGCGCTGCCGGTCAGTTCCGCTTCGGTGGTCATGGACGACCCTCCTAGGTCGTTTCGTGCTGGTGGGGGGCGTGCCGACGGGTGTCCGCACGGCGTGCCGGGGCACGGGACGGCACTCGGTGCGACAGTCCTTGCGAGCACTGTCCCGCGCCCCGCTGACACGGCGCTGACGCGGACCCCGGCGGACGGTGGCCGCGGCGGTCAGCCCACCGGTCCGGCGGTCAGCCGCTGGAGCCGGTGCGCGAAGTGCGCGGTGACGGCCTGGGCGTGGGTGTCGATGTAGAAGTGGCCGCCCTCGTACTCGTTGTGCCCGAGGTACTGCGGTGTGCGGCCGGCCCAGTGGGACATGGCGTCCGGGGTCTCCTGGAGCGGGTCGCTGCGGCCGCCGTAGGAGGCGAGCGGGCAGCTGACGCCGGCGCCGTCGTCGTCGTAGTCCCCGGCGACCCTGAGGTCGGCGCGCAGGGCGGGCACGACCAGGGCGAGCATCTCGGGGTTGTCGTAGACCTCGGCCGGGAAGGAGCCCAACTTCTTGATCCATTCGATGAGTTCGGGCTCCGGCATCCGGCTCTGCTCCTCGGTCGGCTTGAAGAAGCCGACGGGCGACCAGCCGGACATGCCGACCATGAGGGGGGCCGGGCCGCCCTCCTCCTGCATGCGGATGGCCAGCCGGAACGCCAGCTGGGCGCCGAGGCAGTGCCCGAAGAAGGCGAACGGCCGCTCGTCCAGGTCGTTCAGCACCGCCTCGTGCAGGGCGTCCAGCAGCGGCCAGAAGTTCTCGTACGTCTGCTCCTCGCGCCGGTTGTGCCGGCCGGGCAGGGTGACGGCCTGCGCGGCGATGTCCGGCGGGAGCAGGCGTTCCCAGTCGCGGTAGATGATGGCGCCGCTGCCCGCGTGGGGCAGCAGGAACAGCCGGATCGAGGCGTCGGGCGAGGGCTCCACGGGGTGGAACCAGTGCCCCTCGCTGGACATCTGGCTGCCCTGGGCGGCGGTGGCGGTGGTCACGACTGCGTACTCCCAACGGTGGTGGACGGACCGAGGGCGCGCAGCGCGGGCAGCAGCACCTCGGCGATCTCCTTCAACTGCGGCTCCGGGTCGAGGGATCCGATCCGTACGACCAGGTGCCGGGCGCCGGCCCGGACGTAGCCGCCGAGCCGCTCGGCGCACTTCTCGGCGCTGCCCCAGCCGTAGGCCTGGATGGTGCGCATCTGCTCCAGGGAGCGGCCGTAGTAGTGGCTGATGTAGTGCTCCAGCTCGGCCCGGGCGGCGCGCTCGTCGCTGTTCACGGTGACCGTGGCGTACAGCGCGGGCGTGACGGTGCGGCCGGCCTCCGCGGCGAGCTCCGCGAGCCGGTGGCGGGCGCGGGCGTAGGCGTCGACGTCGGGCAGGAACGGCAGCCAGCCGTCGTAGCGCTCAGCGGCGCGGGCGAGGACCTTGGGGGTGTCGCTGCCGGCCAGCCAGAGCGGGGGCCCGCCGGGGACGGCCGGTGCGGGCAGCCGGTCCAGGTGCTCGGCCTGCCAGAACCTGCCCTGGAACTCGCTGGGTTCGCCCTCCTCCCCGGACCGCCAGGCCGCGCGCCACAGCGCGGTGATCTCGTCGAGGCGTCCGACGCGGCCCTGGAAGGACGCGCCGACGGAGGCGAACTCCTCCTCGGTCTCGGCCATCGGGAAGCCCGAACCGAGGCCGAGGACCAGCCTGTTCGCGGCGACGTGGCTCAGGCTCGCGACCAGGTTGGCGCCGATGAGGGGGTGGCGCAGGGCGGGAGTGAGCGCGGCCGTGCCGACGGTGATGTGCCGGGTGGCGGCGGCCGCGGCCGCGAGGACGACCAGGGGGTCCAGCCGGGGGCGGGCGGTCAGGGAGTCCCCGGCCCACAGGGAGTCGAAGCCGAGCGCCTCCGCGGTCCTGGCGAAGTCGAGGAGGGGGGCCGCGGCGTAGGTGCCGTTGATGGCCTGCTCCCGGGTGGGCAGCAGGATGCCGATGCTCGGTGCGGTCACAGTGCGCTCCCCAGAGGATGCCGGGCCGGTGCCGTCAGCCGGTCCCGCACCGCGCGGCGCAGGATCTTGCCCGACGGGTTGCGCGGCAGGTCGTCCACGACGTGGTAGGTGCCCGGGATCTTGTAGTCGGCGATGCGGCCCCGCAGGGACAGCAGGAGTTCGCGGGGGGTGGCGCTCGCGCCGGGCCGCAGGACGACGGCCGCGTGGACGCTCTCGCCCCAGCGCTCGTCGGGCAGGCCGACCACGGCCGCCTCGGCGACCGCCGGGTGCGCGGCGAGGGCCTTCTCGACCTCGGCCGGGTAGATGTTCTGCCCGGCGACGATGATCGTGTCGTTGATGCGGTCGCACAGGTGGAGGTGGCCGTCCTCGTCGAGGTAGCCGGCGTCGCCCATGTGCAGCCACTCCCCCACCAGGGTGCGGGCGGTGGCCTCGGGCAGGTTCCAGTAGCCGAGCATCCGGGAGGGCGTGCGGACGCAGATCTGGCCGATGGCGCCGGACGGCAGGGTGTCGCCGTCGGGGCCGACGACCTTGACCTCGGTGCCGGGGCAGGGCAGGCCCACCGAGGTGAGCTTCGTGCTGCCCGGGTGGTGGGCCGCCGGCGGCAGGCACACCGCCACGCTGCCGGTCTCGGTGCTGGCGTAGATCTGGGCGAACTCGCAGTCGTAGGTGGCCAGGCACTGTTTGAGCAGGGTCTCGGACATCGGCGCGGCGCCGTAGGCGATCTTGCGCAGCGAGGTGAACGCCTCGGGTCCGGCCGCCCGTTCGGCCGCCATCGCCTGGAGCATCGCGGGCGCGGCGAAGGTCGTCGTCACACGGTGCTCGCGGATGAGGCGGACCGCTTCCTGCGGGTCGAACTGCGGCATGATCACGCTGGTGCCGCCGGCGTTGAAGGTGTGCAGGAACCAGCCGATGCCGGCGACCCCGAAGCCCGGCAGCGAGATCAGGGCGACGTCCTCGGGCAGCCAGTCGATCCAGTCGACGCCCGCGGCGCGGCTCGCGTGCGGCAGGGTGAAGAAGCTGCGGTGGGCGAGGACGGCGCCCTTGGGCAGGCCGGTCGTACCGCTCGTGTAGATCTGGATGACGGCGTCGTCCGGGCCGGTGCCGGGCGCCAGGTCGGTCTCGGGCTGGTCGGCCGCCCAGGCCGACAGGCCGGCGCCGCGCGCGGGTTCGCCGTAGGGATCGGTGCCGTCGACGCGGATCACCCTGCGCAGTCCGCGCAGTTGGTGGCGGACTTCTGCGACGGTGTCCCAGAACTCGTCGTCCACGAAGATCAGCGCGGCCCGCGAGTCGCGCAGGATGTGGTCGACCTCGTGCGGGGTGAGCCGCCAGTTGACCGGGACCAGGACGGCGCCCGCCTTGGCGCAGGCGATCATCACGAGGTAGTAGTTCGCGGACTCGCGGCCCAGGTAGGCGACCCGGTCACCGCGCCGGATGCCGCTGGTGCGCAGGGCGTGGGCGGCGCGGTTGCTGTCGCGGTGGAACTTGTCGTAGGTGGTGACCCGGCCCTCGCAGACGATCGCCGGGTGGTCCGGGCGGCTTCCGGCGTGAGCCCGGGAGGAGTGGTGGAGCGTCCAGCGCTCCCTCGGTATGTCGGTCATGGTGGTGGTGTCCCGTCCCTTGGTGTTCACGCTGCCGGGGCGAGCTGCCCGTCGAGGAAGCGGGCGAGCGCGCGGACCGTGGGGTGGTCGTGGGTGAGGGAGGCCGGCAGGGGCAGCCGGAACGCCTGCTCCAGCGCGGCCTTGACCTGCTGGGCCATCAGGGAGTCCAGGCCCAGCGAGACGAATTCGCTGCTCACGTCCAGTTCTTCGGCCTCCTCCAGGTGCAGCACGACGGCGACCCGCTCGCGCACGGCACAGGTGACGGCGGCGACGCGTTCGGCCTCGGGCAGTGCGGTGAGGGCCCGCAGGTCGAGGCCGCTGCCGTCCTCGTCGGCGGTGCGCCGGGCGAGCCGGTCGTAGAACAGGTCGCCGGTGACGCTGCCGCGGACGTAGCGGTCCCAGTCGAACTCGCCGACGATCCGCTGGGTGCGCGGGCGTCCCCACAGCCGGGCGAGGGTGTCCAGGGCGCGGGTCGGGGAGAAGAAGCGGACACCGCTGCGTTCGATCTCCTCGCTGAGGTGCTCCTCCAGCCGGGCCGACATGCCGACCCGGGCCCAGGCGCCCCAGTTGACCGAGAGTCCCGGCACCCCGCGCCGGGCGCGCCACTCGGCGAGCGCGTCGAGGGCGGCGCTGGCGGCGGCGTAGTGGCCCTGGGTGGCGCCGCCGAGGACGGAGGCGATGGAGGA
Organism: Streptomyces sp. MUSC 14; assembly: GCF_001866675.1. Classification (NCBI taxonomy): domain Bacteria; kingdom Bacillati; phylum Actinomycetota; class Actinomycetes; order Kitasatosporales; family Streptomycetaceae; genus Streptomyces; species Streptomyces sp. MUSC 14. Next base: position 63,110 of record NZ_MLYN01000035.1, read on the forward strand.
GTAGGTGACGAAGAACTCCAGCTCCGGGAAGGACTCCTCGGCCGCCTCGTGCAGCAGCCAGCCGCCGTAGGCCTTCGCGGCGAGCTGGGCGTCGATCGACTCCCAGGTCAGCTCGGAGATGAGCTTCTTGTCGTAGGAGCCGGCGGCGTGCACGATCCCGCCGAGCGGGTACGGTCCGGCCGCGAGGTGGCGGACGAGCCGGCGCACGTCCTCGGGGCGGGAGACGTCGGCGCGTACGACGTCGATCTCGGCGTCGGCGGCGAGGTCGGCGAGGAGTTCGCCGGCCTCGTCGGTGGCCCGGCCGCCGCGGCTGACCAGGGTCAGGTGCCGGGCGCCGAGCGCGGCCAGCTTGCGGGCGGTGACCAGGCCGAGGCCGCCGAGGCCGCCGGTGACGAGGTAGGTGCGGTCGGGGCGCAGTCCGTTCGGGGCGTCCTCGGCGGCCCCGGCGGACCGCCGGTCCTGCGCCGGGTCCTCGGGCAGGGCCACCCAGGTGCGGCCGGCCGGGTCGGACAGGGCGGTGCGCAGGGCCTCGCCGGTCTCGTCGAGGCGGAAGCGGGGCGCGGTGGCGTCGGCGCCGGTGGCGTGCACGACGGCGGGGGCGGGCACGGTGAGCGTGGAGCGGAAGGTGCCGTCGTACCGGACGAGGACCTCGTCGCCGGTTGCGAACCCGGTGCCGTCGGCGGCGTCGAGGACCGTGCCGTGGGCCAACTGGCCGAGCAGCGGCGGGGGTTCCTCCTCGCCCGGGGTCTCCTCGGCGCGCTCGGCGCGGCCGGTGTCGAGCGCGGCCCGCGCGTCCTCGGCGGTCAGGCCGACCAGCTGTACCCGGACCTGGACCTCGCCGTCCCCCGGGGCCCGGTCGGTGACCGGCGCGAGGGCCAGGTCGGACAGGTCGCCGGAGTCGGCGGCGCGCAGTTCGAAGCTTCCCCTCCAGGTGAGGGTGGAGTCACCGGCGAGCAGCCGGCGGACGTAACGGCGGCCGGGGCGGTACGCGACCTGGAACTCGCCGGGCGGCTCGGCCCGCCACTCCTCGGCGAGCGGGGCGAGGCCGCTGCCCGGAGCGAGGTCGACGAGGGTGGCCCGGTACTGCGGGTACTCGGTGAGCAGCACCCGGCCGAAGCCCCACAGGGTGGCGGCGCCGAGGTGTCCGCCGTCGCCGGCCGGGTCGCCGGGCAGCCACTGGGCGCCCTCGGTGACCAGCCAGAGCCGGGGCGGCCGGGCCGCGGCCTCCAACGCGCCGGTCAGCGCGAGCAGTTCACGGTAGTTGTCCTCGCACTCGGCACGCAGCCGGTCGGCGGACATGGGCTCCGGGCGCTGCCGCCACAGCCGGCAGACGTCGGTGACGGTCGGGTCGTCCAGGGCCGCCTTGAGGTCGGTGAGGCCGGTCAGCCAGGTGATCTTCAGACCGGGTTCGGCGGCGAGTTCGGCGGCGCGTACGGCGGAGGGGTCGAGCAGGACGACGTGCCGGGCCGGGGCGTGCTGCGCCGCGGCGGGCAGGGCGCGGCGCACCCAGTCGGGGCGGTGCAGGAACTGGCGGCGGCCGGTGCGGCCCTCGGGCCGGGCCATGCGCACCCCGAGCAGTTCGGCGACCGGGTCGCCGTTCTCCAGCAGCAGCACGTCCGCGAGGCGCCGGTCCTGTTCGCCGCGCACCCGGGCGAGGACGCGCAGGTTCTCGCCGCGCGGCTTGCGGAAGTGCCGTACGGCCGCGATCTCGCGCGGCACGAACACCGGTCCCTCGGGGTCGAGGACCACCAGCGCCTGCACGGCGGCCTCCAGCAGCTCGGCGGGCACATGCTCGACGGCGGTGGCGTCACGGCCGGTCAGCTCGCCGGTCACCAGTCCGTCGCCGTGCCGGGCGGCGCGCAGCAGCAGCCGCATGCGGGGGCCCTGGGGACGGCCGACGGAGGCGAGGTCGGTGTAGATGTCCTCGTCGTCGATGTGCTGGGCGGCGGGGGTGAGCGTGGCGGCCAGTTCGGCCAGTTCCGAGACGGGGACGAGGGGTTCGGGGTCGGCGGCGACGACGGCGGTGGCGTGCAGGTTCTCCTCACCGCCGACGGTCGTGAACACCTCGACCTCGGCGCCGCCGCCGTGCCGGGGGCGCCAGCGGGTGGTGAGCGCGGTCGGGGTCTCGGCGAGCAGCTCCAGCGGGGCGAGCAGTTTCAGCTCGCGCACGGCGGAGCGGGCATGGCCCTGGACGGCGTCCTGCACGGCGAGCAGCAGGTCGACGTAGGCGCCGGCGGGCAGGACGGTACGGCCGCCGTCGGCGAGGTCGGCGAGCGCGCCCAGCTCCTCGGCGGTGAACTCGGCGTTGAACTCCCGTACCCCGCTGGCGAATCGCTCCTCGATGCCGAGCAGCGGGTGGCGGGCGGGGCCGCCGGCGGCGGTGCGGCGCGGGGTGACGGAGGGCAGCCAGTAGCGCTTGCGCTGGAAGGCGTAGGTCGGCAGGTCCACACGGGCGGGCGCGGGGTGCCCGGCGTGGTAGTCGGTCCAGGAGACGTTCAGGCCGGCCGCGTAGTAGTCGGCGAGCGCGGTGAGGGTGGTCTCGGTCGTGGTGTCCCGGCGGCGCAGGCTGGCCAGCCACAGGTGGTCCTCGACGCTCACGCCGCGCCGGGCGAGGGCGGTCAGCCCGGCCTGCGGGCCGATCTCGACCATGGCGTGCCGGCCGCGCTTGGCGACGGCCCGGATGCCGTCGAGGAAACGGACGGGTTCGCCGATGTGCCGCACCCAGTAGTCCGGGGTGCCGATCTCGCGGAAGCGGGCGAGGCGTCCGGTGACGTTGGAGACGATGCTGATCTGCGGCTCGTGGAAGGTGATGCCGTCGAGGGCGGCGCGGAAGGCGTCGTAGACCTCGGCCATCAGCGGCGAGTGGAAGGCGTGCGAGACCTTGAGCCGCTCGACGCGCACGCCCTTGTCCGCCAGGACCCCGATGACCTCCTCCAGCGCGGCCGTCGCGCCCGAGATCACCGTCTGGTCGGGGGCGTTGACCCCGGCCAGCGCCAGGTCGTCGCGGCCCTCCAGCAGCGGGGCGACGTCGTCGACGGGGGCGGTGACGGCGGCCATGCCGCCCTCGGCGCGGACGGCCTGCATCAGCCGGGCGCGGGCGGCGACCAGGGTGACCGCGTCGGGCAGGCTGAACAGCCCGGCCACGGCGGCGGCCACCACCTCGCCGATGCTGTGCCCGATGAGCACGTTGGGGCGGGCGCCCCAGGCCAGCCACTGCTGGGCGAGGGCGTACTCCAGGGTGAACAGGGCGGGCTGCGTGTACTCGGTGCGGTCGATCGCCTCGGGGTCGTCGGCGATGCCGAGCAGCAGCGCGCGCACGGAGCGGCCGAGGGGGGCGGCGAAGAGCGCGTCGCACGCGTCCACGTGGGCGCGGAAGACGGGCAGGGCCGCGTAGAGGGCGGCGCCCATGCCGGCGTACTGAGAGCCCTGGCCGGTGAACAGGAAGGCGGTCTTGCGGATGCCCGAGGGCCCCGCGTGCTCGGCCTCGGCGGCGCGGTCCAGGAGCTTCTCCAGCGCCGCCCGGTCGGCGACGGGGGCGGCGATCCGGTACGGGTGGTGGGTGCGCGTGGTGTTGGCGCTGTGGCAGAGCGCGGGGACGGACACCTCGGGCCGCTCGTCGAGCGACTCCCGGTATCGCGCCGCCAGTTCGCGCAGCGCGGCCGCGTTCTTGGCCGACAGGGTGAACAGCGGTGCCGCGCCCGCCGATTCGGCGGCCGGCGCCGGCTCGGGCGCCTGCTCCAGCACCACCGCGCCGATCGTCCCGGCGAACCCGAAGCTGTTGACGACCGCCCGCCGCACCTCGGCCTCCCAGGGCTCGCAGGCGGTGGGCACGCGCAGCGGGTACAGGTCCCACGGGATGCGTCCGGAGGGCGTCGTCAGGTTGACGTGCGGGTAGATCGTGCCGGCGCGCAGCTGGAGCACGGTCTTGATGACGCCGACGATGCCGGAGGCCGGCTCCATGTGCCCGAGGTTGGTCTTCGCCGAACCGACCAGCACCGGGCGGTCCTTGGTGTGGGAGCCTGCGAACACGTCCCCGATGGCGCCGAACTCGATGGGGTCGCCGAGCGGGGTGCCGGTGCCGTGCGCCTCGACGTAACTGATGTCCCCGGGCGTCAGCCGGGCCGCGTCGAGCGCACTGCGGATGACCTTCTCCTGGGCGGGCCCGTTGGGCACGGTCAGCCCGGCGCTGTCGCCGTCCTGGCCGACGGCCGTACCCCGCACCAGGGCGAGGATCCGGTCGCCGTCGCGCTCGGCGTCGGACAGCCGCTTGAGGACGACGATGCCGCAGCCCTCGGCGCGCGCGTAGCCGTCGGCGGACTCGTCGAAGGTCTTGCAGCGGCCGTCGGGGGCGAGCATCTGGGCGTTGGAGAACATCACCGGGATGCGCGGGTGGTGCAGGGCGTTGACGCCGCCGCACAGCGCGATGTCGGTCTCGCCGCCGCGCAGCGCGGTGACGGCGAGGTGCAGCGCGACCAGCGAGGAGGAGCAGGCGGTGTCGACACTCATGCTCGGACCGCGCCAGCCGAGGAAGTACGACAGCCGCCCGGACAGCGGGAACATGGTGATGCCGGAGGCCAGATGGCCGTCCAGCTCCTCGTACGGCAGCGCGTCCAGCTCCAGGGCGTAGTCGATGGAGCTGGCGCCGATGTAGACGCCGCCGTTGCCGCGGCGCAGCGGGGCCGGGTCGATACCGGCGTGCTCCAGCGCCTGCCAGGCCGTCTCCAGCAGCAGCCGCTGCTGGGGGTCCATGTAGCGGGCTTCCTTCGGGGAGATGTTGAAGAAGCCGGCGTCGAACAGGTCGATCCGGTCGAGGAACCCGCCGGCCGAGGCGATGATCTTGCCCTTGTCGTCGGGGCCCTGCGGGGTGAACGCGTCGACGTCCCAGCGGTCCCGGGGGATCGGGCCGATCCCGCTCCCGCCGTCCCGCAGGAAGGCGTCGAACTCGTCGGGCGAGCCGCTGCCGCCGGGGAACCGCAGACCGATTCCGACGATCGCGACCGGCTCGGGCGCCTGCTCTGTCTCCGTACGCGGCATGGAGCGACTCCTCAAGCTTCCTGGATGGCCTGGGTCAGGTGGTCCACGAGATGGGCGATCGTCGGCTCGTTGAAGAGCACGCTGACGTTGATCGACAGGTCCAGGAGCTGCTCCAGGCTCTGCCGTATCTCGGTCAGCCGCAGCGAGGTGAGGCCGAGATCGAAATAGCTGATGTCGACGGGCAGGTCCTCGGATTCCTCCATGAGGAGGACGGCCCGGAATTTGGCGAGGCAGACCGACTCGATTTCATCGGCGAGTTCACTGCGCGGCAGGTCGCGCAGGCGCCGGCTCGTGCTGTCGACAGGTGGCATGCGCCAAGGCAAGCAGCGCCGGCTGACACCCCACTGACGGCTTCACGAAGGCCGGTTGGCCGGATCGGACCGGTCAGCCGGGCGTCAGCGCCGGGTCAGATTCCGCTGCCAGGCTCGGCCTTGCTTCAAGAAATCCACTCGCCATATCCGAAAGGCTGAAGATGCTTCGCGAAGCCGCGCAGGAGGAGAGTGCTGAGGCACCTTCCGGATTGAAGAGCTACGACCTCTACATCGCGGGCAAGGACGTCGCCGGGGACGGCTGGGTCTACACCGTCAGCGGACGCTCCCTGCTGGAAGACGTGTTCACCAGCGTGAGCCTGAAGCGCTCGCTCGAACAGGACCCGGAGTCCGAGGCCGCGCAGCACCCCTACGTGGTCGGGCGCTGCGCGATCGCGGACGACTCCGCCATCGACCTGGCCACCCAGGCCGCCGCCGCTGCCGCCCCCGACTGGGCGGCCGTACCGCTGGAGCGGCGGATGCGGCTGGGAACCCGCTTCCGCGAGGAACTGATCAAGCACCAGGACGAGTTCCTGCGCATGCTGGTCGCCGAGTCCCACCCCGTGAAGCTCGCCCGCTGGGAGCTGAGCTGCCTGTTGCAGATCTATGCCCCCGGCTCCCTGCGCTGGTACCTGAAGCAGATGCGGGTGGAGAAGGAGTACAACGGCCGCAGGCTGATCCTGCACCGCCAGCCGGACGGCGTGGTCGCCTTCAACCCGCCGCAGAACGCCCCGCTGCCCAGTGCCGCTCTGTCCGTGCTCGCGCTGATGGCGGGCAACGCCGTGGTGGTCCGGGCGCCGCGCAGCATCGCGCTGTCCACCATGTGGCTGCTGCGGGACGTCGTCGCCCCGCTGCTGGAGGAGGTCGACGCGCCGGCCGGGGTGCTGAACGCCGTGTGCTCCAACCCGAAGCAGACCATGGACCGCTGGATCGCCGACCCGCTGATCAACGACATCTTCTACATCGGCGGCAGCCAGGAGGGTCTGCGCTTCGAGCAGGCGTGCGTGGCGCACGGCAAGAAGCCGATCCTCGAACTCGCGGGCAACGACGGCATCGTGGTGTGGAAGGACGCCGACGTGACGTGGGCGGCCGAGGCGATCACGGAGGCGTTCTACGGCTCCGGACAGATCTGCATGGTCCCCAACTACGTCCTCGTCCACCCCGAGATCGCCGACGCGCTGATCGCCGAGGTGCGCGAGCAGGTCAAGGGCATCCGGCCGGGCCTGCCCGAGGAGGAGGACGTGCTGCTGTCGCCGGTGCGGCGCAGCGAGCGGTTCTTCCGGCTGCTGCGCCAGGCCCTCGACAACGGCGCCGAGCTGATCACCGGCGGGCACCGCACCGAGGTCGACGGCACGGTCTCCGAGACGGGCGTCTTCCTGCAGCCGACGGTGGTGCGCGTGGACGGCCTGGACCGGGCCCGCACCTACGACGTGGTCCGCGAGGAGACGTTCTTCCCGCTGGTCCCGATCGTGGTCGCGGAGCGGGACAACGACGACGCCCTCCTCGAAGCCTTCCTCCAGTTCGTCAACAGCAACGACTACGGGCTGCGCAACTCCCTGTGGTCCCGCTCGGACCACGTCGTCGAGACCTTCGTGCGCCGCACCGTCAACGGCGGTCTGCTGAAGGTCAACGACTCGCACATCGGCTTCCTGCCGTACCTGCCGAGCCACGGCGGCACCGGCCGCACCGGTGGCGCGTTCGGCGAGGCCAACTACCCGATGCTCAAGACCTCCCACGTGCAGGGAGTCAGCATCGCCCGCGACGTCAGCCCGTACGACGCGGTGTTCGGCGCCTGATCCGCCCGCCCCGCCCGCCCTCGATGTGTTCCCGGAGGTTCCCCGTGCGTTCCCTCGATGCCGCCCGGTCCGTCTGCGAGCGGTTCCACCCCGGACTGCTCAAGGAGCTGGACCAGATCCCGTACGCCGAGCGGGAGCGGCCCGGCAGCCCGGTGATCGACCTGTTCCGCATCCACGGCGGGGTCGGTCTGCTCATTCCCGAGTCCTACGGCGGCCACGGCGCGTCCCCGCTCGATGCGCTGCGGGTCCAGCTGGCCCTCGGCGCCCTGTCGCCGTCACTGGTCGCGGCCGTCTCCATGCACCACTTCACGGCCGCCATGCTGTACTCCCTCGCCGTCAAGGACGGCCGGCTCACGCCCGCGCAGACCGAGCTGCTGCACCGGATCGTGCCCGAGCAGCAGGTGATGGCCTCCGGCTGGGCCGAGGGCCGTACCGCGCAGAACATCCTCAAGCCGGCGGTGACCGCGCGCCCGGTGGAGGGCGGGTTCCTGCTGTCCGGGGCGAAGAAGCCGTGCAGCCTGTCCCGTTCGATGAGCCTGCTGACCGCGTCCATCGCCATCCACGGCGAGGACGGCGGCGATCCGGAGCTGGCGCTCGCGATCGTCCCGGCCCGCGCGCCCGGCATGTCCGTGCACCCGTTCTGGGGCAACGACCTGCTGGCCGGCGCGGAGAGCGAGGAGGTCCGGCTGGAGGACGTGTTCGTCCCCGCCGACATGGTCGTACGGGCGGGCGCCGACGACCCGACCCGGCTGGACGACCTCCAGTCCGCCGGGTTCGTGTGGTTCGAGATGCTGATCTCCGCCGGGTACGCGGGCGGTGCGGCCGCGCTGGTGGAGCAGGTGCTGGCCCGCAAGCGGGGCCCGGCCGAGGAACGGGCCGCGCTCGCCGTCGACATGGAGGCCGCGCTGGCCCTGCTGGAGGGCGTGGCCACCGGCACCGGCGCGGAGCCCGGCAACGAGGAGTCGGTGGCGCGGGTGCTGGTCGCCCGGTACGCCGTGCAGAGCGCGCTGCCGGACATCGTCGGGCGGGCGCTGGAGCTGCTGGGCGGGCTGGAGTTCATCAACAACCCCGCTTCGGCGCAGGGCGCTGCCGCGACGAGGGCGCTGGCTTTCCACCCGCCGTCCCGTATCGCTGCCGCGGAGCCGCTGCTCGCGTACTTCGGCGGGGGGCCGCTGGTCCTGGCCTGAACACCGATCCGGTCCTGGGCCCGTACACCGATCTTTGGAGAGACACGTGACCGTCATGCAGGAGTCTCCGGCGGCGACCGCAGCCGACTCGGAGGCGGAGATCCTCAACCTCTACCGTGCCCACCTCAGCAAGGGCCGGGCCACGCTCGCCGAGTTGTTCGGGAGCCACATGGAGACGGCGTCCGAGGGCGCCTGGCTCACCACCAGTGACGGTGAGCGGTTCCTGAACGCGGGTGGGTACGGCGTGTTCATCATGGGCGCCCGGCACCCGATCGTCATGGAGGAGGTGGAGCGCCAGCTGCGCACCCACCCCACCGCGACCCGCATCCTGCTGGAGCCGACGGTGGCGCGCGCCGCCGAGGCGCTGGTCTCGGTCCTGCCCGAAGGCCTCGACCGGGTGCACTTCGCGCTGTCCGGGGCGGAGGCCGTGGAGACCGGGCTGAAGCTGGCCCGCGCCGGCGGCCGCAAGCGCACGGTCTCGATGCGCGGCGGCTACCACGGCAAGACGCTGGGCGCCCTGTCGGCGACCGCGAAGGACGTCTACCAGGCCCCGTTCCGCCCGCTCGTCCCCGACTTCCAGCACCTGCCGTACGGCGACGCCGACGCCCTTGAGGCCGAGCTGAGGGCCCACCCGGGCGAGGTGTGCGTGATCCTGGAGCCGGTCCAGGGCGAGGGCGGCGTCATCGTCCCGCCGAAGGGCTATCTCAAGCGGGTCGAGCAACTGGTCCGCGAGTACGACGGGTTCCTCATCCTCGACGAGGTGCAGTCCGGGTTCGGGCGGCTCGGCGAGTGGTGGGGCGCCGACATCGAGGGCGTCGTCCCGGACGTCCTGCTCACCGGCAAGGCGCTCGGCGGCGGGGTCATGCCGGTCTCGGCGGCCGTCGCCACCCGCAAGGCGTTCCGCCCCTTCGACAAGGACCCCTACGTCCACACCGCCACCTTCTCCGGGCAGCCGGTGCTGATGGCCGCGGTGCAGGGCGCCATCCGGGCCGTGAAGGAGGAGCGCCTGGTCACCCGGGCCATGGACCTCGGCTCCCGGCTGCTGCCGCGGATCACGGAGGTGGCCCGGCGCAACATCCCCGAGCTGGTCGTGGACGTGCGCGGCCGGGGGCTGCTCATCGGTGTGGAGCTGGTCGAGGCGGGCCTCGCCGGCGAGCTGCTGATCGAGCTGTTCAACCACGGCGTGGTCGCCAACCACTCCATGAACGGCAGCTCGGTGGTGCGGTTCACGCCGCCCGCCGTGCTGGACGACACCGACGTGGACTTCCTCGTCAACTCCTTCGACCTGGCCACCCGTGACCTGATCAAGGGCGCGGCCACAATGCCGGAAGGCGGTAACTGATCGTGCGGCACGTCGAACTCGATGCCCTGATACCCGCGGAGCAGGCGGAAACGGTCCTGCACGCCGTACGGCGCTGGGAGAAGTACCCGGACCTCGCGCCCCACGTCAACGCGACCACCGTGCACGCCTCCTACCCCGACCCGCGGGCCTCCTCCAGCTGGGAGCTGCACTTCCGCAGCGGTCTGCTGCGCTGGACCGAGGACGACACGATCGACCCGGCGGCCGGCGAGATCCGCTTCGAGCAGTCCGACGGCGACTTCGACTCCTTCTCCGGGATCTGGTCCGTGCGGCAGGACGGGGAGGACGTCACCGTCCGCTTCGACGCCGACTTCGACTTCGGTATCCCGAGCCTGGAGGGCATCCTCGACCCGATCGCCGAGCGGGTCATCAAGGAGACCGTCGCCTGGGCGCTGACCGGGCTGTTCCCGGGCGTGCGCATCCGGGGCAACGTCGAACTCACCACGCCCGCCGCGGTCGGCGCCTAGCACCCGGCGAGGAGCTGACCATGGACCAGGCGAACCCCTTCGAGACCCCGCGCACCTACTCGCTGCACCGCGCCGAGTACCTGGTGGGCCTCGCCGTCACCACCGGCATGATCGTCTACCACTTCGGCGACATCCGCTGGCTGCCGGCGCTCGGACTGTTCCTCTACATCGACCTGATCGGCTACATCCCGGGCGCGATCGCCTTCCGCAGGAGCGGCGGGCGGCCGATCCCCAAGGCCTACTACGTCCTCTACAACGTCATGCACAGCCTCATCACGCAGGGCGCGGTGGCCGCGCTGTGGTGCTGGCTGGTGAAGCCGGAGTGGGCGCTGCTGGTGCTGCCGTTCCATCTGTTCGGCGACCGCGGTCTGTTCGGCAACTTCATGAAGTCCTTCGCGCTGCCCTTCGAACCGGTCCGCCAGGAGGGCTACCTGAAGCTCCTGGACGAGCTGGGCCTGCCGCACCCGAAGCCGGTCGGACACGCCATGGAGCCGGTGCCGGTCGGGCACGTCCCGGCGCGAGGGGTCGTACCCGAGCCCGGCGCGCTGCGCGAGACGGAGGCCGTGCGATGACCACCGCCACGGACGTACGGCCTCCGGTCCGGCAGGACCCGGCCGAGCGCCGCCGGGCCCTGTACCACCTGGCCTCCCCGGTGTCGGTGCTCACCACCGGCCCCGAGGACCGGATGCACGGCACGACGGCCAGCACGGTCACCCTCGTCTCGCGCGAACCCCTGCTCCTCGGTGTCGTGCTGCGCGCGGGCTCGTCCTTCGCCCGGCTGGCCGCCGCCGAGGGCCGCTTCGCGGTCAACGTGCTCGGCGCCGAACAGGCCGACGTGGCACGGCGGTTCGCGGACAGCGCGCGGCCCGACGGCACCGCCGCCTTCGCGGGCCTGGCCTGGACGGCGGACCGGTACGCGCACGCCCCGCTGATCGCGGGCGCGCTCGCGCACTACGTGTGCCGTTTCCACTCCGCCCACCCGGCGGGCGACGGCGAGCTGCTGCTCGGCCACGTCGTACGCGCCACGGCGGACGACGCGCTCCCCCTGCTCTCCTACGCCGGCGGGCTGTACGCCGGCTCCCTGCGTCCGGCGAAGGAGGCCGTCGCCTCATGACCGCACCCGTAGCTCGCGAGGCCGACTGGGACAAGGCGCCCGGCCTGCTGGACGGCGCGAAGGAACTCACCCTCGGCCCCGAGGAGTGCGACCTCGCCTACTGGATCACCTCCGTCGCCCAGGGCACCCTGCGCGAGCGCGGGGCGAGTGGCCACCACGAGAACGCGCTCACGCCCGACTTCCTGAAGGCGCCCGGCCCGCTGCGCGAGGCCCTGGTGCTGGAGTTCGGCTTCCGGGCCCTGGCGGAGGAACTGGCCACCCGGCTGCTCGGCCACTACGTCTCCATCGCGCCCGGCATCCCCGAAATGGAGTTCTACGCCACCCAGTTGCTCGACGAGGCCCGCCACGCGCGTGTCTTCCGGCAGCACCTGGTGGAGCTGGGCATCCCGCAGCAGACCCTGCTGCGGGACATCGAGGAGATGGCCCGGGACTACCGCAAGCGGGTCCTGGACCCGGTGGTGGACTTCACTCTGGACATCGTCCGCGACCGGGCCGACTTCCCCGGCGGGGTCGCCGTGTTCGCCATCATCATCGAGGGCGTGCTCGCTCCGGCCGCCGAGCTGAGCGAGCGCAAGTGGACCCCGCTGTCCCCCGCGACCGGCGAGATCTCGCGCGGCACCGCCATCGACGAGATCCGGCATCTGACCGTGGCCAGCACCATCCTGCGCGACCACGTCGCCGAACACCCGGCGTACAAGCCGCGGTTGCTGGAGATCCTGCGCGCGGGCGTGAAGCTGTGGGACGAGATCCCGGACCGGGAGTTCGTCATCCACCGCGAGGACCTGTTCCAGCAGGGCATGCACGAGCACGCGGACCTGATCGGCGACTACGAGATCTGGCCGGGCGTGCGGCTGCTCGACACCACCGCCGTGCAGCGCTACGACATGGCCGAGCGGTGGACGGACGAGATGGCCGAGGTCCGCATGGCCTACATGGGCCTGCCCGTCGAGGTCCTCGCCTCCGGGAACCCGGAGCACCCGGAGAGCGGGGCATGAGCGCCGGGCGGGCCGCGGTCGTGGCGGGCATCGGGTCGTACGTCCCGCCCAACCTGGTGACCAACGACGACCTGACGGCCCGGCTGGACACCTCCGACGCCTGGATCCGCTCCCGTACCGGGATCGCCGAGCGGTACGTCGTCTCGCCGGGCACCTCCACCGGGGACCTGGCGGTGGAGGCGGGCCTGCGGGCCCTGAAGTCGGCCGGGGACGAGCGGGTCGGAGCGGTGGTGCTGGCCACCACCACCCCGGACCAGCCGTGCCCGGGGACCGCGCCGCAGGTGGCCGCGCGCCTCGGCCTCGGTCAGGTGCCGGCGTTCGACGTGGCCGCCGTCTGCTCCGGCTTCCTGTACGGCCTCGCCTCGGCCGCCGGGCTGATCGCGGCCGGGGTTGCGGACAGCGTGCTGCTGATCGCGGCCGACGCCTTCACGACGATCGTCAACCCCGGGGACCGTACGACCGCGGTGATCTTCGCGGACGGCGCGGGCGCGGTGGTGCTGCGGGCCGGCTCGGCCGCCGAACGCGGGGCGATCGGCCCGCTGGTGCTCGGCAGCGACGGCGAGCTGAGCCATCTGATCACGGTGCCGGCGGGCGGCTCGCGGCAGCGGTCGAGCGACCGTCCCGTGGACCCGGAGGACCACTACTTCCAGATGCTCGGCCGGGACACCTACCGGCATGCGGTGGAGCGGATGACCGCCGCGTCCGCCGAGGCCGCCGAGCGGGCCGGCTGGTCCCTCGACGACGTCGACCGGTTCGCGGCCCACCAGGCCAACGCCCGGATCCTGGACGCCGTCTCGGACCGGCTCGGCATCCCCGAGGAGCGGCGGCTGAGCAACATCGCCCGGGTCGGCAACACCGGCGCCGCGTCCCTGCCGCTGCTGCTCGCCGAGGCCACCGCGGACGGCACGCTCCGGGCCGGCCACCGGGTGCTGCTCACCGCGTTCGGCGGTGGCCTGTCCTGGGGTGCGGCGACCGTCGACTGGCCGGAGCTGCAGACCATCTGACCGACGCTCACTTCTTGACTCTCGAAAGGAACCGTCATGCTGGAGCAGCTCAAGGAAATCCTGTCCAACAAACTGAAGGTGTCGCCCGAGGCCATCACCCCGGAGGCCACCCGGGAGGACATCGAGCTGGACTCGCTGGCCGTGGTGGAGCTGTCGCTGCTGCTGAAGTCCGAGCTGGACCTGGACATCAGCGACGACGACCTCCTGGAGGCCGAGACCGTGGCGGACATGGTCCGGCTGATGGAGGAGCGGAGCGCGAAGGTCTGATGGCCGGTATGGACATCGCCGTCACCGGGCTCGGCCTGGTCACCCCGGGCGGGATCGGGGTCGGGCCGAGCTGGGCGGCGGTCTGCGACGGCAGGCCGGCCGCCGCCCTGGATCCGGTACTGGCGGACAATCCCGTACAGATCTCCTGCCGGGTGCCCGGCTTCGACCCCGAGATCCTGCTGAGCGCGCGGCGCGCGCACCGACTCGACCGGTTCGTGCAGTTCGCGCTGGTCGCCGCGCACGAGGCGGTGGCCGACGCGGGCCTCGATCCGCAGACCTGGGACGGCGCGCGGGTGGGTGTGGTGCTGGGCTGCGCCGACGGCGGTCCGGGCACGGTCGAGGACCAGCACCAGGTGCTGCGTGAGCAGGGCGCCGACCGGGTGTCGCCGCTGCTGCTGCCCATGCAGCTGCCGAACATGCTGGCCGGTCAGACGGCCATCGAGTTCGGGGCCACGGGTCCGAACCTGGTGGTGGCCACGGCGTGCGCGTCCGGCGCGACGGCCATCGGCACGGCGCGGGACCTGCTGGCGCTCGGCCGCTGCGACATCGTGCTCGCCGGGGGCAGCGAGGCCATGGTCACCCCGTTGGTCATGGCCGGCTTCGCCCAGATGGGCGCGCTGTCGAAGCGGCACGACGACCCCGCGTCCGCGTCCCGGCCGTTCGACTCCGACCGGGACGGGTTCGTCGCGGGCGAGGGCGCCGGGATCCTCGTGATGGAACGGGTGGCCGACGCCCGTGCCCGCGGCGCCCATGTGCACGGCCGGATCATCGGCTACGGCGCCACGGCCGACGCGCACCACATGACGTCGCCGCATCCCGACGGCGCCGGGATCGAGGCGGCGGTGCGGGCGGCGCTCGCGGACGCGGGTGCCGACCCGGACGACGTGCAGCACGTGAACGCCCACGGCACGTCGACACCGCTCAACGATCTGTCCGAGGCTCGCATGATCCAGCGGACCCTGCGCGGGGATCCGCTGGTCACATCCACGAAGGGGGTGACCGGGCATCTGCTGGGCGCCGCGGGGGCCGTCGAGGCCGCGTTCGCCGTGCTCAGCGTGGAGCACGAACTGATTCCGCCCGTCGCCAACTTGGTCATGCCCGATCCCCGGATCGAGATCAAGCTGGCCCAGACCCTGACCGAGATGCCGATCGATCTGGCTCTGAGCACCTCGCTGGGTTTCGGCGGGCAGAACACGGCACTGGCGATCGCCCCTGCCTGAGCCCGCCCCACGACAGCCGTCCGTAGCGAAGCTTCCGCGGGCGGCTGTTCCCCGTTCTCCCGTCCGCCCCATTCTCCCGTCCGCCCCGTCCTCCCTGCTCTGGAGTCCCCATGTCCACCACCATGTCCACCGACGGTTCCCCCTCCCCGCCCGGACGGCTCGGCACCGGGCACATCCTCTTCCTCATCGTCGCGGCCGCCGCCCCGCTGTCCGCGATGGTCGGTACCGTGCCGCTCGCGTTCGCCTTCGGCGACGGGCCGGGCGTGCCGGCGGCGTTCCTGTTCGCCGGGGTCACCCTGCTGTGCTTCTCGGTGGGGTACGCGGTCAGCGCCCGGCGCACCGGCGGCTCCGGCGGCTTCTACGCCTCGGTCGCCGACGGACTCGGGCGGCCGCCCGCCGTCGCGGCCGGGTACGTGGCGCTGCTGTCGTACAACTGCGCCACCGTCGGGCTCGCCGGTGCGCTCGGATACTTCACCCAACTCGTCCTCGCCGCCCACGGGTTGACGGTCTCCTGGGAGTGGTGCGCGGCCGTCGGGCTGGTGCTGACCGCGGTGCTCGGGTACCGGGAGATCGCGCTCAGCGCCCGGGTGCTGGCCCTGCTGATGCTCGGCGAGATCGGTGTGCTGGCCGCGCTGGACATCGCGATCCTCGCCCGGCACGGGC
Organism: Streptomyces sp. MUSC 14; assembly: GCF_001866675.1. Taxonomy (NCBI): domain Bacteria; kingdom Bacillati; phylum Actinomycetota; class Actinomycetes; order Kitasatosporales; family Streptomycetaceae; genus Streptomyces; species Streptomyces sp. MUSC 14. The sequence goes on from NZ_MLYN01000035.1 coordinate 78,525, forward strand.
TGCACGCCCTGCCCGCCGCCTCGTTCTCGCCGCATGTCGCGGCCGGGCACGGGGCCGGGGTCTCGCTGATGTTCGCGTTCGTCTCCTTCATCGGTTTCGAGTCGGCGGCCCTGTACGGCAAGGAGGCGAAGGACCCGCGCCGCAGCGTGCCGCGGGCCACCTACGCGGCCGTCGTGCTGATCGCCGGCTTCTACGCGCTGACCAGCTGGCTGGCGGTGGGCGCGGTCGGCACCGGACGGGTGCGGGAGGTCGCGGGCAAGGAGATGGGCGACCTGTTCTTCTCCCTCGGCGACGACTTCCTCGGCAAGGCCGGCAGCACCGGACTCCAGGTGCTGCTGTGCACCAGCCTGTTCGCGGCGACGCTGGCCCTGCACAGCGCCGCCAACCGGTACGCGCAGGTCCTCGCCGAGGACGGACTGCTGCCCGGCGCCCTCGCCGCCGAGCACCCGAGGCACCGCTCCCCGCACCGGGCGAGCCTCGCGCAGAGCGCGCTGACCGCGGTGGTCGTGGGCGCCTTCGCCGTCGCGGGGCTCGACCCGTACTCCGATCTGACGACCAGCATGCTCGGTCTCGGCACCCTCGGCATCGTCGCCCTCCAGGCGCTGGCCGCGCTGTCCGTGCTCGGCCTGCGGGTGCGCGGCGAGGGGCAGGGGCACTGGTGGCGGACGACGCTCGCCCCGCTGCTCGGCTTCGCCGGGCTCGCCGCCTCGGTGTGGCTGGTCGTCGGCAACTTCGACATGCTCACCGGGTCGCCGTCCAAGGTGGTCGCCGCGCTGCCCTGGCTGCTGCCGCTGGTCGCGCTCGGCGGGCTGGCGTACGCCGCCCGGCTGCGCGCCGCGCACCCGCTGCGCTACCGCCGGCTCGGCACCCGGCACCTCGGCTCCCCCGCTCCCGCACCCTCCCCAGCCCTGACAGGAGACCGCCATGCATGACGCGCACGAGCTGATCGAGGCGGGCCCCGACGCCGTACGGCGCCTGGCCCGCCGCCGTCACGACCTCGACGTGGCCGCCCTGAGCGACGTCCTGCGCGCCCGCACCGCGACCCAGGCCGAGGTCAACCGGCTGCGCACCGAGCTGAACCGCACGGCCAAGGCCCGCCGCTCCGGCCCGCCGACCGAGGCCGAGAAAGAGGCGGCGCGGGCGCTGCGGGCCGAGGTGCAGCGGGCGGAGACCGCCGCCCGCACGGCCGCGGGCGCGCTGTGCGAGCTGCTGCTGTCCATCCCCAATCTGCCGCTGGACGCGGTCCCGGACGGCGACTCCGAGAAGGAGGCCGTGGAGATACGGCGCGGCGGGCCCGCACCGCGTCCGGTGGCGGGGGCCCGCCATCACGCCGAGATCGGTGAGGCACTCGGCATCCTCGACTCCCCCGCGGCCGCGAAGCTCTCCGGCGCCCGGTTCAGTGTGGCCCGGGGCGCGGGGGCGCGGCTGGAGCGGGCACTCGGCGACTTCTTCCTCGACCTGCACACCCGTGAGCACGGCTACACCGAGCACTCCGTGCCGTTCCTGGTCGGCCGCGACACCATGACCGGCACCGGCCAACTTCCCAAGTTCGAGGAGGACTTGTTCCGCACCCAGGTCGGCGAGCGGGAACTGTTCCTGATCCCGACGGCGGAGGTGCCGCTGACCAACCTGGTGGCCGGCGAACTGCTGGACGCCCGGAGCCTGCCGTACGCCTTCACCGCCCGCACCCCCTGCTTCCGCGCGGAGGCGGGGGCGTACGGCCGGGACACCCGGGGGGTGCTCAGACTGCACCAGTTCGAGAAGGTGGAGCTGGTCCGGATCTGCGCTCCGGAGCAGGCGCAGGAGCAGCTGGAGCTGATGGTCGCGCAGGCCGAGGAGTGCCTGCGCCGGCTCGAACTGTCCTTCCGCACCGTGCTGTTGCCCGCGGGCGACATGGGCTTCTCGGCACGGATGACGTACGACATCGAGGTGTGGCTGCCGGGCGGCGGCGCCTACCGGGAGATCTCCTCGGTCTCCGACTGCGGCACCTTCCAGGCCCGCCGGGCCGACATCCGCGTCAAGCGGGCCGACGGCCGCAAGACTCCGGCGGCCACCCTGAACGGTTCGGCCCTGCCGATCGGCCGCACGGTGGCCGCGCTGCTGGAGCAGGGGCAGCGGGAGGACGGCTCGGTGGTGCTGCCGCAGGCGCTGGTGCCCTACACCGGGTTCCGGCGCATCCTGCCGGGCGGAGCGACCGAGTAGCGCACATCGAGAAATGAAGGGGGCGGGAGTCGAGAACGACTCCCGCCCCCTTCGGCGTGCGGTGCTCAGGCGCCCGTCATGTGCACCCCGCCGTCGACGTGGACGATCTCGCCGGTGGTGCGCGGGAAGAAGTCCGACAGCAGGGCGACGACGCCGCGGGCGGCCGGGCCGGGGTCGGTGAGGTCCCAGCCGGCCGGGGCGCGGCCGGTGGTCCAGACGTCGGCCAGCTCGGCGAAGCCGGGGATGGACCGGGCGGCCATGGAGCGCAGGGGGCCGGCCGCGACCAGGTTGCAGCGGATGCCGCGGCTGCCCAGGTCGCGGGCGAGATAGCGGCTGGTGGACTCCAGGGCGGCCTTCGCGACGCCCATCCAGTCGTAGTGCGGCCAGGCCACGCCCGCGTCGAAGGTGAGGCCGACGACCGAGCCGCCGCGCCGTTCCAGCAGCGGCAGACAGGCGGTGGTGAGGGACTTCAGGGAGTAGGCCGAGACCTGCACGGCCGTCGCGACGTCGGCCCAGGTGCCGTCGAGGAAGGAGAAGGCACCCGGGGGTCCGTAGGCGATGGAGTGGACGACGCCGTCGAGGCGGTCGGTGTGCGCGCCGATCCGCTCGGCGAGGGTGTCGAGGTGGTCCTGGTCGGTGACGTCCAGCTCGATGACCGGGGCGGGCCTCGGCAGTTTGTCCGCGAACCGCTCGATCAGGGAGAGCCGGCCGAAGCCGGTGAGCAGCACCTCGGCGCCCTCCTCCTGGGCGACGCGGGCCACGTGGAAGGCGATGGAGGCGTCCGTGACCATGCCGGTGACCAGGACGCAGCTGCCGGCGAGCAGACCGCTCACGCCACCGACACCCCCTCGGGCAGGCCGCCGACCAGCGGCGAGTCATGGTCCTGGGGACCGATCACGCTGCCGCCGCCGGGCGAGCCGAGGCCCGCGAAGAAGGCGGCGTTGGAGGCCGCGTGGTCGCCGCCCCACTCCGCGGGCACGTCGTCCTCGAAGTAGATGGCGTCGACGGGACAGACCGGTTCGCAGGCCCCGCAGTCCACGCATTCGTCCGGGTGGATGTAGAGGGCGCGGCGGCCTTCGTAGATGCAGTCGACGGGGCATTCGTCGATGCAGGAGCGGTCCTTGACGTCGACGCAGGGCAGTCCGATGACGTAGGCCATGCTCAACTCCTTGTCCAGATAGGTCGGTTCAGTCGACGGGGAGGCCGGTGGTGCGTTCGCCGAGGGTCAGCACGGTGAGGGCGAGGACGGCCATGGCGGCGGCGATGACGCCGAACAGCGCGCCGGGGCCGTGGGCGTCGAGGACCGGCAGCAGCACGAACGGCAGGGCACCGGCGCTGAGTTTGGACAGCGAGTAGGCGGCGCCGGCGGCGGTGGCCCGGATCGCGGTCGGGTACTGCTCGGAGAGATAGACGTGCGAGACGCTGGAGAAGACGTTGCTGAACAGGGTGTAGGCGAAGCCGCAGACCACCACCAGGGCGGCCGAGCCCGCACAGGCGAAGCCGAGGCCCGCCACCACCATCGCGGCCGACGACAGGGCGATCAGGGTGCGGCGCTCGACCCGGTCCACGACGGGCAGGGCGAGCGCCGAGCCCACGGGATACCCGAGGAAGGACAGCGCCGTGAACCCGAGCCCGGCGACGATCCCGTACCCCTTGGCGGCGACGATCTGCGGCGCGAGCGTCCCGAACCCGTAGTACCCGACGACCGAGAGCACGGAGAACAGCCAGAGCACGAGGGTGCGCCGCCGCAGGCCGGGGCCGAAGACGTCCCGGAGAGCGGACGCGTCCGCGCGGGGCTCGGGCCGCGTCTCGGGTGGGGTGAGGAGCAGGCCGCGGCCGGCCGCCTCGGCCTCCATGCCGGACACCAGCGACTCCGCCTCGGCGCCGCGGCCGTTCACCGCGAGCCACCGCGGCGACTCGATCAGTCCGCGCCGCAGCACCCACACGACGGCGGAGCCGACCGCGCCGAGCACGAACAGCCAGCGCCAGCCCGCCACGCCGAGCGGGGTGCGCGGGACCAGCCACAGCGCGGCGAAGCCCACCGCGGGGACCCCGCAGAAGGCGAGCGTGTAGGCGCCGGAGATGAACCGGCCGCGCCGGCCGGCGGGCAGGACGTCGGCCAGGTAGCAGTCGGACAGGGCCTGTTCGGCGCCGATGCCGAGGCCGGCGAGGAAGCGGGTGCCGATCAGCCAGGCGGCGTTCGGGGCGAGGGCCCCGAGCAGCGAGAACGCCGAGTAGAGGGCGAGGTTGACGAGGAAGGCCCGGCGCCGGCCGAATCGGTCGGCGATCCGGCCGAGCGTCAGGGACCCGAGGAACTGGCCGAGGAATCCGGAGGCCAGGACGAGCTTGAGCGAGGTCGCGCCGAAGCCGAAGTCGCTCTGGAGCACCTTGCCGAGGGTGCCGGACAGATTGTTCTCGAAGGTGTCGAAGAACAGGCCGACACCGATGACGGCCGTGAGTCTGCGGTGCAGCGGGAGGATCGGCAGCCGGTCCAGCCGGGCGCCGATCGGGGCGGGAGCGGTGACATCGCCCGCCGCCGCGGTGGTCTGGGACATGGATCGTGCTCCTTGGGGCGGGCGGACGTCGGGGCGGCTCGGCGGGCGCGGGCCGGGGCTCAGGCGACCCGGGCGGCCTCGGCCGCCGCTGCCTGGCGGCGGATCTGCTCCGCGACGTCACCGCGCCGCACGGGCGCGCTGACCTCGTGCAGATAGGAGGCGACCTCGCGGTACGAGGCCCAGAAGCCGACCTCGTGGTACGGCACTCCGCGCTCGGCGCAGTACTGCATGGTGAGTTCGCGGGCGCGCGGCAGGCTCTTCTGCGGCATGGCCGGGAACAGGTGGTGCTCGACCTGGTAGTTGAGGCCGCCGTAGAGGAAGTCGACGAGCAGGCTGGGCCGGATGTTGCGGGAGGTCAGGACCTGGCGCTCCAGCCAGTCCAGGGTCTCCTCCTCGCCGTCGCGGATCTGCATGCCCTTGTGGTTCGGGGCGAAGATCATCCCGAAGTAGACGCCGAGGGCGGCGTGCTGGACGACGATGAACGCGACCGCGAGGACCGGGGACAGGACGGTGAAGACGAGGCCGAGGTAGACGGCGGTGCGCAGCAGGATCAGGAAGGTCTCCAGCACGGGCCGCTTGGTCTTGCCCTGGACGATGGACAGGACGGCCGTCTTCAGCATCTTGAAGCCTTCGAGCACGAGCAGCACGAAGAACAGCACGCTCTGGTAGCGCACGACGAGCTTCTGGGTGCCCTTGCGGGAGGGGTACTGCTTGATGTCGAAGATGGCGGTGCGCCGGCCGATGTCCGGGTCCATGTCCAGGTGGTTGGGGTTGGAGTGGTGCCGGTTGTGGTGGTTGACCCACCAGCCGTAGCTGACCCCGTTGACCAGGTTGGCGTGCACATAGCCGACCGCGGAGGCGGCCTTCTTGCTGCGGAACATCGACTTGTGGCCGGCGTCGTGCCACATGAACGCCGACTGGCCGCCGCACAGGCCCATCCACAGGGCCGTGGCGAGCTGCCACCAGGAGTCGCCCAGCTCGAAGAAGGCGGCGAACCCGATCAGCAGCAGGAGGGTGTTGAGGGCGAGCTTGCCCACGTAGTAGCGCGGGTCGAGGTCGAGCAGTCCCTCGGCCTTGACCCGTTTGAGCAGTTCGGCGAAGGTCGCCGAGGCGCCGGGGCGGGCTGTGGCCGCGGAGGCGGGGGCCCCGGCCGTCTGTATGTGCGGACGCTGCATGCGTTGCTCTCCTTGGGAGAAGTGCCCGGATCGGGCGGCGGCGCCGCGGCCGGGCGGAGCTGCGGGCGCCGCGAGTCGACTTCAGCTCCCGCGCGCGGTCACCGTCGCGGGCGGGGCTCACCCGGCGGGCCGGGGCGACGGGAGCACAGTGCGGTGCTCCCGGGCCCGGACCGCCGGGCGAACGTGTGTCCAGCGTTCCGTGGAGCGCTGATGTGACACTGATGTCCCTCTGATCGGACGTGCCGGGCCGCGCTCAGGCGGCCGCCTCGGCGCGCAGCCGCTCGTCCAGCGCGCGCACGACGGCGTCGGCGGCCTCGGCGACCTGCTGGTCGTCGGGTGCCCCGATGACGGCCATCAGCTGCTCGACCATGGCGTGCTGGAGTTCCTCGGTGGACTGGCTCATGGCTTCTCCTGGTGGGTGATGAGGTGGTGATGCGCCGTCAGAAGGCGTTGCAGGCACGGAAAATGTGCGCGAAGCCGGGCAGCGAGGCCTGCGGGCCGTCGATGGCGACGTACTCGGGGATGCTCAGGTCGGGCGCCCACTTCTGCTTGTACGACAGCTGTGTCTGCGCCGGGTACAGCGCGGCGCCCTCGGCCCACAGGGCGTGCATCAGCCACTGGAACGCCGGGCTGTGGCCGTCGAGTTCGTGGCTCGCGTCCAGCCCGGTGAAGGGGGTGAAACCGAAGTGCAGCCAGTCGACGCCCTCGGCCCGGAACACCTCGACGGCGTGCGCGTTGATGGCCTCCATCAGGCCCGGGGAGCCCTCGGGGATGCGGCGGCTGAGGTCGTGCATCCACCCGGCCCGGCTGCCGTACACCGGGGAGTACGAGATGTAGGCGACCGGGGCGCCGTCGATGGTGCCGACGAAGAGCCGGCGGTGGGCCTGGGCCGGGCCGCCGATCTGGCCGACCAGGAACTCCAGTTGCTGGGCGCCGCCCTTGGAGCCGAGCCAGGCCGCGTCGATGGCGGCGATGGCCTCGCGCACGTCGGCGGCGTCGGCCTCGTGGATGGTCAGGCCGTTGCGGTGGGCGCGGGAGATCTTGTTGCGCAGCTGCATGAACTTGGTGCCGCGCAGGGTGAATTCGGCCAGGCTCACCGCCCAGGAGGCGCCGACCTGGTTGACGGTGAAGCCGCGCCGGGCGTAGCGCTCGGCGTCGGCGCGCTGGAGCTGGACGCCGACGACGCCGAGCCCTTCGTCCCGGGCGCGCTGCCGGAAGGCGTCGAGGAGGGTGTCGTAGTCCTCCTCGGCGGCGAAGGGGCCGCCGAACTGCACGGCCCAGCGGCCGGTGCGGCGGTACACGACGACACCGTCCGCGCCCGGGACGGTGAAGACGCTGTTTCCGCTGTTGAGCGTCAGGAACGAACTCGGATTCTCGCTCGCGGTGTGGGTCCGTATCGCGTCCAGAATCCGGCTGTCGGTACTGCTTCCGGTGGTGCTCTCGGTGGTGGTGGCGGTCATTCGCGTACCCCTTTCGGGCGCGTTTTCGCGGCATGGGAGTGTTGCAGGGAGTACAGCACCGCCGGGCCGTCCGGGAAAAGAGCCGTTGGAAATTCATTGCCTTGCGTCAGAAGCGTGTCAGCATTCCGTCAGCGCACGGTGTCACTGTGATGGACGTGAACGGCACGGAACGCCGGTGCCGGGATCCCGCCCTCCCCACCGTGGTACGCACCACCGCCGGATCGCGATGTCCGTACGCGGGTGAATGAGAATTCACCATTCCGGATTCCAGGAACCGCCGGCCGCCCCCGTCCCGGCGGACAATCCGCCCCGGCGGGCCGCTGAAGGAAATCGAGGCCCGCCGGGGCGAGGCGTATGCGGTCACCCTTGTCTGCCATCGCAGCACCACATCGGAAACACCGTCGCCGAGGAATTGTCATCAAGGGGGAAAGACATGCTGAGGTTCTCCGTTCTCGGACCGCTGGAGATACGCACCGACGTGGGACCGGCGGACGTCCCGGGCGATCTCCAGCGCATCCTGGTGCAGACGCTGCTGGTCAGCGAGGGCCGGCCGGTGTCCGGGGAGAGCCTGGCCGAGGAGATGTGGGGTGAGGCCGCCCCCGACAACCAGGCCAACGCCCTCCAGGCGCACATCAGCAGGCTGCGCCGCAGGCTCCGCACGCTGGAGCCGGAGCGCGCGGCCTCGCGGGTGACGATCCATCCGGCCGGGTACCGGCTGAGCCTCGGCGAGGGCGAGCTGGACGCGGCCGAGTTCGTCCGGGCCGTGCGGCAGGCGGAGGGCGCCGGCGCGGCCGAGGCGGGCCGCACCGCCCGGCTGTTGGAGGACGCGCTGGCACTGTGGCGCGGCGCGGTCTTCGGCGGTTTCCCCGGCGGAACGCTGTGCCAGCTGGCGGGCGCCCGCCTGGAGGAGTACCGGATGCGGGCGATGGAGCTGCGCTTCGACGCCGAGTTACGGCTGGGACGGCACGCGGCCGTCCTCGCGGAGCTGGCCGAGGCGCACACCAACCACCCGCTGCGCGAGCGCTTCTGCGAGCAGCTGATGATCGCCCTGTACGGCGCGGGACGGCAGGCCGACGCCCTCGACGCCTTCCGCAGGATGCGCCGCCGCCTCGACGACGAACTCGGCATCCAGCCCTCCCCCGCGCTGCGCCGCGTCGAGAGCGCGATCCTCGCCCACGACCCTGCCCTGACCAGGGACGCCCATCTCCAACTGGCCTGAAAGACAGGGGCGTTGTCCCGCGTAAGCGGTCCGTCAGCCCCCGGTCAGCCCGCCTTGCCAGGCTGGGCGGACCAGTGGGGTTCCGTCACTTCACGTATGCAGGGGGAGACATGAGGTCCCGCGTCGAGGAACTGGCCGGCCTGCGCGACAGCGTGCTCGCCGGCCCCAGCGAGAGGGCGACGGCCGCCCAGAAGGCCAAGGGCAAGCTCACCGTGCGCGAGCGGATCGGCCTGCTGCTCGACCCGGGCTCGTTCCACGAGGTCGAGCCGCTGCGCCGGCACCGGGCGCAGGGGTTCGGGCTGGAGGCGAAGAAGCCCTACACCGACGGCGTCGTCACCGGCTGGGGCACGGTCGAGGGCCGTACGGTCTTCGTCTACGCCCATGACTTCCGGATCTTCGGCGGTGCCCTGGGCGAGGCCCACGCGGCCAAGATCCACAAGATCATGGACATGGCCCTGGCGGCGGGCGCTCCGCTGGTCTCCCTGAACGACGGTGCGGGCGCCCGGATCCAGGAGGGCGTGACCGCGCTCGCCGGGTACGGCGGCATCTTCCGCCGCAACACCAAGGCGTCGGGTGTCATCCCGCAGATCAGCGTGATGCTCGGCCCGTGCGCGGGCGGTGCCGCGTACTCGCCTGCCCTGACGGACTTCGTGTTCATGGTCCGCGAGACGTCCCAGATGTTCATCACGGGCCCGGACGTGGTCAAGGCCGTGACCGGCGAGGAGATCAGCCAGAACGGGCTCGGCGGCGCCGACGTGCACGCCGAGACCAGCGGCGTGTGCCACTTCGCCTACGACGACGAGGAGACCTGTCTGGAGGAGGTCCGCTACCTGCTCTCGCTCCTCCCCCGCAACAACCGCGAGAACCCGCCCGCGGTGCCCTGCGACGACCCCGCGGACCGGCGCTGCGCCGCGCTCGCGGACCTGGTGCCGGTGGACGGGAACCGGCCGTACGACATGGCGCAGGTGATCGAGGAGATCGTCGACGACGGCGACTTCCTGGAGGTGCACCAGCGCTGGGCGCGCAACATCATCTGCGCGCTGGCCCGTCTCGACGGCCAGGTGGTCGGGATCGTCGCCAACCAGCCGCAGTCCCTGGCCGGCGTGCTGGACATCGAGGCCAGTGAAAAGGCCGCGCGCTTCGTCCAGATGTGTGACGCCTTCAGCATCCCGATCGTGACCCTGCTGGACGTGCCGGGCTTCCTGCCGGGCGTCGGCCAGGAGCACGGCGGCATCATCCGGCACGGCGCGAAGCTGCTGTACGCCTACTGCGACGCGACCGTGCCGAGGATCTCGCTCATCCTGCGCAAGGCGTACGGCGGCGCGTACATCGTCATGGACTCCCAGTCGATCGGCGCGGACCTGACGTACGCCTGGCCGACCAACGAGATCGCCGTGATGGGCGCCGAGGGCGCCGCCAACGTCATCTTCCGCCGGCAGATCGCCGAGGCCGACGATCCGCAGGCGCGGCGCGCGGAGCTGGTCAAGGAGTACAAGGCCGAGCTGATGCACCCGTACTACGCGGCCGAACGCGGCCTCGTGGACGACGTGATCGACCCGGCCGACACCCGTGCCGTCCTCATCGGGGCGCTGTCGATGCTGCGCACGAAGCACGCCGAGCGTCCCGCCCGCAAACACGGCAATCCCCCACAGTGACGGAGGTCTTCATGTCCGGATCCGCTCCCCTGCCCCCCGCGTCCCCGGTCCCCCCGATCCGTGTCGAGCGGGGCCAGGCCACCGCGGAGGAGCTGGCCGCGCTCACGGTGCTGCTGCTCAGCCGCAGCGCGCAGACCGCGCCCGACGCCGCCCCCGCCACCGACGGCGGCACGTCCTGGCGCCCGCACGCCTACCACGCCCCGCACAGCTGGCAGCGCTCCTGACCCCGGCCCGGCCGCCGGGCGGACCGGGCCGTTGCGGGCCCGGGCCGCCCGGCACACGGCCGGCGCTCATTGTTTGGCGAGCGTGATGTCCTTGTCGGCCGCCGCGTGGAAGGCGGGCAGCGGCAGGTTGCCGATGAGGCCGGTGTCCGTGGGCCGCAGTTCCATGAGGGTCGCCTGGACGTGGGCCTTGCCGGCCTTGAGGGTCTCGTCGCCGGGCTTGCCGGAGTTCTTCCAGTGGTGCTCGGCGCCGTCGCACTTCGCGCCGCTGCCGCCGATGCCGTACCGGACCCCGGGGCTGCTCTGGCTGATCGAGGAGCTGACGAACACCGGTCCGCTGCCGGCGGTGCACCGGTAGGTGCCGGAGAGCGTGACGGTGCCGTCGGAGGCGAGCTTGCCGGTGGCGTCGACGGTGACGGTCTCCGAAGGTGCGGCAGGCGCGGCGGGGTCGGCGCCGGCCGGGCCGACGGCGGCGCAGAGCAGGGCCGCGGCGCCGAGGGCCGAGGCGAGGGCGGGGCGAACGGGCATGGGGGGGTACCTCCCGGTTCCCTGGGGTGATGGGGTCGAGAGTTCCACTGGATACCGGGCGTCCGTGCCGCGGGGCGTGACCGTCACCCCATCGGTGGCGCGTCATGGAACCGTCCGGGAGTTGTCCGGGTGTTGTCACGCTTCACGGCGATCGGTTCCGGTGCGTTCACGGCGGTCGCATGGTCTGAGGTGACGGGCGTCGGCCGGACCCGCCGGCCCCCTCACGTCCCGTTGTGGAGGTGCGCCATGTGCTCCTGCCGGTCCTCGTGCCCCGCGTCCGCCACTGCCCCGCGGCACCCGGTCGCCGCCCACCCCGAGCAGGGCTGGACGCTGCTGTGCGACGGCTCGATCGTCTTCGACGACAGCGGCGAGCTGCACGCGGACGGCAGTGTCGTCGCGCCGTGCCGGCTCCCGGCGGACCGGCTCCCGGCGGCGGCCTGAGCGGCCTGTCCGGACACCGGTCAGGGCAGTACGGCGAACCCGTCCAGCTCGACCATCGCCTGCTCGTCCCACAGCCGTACGACCTCCACGACGGCCATCGCCGGATAGTCCCGGCCCGCGAGGTCCTGCCAGATCCGGCCCAGCCGGCCCGCGTCGGCGCGGTACGCGGCGACGTCCGTGGCGTAGACCGTGACCCGGGCGAGGTCGGCGGGGGCGCCGCCGGCGGCGCGCAGGGCGGCGAGGAGGTTGCCGAGCGCCTTCTCGAACTGCTCGGGGAGCGTCGCGCCGGTGACCTTGCCGTCGGCGTCGAGGGCGGTCTGTCCCGCGAGGAACACCACGCGGGAGCCGGCGGCGACGACGGCGTGCGAGAAGCCGGACGGCGGGCAGAGGGCGGGCGGGTTGACGCGCTGGGTGCTCACCGGGCCTCCTGGTCGTGGGCGGTGGCGTACAACTCCTTGGCGATGATGCCCCGTTGGACTTCGCTCGCGCCCTCGTAGACGCGGGGTGCGCGCACCTCGCGGTAGAGGTGTTCGAGGAGGTGGCCGCGGCGCAGGGCGCGGGCGCCGTGCAGCTGGACGGCGGCGTCGACCACGTACTGCGCGGTCTCGGTGGCGAGCAGCTTGGCCATCGCGGCCCGCCCGGGGACACCGGGGGCGCCCTGGTCGTACGCGGTCGCCGCCGCGTACACCATCAGCCGGGCCGCCTCGGTGCGCAGCGCCATCTCGGCGACCTGGTGGGCGACGGCCTGGAGGTCCTTCAGCGTGCCCCGGAACGCCTGCCGGCGGCGCGTGTGGTCGACGGTGGCCTCCAGCGCGGCCTGGGCCATGCCGACCGCGAACGCGCCGACGCTGGGCCGGAAGAGGTTCAGGGTGCCCATGGCGACGGCGAAGCCGCGGTCCCTCTCGCCGAGCACGTCGTCGGCGGTGACCGGTACGGCGTCGAAGGCGAGGGCGCCGATGGGGTGCGGGGAGAGCATCTCCAGGGCGGTGCCGGTGAGTCCGGGGCGGTCGGCGGGGACGAGGAAGGCGGTCACGCCGCGGGCTCCGGCGCCGGGTGTGGTGCGGGCGAAGACGGTGTAGAAGTCGGCCTCGGGGGCGTTGGAGATCCAGCACTTCTCGCCGGTCAGCCGCCAGCCGCGGGTGCCGCCGGTGCCGTCCGGCTGGGCGGCGAGGGACAGCGCGGCCGCGTCCGAACCGGCGCCCGGTTCGCTCAGCGCGAAGGCGGCGACCGCGCTGCCGGCGGCGACCTTCGGCAGCCAGTGCCCCCGCTGGGCGGGGCTGCCGTGGGCGTGCACCGGGTGGGCGCCGAGGCCCTGGAGGGCGAGGGCGGTCTCGGCCTCGGTGCAGGCCTGCGCGAGGGACTCCCGCATCAGGCACAGGTCGAGCGCGCCGGAGGTGAACAGCCGCTCCAGCAGGCCGAGTCGCCCGAGTTCGGCGAGGAGCGGCCGGTTGACGTGGCCCGGCTCCCCCCGGTCGGCGAGCGGGCGCAGTCGTGCCGCGGCCAGCGCGCGCAGTTCGGCGCACCAGGCGGTCTGCTCCGGTTCGAGTGAGAATGCGGGCACTGCCGGTCCTCCCTCCGGGGCGGGCCACCGGGCGCCCCGCCCCTCCTCGTTGCCGTCTCCCCCCGACGCTATCGCGTGAGGTTGACCGCCGTCACCAAGACGATACGCTGGGGGCACCCCCTCCGGGGGAGCGCGAGCCCGCCGCAGAGTCCGTCCGTCACGGCAAGGGGGCGAACCACCATGCACGTCACGGCTCACTCGGCCCACATCGACACCTTCGCGCGCGACCATCTGCCCCCGCCGCACGAGTGGCCCGAGCTCCGCTTCGACCTGCCGGAGCTGCGCTACCCCGACCGGCTGAACTGCGCGGCACAGCTGCTGGACCACGCCGACGCGGACCGCCCGGTCTTCCACACCGCCGCCGGTCCCAGCTGGTCGTACGGCGAACTGCGCGCCCGCGTCGACCGGATCGCGCACGTGCTCACCGCCGACCTCGGAGTGGTCCCCGGCAACCGGGTGCTACTGCGCGGCCCTACCACACCGTGGCTCGCCGCCTGCTGGCTGGCCGTGCTGAAGGCGGGCGCGATAGCGGTCACCGTGCTGGCCCAGCAGCGCCCGCACGAGCTGGCGACGATGTGCGAGATCGCCCGGGTGCGGCACGCGCTGTGCGACATACGCGCGGTGGACGACCTGGTGAAGGCGGGGACACCGGACCTGCGGATCCTCACCTACGGCGGGGACGGCCCGGACGACCTGCTGCGCCGCCCGGCGCCGGACTCCCCGTTCCCGGCGGTCGACACCGCCGCCGACGACATCGCCCTGATCGCGTTCACCTCCGGCACCACGGGTCGCCCGAAAGGGTGCATGCACTTCCACCGGGACGTGCTGGCGATCGCGGACACCTTCTCCCGGCACGTGCTGCGCCCCCGGGCGGACGACGTCTTCGCCGGCTCTCCCCCGCTCGGCTTCACCTTCGGCCTCGGCGGGCTGGTGATCTTCCCCATGCGGGCCGGCGCCAGCAGCCTGCTGCTGGAGCAGGCGGGCCCGAAACACCTGCTCCCGGCGATCGCCGGGCACCGTGTCTCGGTGCTGTTCACCGCCCCGACCGCCTACCGCGCCATGCTGGACGAGCTGGACGGGCACGACGTCTCCTCGCTGCGGCGCTGCGTGTCGGCCGGCGAGAACCTGCCCGCGGCCACCTGGCGGGCCTGGCACGAGCGCACCGGCGTCCGGGTCATCAACGGCATCGGCGCGACCGAGCTGCTGCACATCTTCGTCTCCGCCGCCGACGAGCGCATCAGACCCGGGACCACGGGCGTGCCGGTGCCGGGCTGGCAGGCCCGGGTGCAGGACGCGGACGGCCGCCCGGTGCCCGACGGCGAGCCCGGACTGCTGGCCGTGCGCGGCCCGGTCGGCTGCCGCTATCTGGCCGATCCCCGCCAGCGCGGGTACGTCCGCGACGGCTGGAACGTCACCGGCGACACCTATGTCCGCGACCCCGACGGCTACTTCCGCTATGTGGCCCGCGCCGACGACATGATCATCTCGGCCGGGTACAACATCGCAGGGCCGGAGGTGGAGGACGCGCTGCTGCGGCATCCGGACGTGGTGGAGACGGCCGTCGTCGGCCGCCCCGACGAGGCGCGCGGACAGGTCGCCGTCGCGTACACGGTGCTGCGCGCCGGGGCACCGCGCGATCCCGAGGTCCTGCGCCGCTTCCTGCTGGCGGAGCTGGCGCCCTACAAATGCCCGCGCGCGTTCGTCTTCCTGGACGCGCTCCCGCGCACCGCCACCGGCAAGTTGCAGCGGTTCCGTCTGCGCACCGATGGTGACCAGCAGTGATACCGAAGACCTAAAATGATCAACGTGTCCGAGCAGCACGCCCCCCGGTCCCTCATCGTCACGCTCTACGGCGCGTACGGCCGCTTCATGCCCGGCCCCGTACCCGTCGCGGAGCTGATCCGGCTCCTGGCCGCGGTCGGCGTGGACGCGCCCTCCGTGCGGTCCTCGGTGTCCCGGCTCAAACGGCGCGGCCTGCTGGTGCCGGCCCGCGCGGCCACCGGTGCCGCCGGTTACGAACTCTCGCCCGAGGCACGCCAGTTGCTGGACGACGGCGACCGCCGCATCTACGCGGCGGCGCCGCCCGGGGACGAGGGCTGGGTGCTGGCGGTCTTCTCCGTCCCCGAGTCGGAGCGGCAGAAGCGGCACGTGCTGCGCTCCCGGCTGGCCGGCCTCGGCTTCGGCACGGCGGCCCCCGGGGTGTGGATCGCCCCGGCGCGACTGCACGAGGAGGCGGAACACACCCTGCGCCGCCTCCGCCTGGAGCCGTACGTCGACTTCTTCCGCGGCGAGCACCTGGGCTTCGCCGCGACGCAGGAGGCGGTCGCCCGCTGGTGGGACCTGGCCGCGATCGCCAAGGAGCACGAGCACTTCCTGGACACCCACGCGCCGGTGCTGCGCGCCTGGGAACACCGCCCGGGCACCCCGCCCGAGGAGGCCTACCGGGACTACCTCCTCGCCCTCGACTCCTGGCGCCATCTGCCCTACACCGACCCCGGCCTGCCCACCCACCTGCTGCCCGCGGGGTGGCCGGGCCTGCGCTCGGCGGAGGTCTTCCGCGCCCTGCACGCACGACTGCGGGACGCGGGCGCGGAGTTCGCCGGGGTGTGAGGCGTCACAGGCAGCAGCGGCAGTACAGGTGCGCGCCCGTGTCCAGGGCCCGGCGGGCGAGGCCCGCGAAGGCGCGGATGCACTCCTCGCAGTCCGGGAAACCGGCGAAGTCGGCCTCCTCGATGTCGTACCACTCAAGGGCCAGCATCGGCACGTGCTCGTCCGCCACGGCGGCGAGCCGGTCCCGCCAGGAGTCGGGCAGCTCGGTCAGCTGCAGTCCCGACTCCCACGGCGACTCGGCGCCGGGTGCGGCCGGCCGCTCCGGGGGCCACACCCGCGCGTCCGGCCACAGGAGCCGCGGCCCTGCGGCGCGGACGTCGTACGGTCTTCCCTCGGCGAACGCGACGAGTTGGCCGAGGGCGACGTGCGGATCGACACCCTTCACGTCGATCCAGTCCGCGCCCGCCTCGTCGAGGGACCGGCCCTCCGCCTGCCAGTCCCCGCCGGGGCCGATCGCCCAGTCGACCGCCGTCGGCCGGTCGGCCGCCGCGAAGTAGTCGCACAGCACACCCATGACCGCTCCGTCCCGTAGGCCCTGTCGCCCCTCGTCTCTCGCCTCTCTCTTTCCCCTCTTCCGAGGAGAGCAGACGGCACAGACCATTCAACGGCCCAGGGTCAGACGGGGCTTGGGGGCATCCGTGCGGCCGGTCTGCGGGCGGCGGCTGCCCGCACGGTAGGGGGCGGGCCAGCCGACGCCGGGGCCCTCGTAGCCCTGCTCGGCCGCCGCGTGCAGGGTCCAGTGCGGGTCGTACAGATGCGGGCGGGCGAGGGCGCACAGGTCGGTGCGGCCGGCGAGGATCAGGGAGTTGACGTCGTCCCACGAGGAGATCGCGCCGACCGCGATTACCGGGATCCGGGCCTCGTGGCGGATCCGGTCGGCGAACGGCGTCTGGTACGACCGCCCGAACTCCGGCCGCTCCTCGGCCACCACCTGCCCGGTGGAGACGTCGATGGCGTCGGCGCCGTGTGCGGTGAAGGCCCGGGCGATCGCGACGGCGTCCTCACCGCTCGTCCCGCCCTCGGCCCAGTCGGTGGCGGAGATGCGGACGGTCATGGGCCGCTCGGCCGGCCACACCGCGCGGACGGCGTCGAAGACCTCCAGCGGGAACCGCAGCCGTTTCTCCAGCGAGCCGCCGTAGGCGTCGGTGCGGTGGTTGGTGAGCGGGGACAGGAAGCCGGAGAGCAGGTAGCCGTGGGCGCAGTGCAGTTCGAGCAGGTCGAACCCGGCCCGCGCGGCCCGCCAGGCAGCCGCCGTGAACTGCTCGCGCACATCGGTGAGTTGGGCGCGGGACAGCTGCCGCGGGGTCTGGCTGCCCGGCTTGTACGGCAGCGGGGAGGCGGCGAGGAGCGGCCAGTTACCCGTGGGCAGCGGCTCGTCCATGCCCTCCCACATCAGCCGGGTGGAGCCCTTGCGGCCCGCGTGCCCGAGCTGCACCCCGATCGCCGTACCCGGCGCCTGCTGGTGCACGAAGTCGGTGACGCGCCGCCACGCCTCGGCCTGCCGGCCGGTGTAGAGCCCGGCACAGCCCGGCGTGATGCGGCCCTCCTCGCTCACGCACACCATCTCGGTCATCACCAGCCCGGCCCCGCCGAGGGCGCGGGCGCCGAGGTGGACCAGGTGGAAGTCGCCGGGGACGCCGTCGACGGCGCAGTACATGTCCATCGGCGACACCACGACCCGGTTGCGCAGGGTCAGTCCGCGCAGCCGGAACGGGGTGAACATCGGAGGGGTGCCGGGCGGGCAGCCGAACTCGCGCTCCACGGCTGCGGTGAAGTGCGAGTCGCGCAGCCGGAGGTTGTCGTGGGTGACCCGGCGGCTGCGGGTGAGCAGGTTGAAGGCGAACTGGCGCGGCGGCTGGGCGCGGTAGCGGGCCAGGTCCTCGAACCACTCCAGGCTCGCCCGAGCGGCCCGCTGGGTGGAGGCGACGACGGGCCGGCGCTCCTCTTCGTACGCGGCCAACGCCCGTGGCACGTCCGGCTGTTCCTCCAGGCAGGCGGCGAGGGCGAGCGCGTCCTCCACGGCGAGCTTGGTGCCGGAGCCGATGGAGAAGTGGGCGGTGTGGGCGGCATCACCGAGGAGGACCACGTTGTCGTGGGACCACCGGTCGTTGACCACCGTCCCGAACGTCGTCCAGGCCGACTTGTTGGAGCGCAGGGGGCGGCCGCGCAGGGCCGCGGAGAAGATCTTGGCGCACCGCTCGACGGACTCCGCCGGCGCCGGCTCCTCGAATCCCGCCGCCCGCCATACCTCCTCGCGCATCTCCACGATCACCGTGGAGGCGTCGGCCGCGTACGGGTAGCCGTGCAGTTGCATCGGACCGTGCTCGGTCTCGGCGATCTCGAAGCGGAAGGCGTCGAAGGGGAAGTCGGCGGCGAGCCAGATGTAGCGGCAGCGGTGTGCGCTCACCCGGGGGCCGAACGCCCCGGCGTAGGCCTCGCGGGTGGTGCTGTGCACCCCGTCGGCGGCGATGACGAGGTCGTACGCCGCCGACAGCGCGTCGGGGGGCGGGGCCTCGGTGCGGAAACGGATGTCCACGCCGAGGGCCTGGCAGCGCGCGTGCAGGATCTCCAGGAGGCGCCGTCTGCCCAGTGCGGCGAAGCCGTGGCCGCCGGAGCGGTGGGTCGTACCCCGGTGCACGATGTCGATGTCGTCCCAGCGGACGAAGTCCCGCCGCAGGGCCTCGTAGACCACGGGGTCGGCGTGTTCGATGCCGCCGAGGGTCTCGTCGGAGAGGACGACGCCGAAGCCGAAGGTGTCGTCGGGGGCGTTGCGTTCCCACAGAGTGATCTCGCGGGTGGGGTCGAGGCGCTTGAGCAGGGCGGCGGCGTACAGACCACCGGGTCCGCCCCCGATGACGGCGACCTTCATGCCGATGTCACCTCCCCTGCCACTTCGGCGGGCGCTTCTCCGTGAACGCCGCGTGGAACTCGGCGTAGTCCTCGCCGTTCATCAGCAGGGCCTGGGCCTGGGCGTCCAGTTCGACCGCGGCGGCCAGTGGCATGTCCAGCTCGGCCGTCAGCAGGGCCTTCGTCTGGGCGTGGGCCAGGGCCGGGCCGTCGGCGAGGCGGCGGGCGAGGGCCTGGGCCGCCTCGTCCGCGCGGCCCTCGTCCGTCAGCTCGCTGATCAGGCCGATGCGCTCGGCCTCGGGGGCGCGGACCGGCTCGCCCAGCATGAGCAGGCGGGTGGCGTGGCCGAGGCCGACGACCCGGGGCAGCAGATAGGCCGCACCCATGTCGCCGCCGGACAGGCCGACGCGGGTGAAGAGGAAGGCGAAGCGGGCCGAGGGGTCCGCGACGCGGAAGTCGGCGGCCAGGGCCAGGACCGCGCCGGCGCCCGCCGCCACCCCGTGCACGGCGGCGATCACCGGGAACGGGCATTCGCGGATGGCCCGCACGACCTGGCCGGTCATCCGGTTGAAGTCGAGCAGCTGGGCGGTGTCCATGGCGAGCGTGGCGCCGATGATCTCGTCCACGTCGCCGCCGGAGCAGAAGCCGCGGCCCTCGCCGGCCAGCACCAGGGCGCGCACGGCACGCTCCCGGGAGAGCTCGGCGAGCAGATCGCGCAGGTCGGCGTACCCGCCGAAGGTGAGGGCGTTGAGCCTGTCGGGGCGCGCGAGGGTGACGGTGGCGACCCCGTCGGCGAGATCGACCCGCAGGTGCTCCCAGTCGCAGGTGCGGGCGGCGGAGCCGGTGAAGGGACTCATGACGTGCGGCCTCCTTGGCTGGGGTCCGTACGTTGCGCTGTGTCACTCGAAGTTATCACTCGTTTGTGACTGTCGTCATGAGGACGCGACAGGCCTGTGTCACCGATCGGCGACAGGGCCGTAACAGCAGGGACGGGTGAGGGACGCGGGGCGTTCGCCTGGGTAAGCCGCCAGGTACCGGGGCACGGGCCGACAGGGCCGGGGTCCCGGGCGAAGCCCGCGGGCCGTCCCTGTGGCCGGGGCCCGTACCATTCCTACAGTCGAAAGCAGGACAGCCTGCTCCATGAACGGACTCGCCTTGCACGAACGCCCCACCGAATCGGCCTCCTGGCGCATCGCGCTGCCGCACACCGCCGCGGCGGTGCCCGTGGCGCGTGCGCTGGTGCGCACGGCCCTCGCCGAGGTGGAGCACACGGCCGACAGCGACACCGCGGAGCTGCTCACGGCCGAACTGGTGGCCAACGCGGTGGAGCACACCGCCGGGCGCGGCCCGATAGAGCTGGTGGTGCAGCTGCTGCCGACCGGCTGCCAGGTCGAGGTGCACGACGCGGACCCGGCGCCCCCGGGCCATCTGACCCGGCCCGTGATCGAGCTGCCGGACCCCTGGCAGGAGGACGGGCGCGGGCTGCTGCTGATCCGTGCCCTCAGCTCGTCCTGCGGGCACCGCCCCACCCCGTCGGGCAAGGCGGTGTGGTTCACACTGCCTGTGGTTCCCGCTCAGCGGCGGCGCTCGCTGTGACCTCGGGGGCCGCGGTGGCCAGGGTGGAGTGCCGGCGGCCGTAGGCGGCGTAGATCGCGAGGCCGACGACGAGGAACACGGCGAACTGCAGCCAGGTGCGCCAGCCGGTCTCGTACATCAGGTACAGGCAGAAGCCGATGCCGAGCAGCGGGCCCACCGGGTAGAGCGGGACGCGGAAGCTGCGGGTGAGGCCCGGTTCGCGGCGGCGCAGGGCCAGCACCGCGATGTTGACGACGGCCATGATCGCGAGCGTGCCGATGGTGCACAGGTTCATCACCGCGTCCAGCGACGCGAAGGCCGCCGGGAGGGCGAAGACCACGGCGACGATCAGGGTGCCGGCGACCGGGGTGGCGGTCTTCGGGTCGACCTTCTCGAAGACGCGCGGGATCAGGCCGTCCCGGGACATCGACATCAGGATGCGGGTCTGGCCGTACATCACCGCGAGGACGACGGAGGCGATGGCGACGACCGCGCCGAAGGCGATCACGCCGCCGCCGGCGGTCGAGCCGGTGACCTCGTTGACGACGTAGGACAGGGCCGCGGGGCGGCCGGCCACCTGCCTGCCGCCGATGGCGCCGATCGCGGCGAGCGCGACCGCGCAGTACAGCACGGTCACGATGCCCATGCAGACCATGATCGCGACGGGGATGTCCCGGCGCGGGTTCTTGGCCTCCTCGCCGGCGGTGGTGATCGCGTCGAAGCCGATGTACGAGAAGAACGCCGCGGTGGTGCCCGCGCCGATACCGCCGAGGCCGGCCGGCGAGAACGGGGTGAGGTTGCCGTGCTTGAAGGCGCTGTAGCCGATGGCGCAGAACGCCAGCAGGATGACGAGCTTGACTGCGGCCATGGCGGCCGTCGCCCGGGCGCTCTCGCGCACGCCGCGCACCAGCAGCACCGAAGCCATCGCGATGACGATCACCGCGGGCAGGTTGACGATCCCGCCGTCGCCGGGGCCGGCCGACAGCGCGGCGGGCAGCTGGACGCCGGTGAGGCTGTGCAGCAGTTCGTTGACGTACTGGCTCCAGCCGACGGCGACGGCCGAGATCGAGACGCCGTACTCCAGCAGCAGGCACCAGCCGACCAGGAAGGCGGTGGACTCGCCGAGGCCGGCGTAGGCGAAGGAGTACGAGGAGCCGGAGACCGGGATCGCGCCGCCCAGCTCCGCGAAGGAGAAGGCGGTGAAGACGCAGGTGATCGCGGCGAGCACATAGGAGACGACGACGGCCGGACCGGCCTGGGCGACGGAGTCGGAGAGGCCGACGAAGATGCCGGTGCCGACGATGGCGCCGACGCCGAAGCAGATGAGCTGGAAGAGGCCCATCGTGCGCTTCAGGCCGTGTCCCTCGCGGTCGGCGCCGGATTCGGCGACGAGCGCTTGCGGGGACTTGATGCGGGGAGCGGGCATGCGGGTGGTGCTCGTTTCTGGGTGGTGCGGGCGACCGGGTGGGGTCGCGGCGGTGGCACCGGGCGGGGTGGTCCCGGGCCGCCGGTCAGGATAAGGCCTGGTGGCGCGGGTCAGGCAACGCTGTGTGACGTACCCGCCAGGGTGGCGACGAGGACCGACTTGATCGTGTGCATCCGGTTCTCCGCCTCGTCGAAGACGACGGAGTGCTCGGACTCGAAGACCTCGTCGGTGACCTCCAGCTCGGTCAGTCCGTGCCGCTCGTGGATCTCGCGGCCGACCTGGGTGCCGAGGTCGTGGAAGGCCGGCAGACAGTGCAGGAACTTCACGTCGGGGTTGCCGGTGGCGGCGAGGACGTCCATGCTCACGGCGTACGGGCCGAGCAGCGCGATGCGTTCGTCCCAGACCTCCTTGGGCTCACCCATGGACACCCAGACGTCGGTCGCGATGAAGTCGGCGCCGCGCACGCCCTCCGGCACGTCCTCGGTGAGCGTGACCCGGGCGCCGGAGGCGGTGGCGAGCTGCCGGGCGACCGCGACGATCGTCTCGTCCGGCCACAGCACCTTGGGGGCGACGATCCGCACGTCCATGCCGAGCAGGGCGCCGGTGACGAGGTAGGAGTTGCCCATGTTGTAGCGGGCGTCGCCGAGGTAGGCGAAGGCGACCCGGTCCAGCGGCTTGTCGGTGTGCTCGGTCATGGTGAGCACGTCGGCGAGCATCTGGGTGGGGTGCCACTCGTCGGTGAGGCCGTTGTAGACGGGGACCCCGGCGTGGGCGGCCAGCTCCTCGACGACACCCTGGCCGTGGCCCCGGTACTCGATCGCGTCGAACATGCGGCCGAGCACCCGGGCGGTGTCCTTCACGGACTCCTTGTGCCCGATCTGGGAGCCGGCCGGGTCGAGGTAGGTCGTGTGGGCGCCCTGGTCGGCGGCGGCGACCTCGAACGCGCAGCGGGTGCGCGTCGAGGTCTTCTCGAAGACCAGCGCGATGTTCCTGCCCTTCAGGTACTGCGGCTCGGCCCCGGCCCGCTTGGCGGCCTTCAGCTCGGCCGCCAGCTCGACCAGGCCGCGGAACTCCTGCTCGGTGAAGTCCAGTTCCTTGAGGAAGTGGCGGCCGGCGAGGGCGGTCGGGACTGTCGCCATGGGGGCGCTCCGGAGGTACGAGAGGTGCAGGGACTTTGGAATTCTATACGAGGTCCTGAATTTCTATACGTCGTCCTGGAGTCCGCTTCATCACACCGCGACCGGTCAGACGGGGTCGCGCTCCACCGGGCAGCTCATGCAGCGCGGGCCGCCCCGGCCCCGGCCCAGCTCGCTGCCCGGGATCTCGATCACCTCGATGCCCTGCTTGCGCAGGTGGGTGTTGGTGGTCGCGTTGCGCTCGTAGGCGACGACGACGCCGGGCTCGACCGCGAGCACGTTGCAGCCGTCGTCCCATTGCTCGCGCTCGGCGGCGTGCACGTCCTGGGTGGCGGTCAGCACCCGGATCTCACCGAGGCCGAGGGCGGCGGCGATGGCCCGGTGCATGTGCTCCGGAGGATGGTCGGTGACCTTCAGCTCCCGGTCGCCGACGCCCGGTTCGATGGTGTACGAGCGCAGCATGCCAAGGCCCGCGTACTGGGTGAAGATGTCGCCGTCGACCATGGTCATCACGGTGTCGAGGTGCATGAAGGCGCGCCGCTTGGGCATGTCGAGCGCGACGATCGTGCGCGCGGAGCCGGCCGCGAACAGCTGGTAGGCCAGCATCTCCACGGCCTGCGGGGTGGTGCGCTCGCTCATGCCGATCAGCACGGCGCCGTTGCCGATCACCAGCACGTCGCCGCCCTCGATGGTGGAGGGATGGTCGGCCTGCCCCTGTGACCAGACGTGGAACGGCTCGTCGCGGAACAGCGGGTGGTGCCGGTAGATCGCCTCGAAGTGGACGGTCTCGCGCTGCCGGGCGGGCAGCCGCATGGCGTTGATGGCGACCCCGTCGTAGATCCAGGCGGAGGTGTCGCGGGTGAACAGATGGTTGGGCAGCGGGCCGAGGAGGAAGTCGTCGAGGTCCATCACATGGAAGCGGACGGACGTCGGCTCCGGGTGCGCCTGAAGGAACTCCCGCTTGGTCATGCCGCCCACGAGCGCCTCGGCGAGCTCGCGCGCGGGCAGGGACGCGAAGGCGGCGCGCAGATGGTCGGCGGCGAGCGGGCCGTACTCCTTCTCGTGGAAGACCCGGTCGAGGACGAGGTCGCGGGCCGCGGGGAGTTCGAGGGTCTCGGTGAGCAGGTCGCCGAAGAGGTGGACGGCGACGCCGCGGTCCCGCAGGACGTCGGCGAATCCGTCGTGCTCGGCGCGCGCCCGCCGCACCCACAGCACGTCGTCGAAGAGGAGGGCGTCCTTGTTGCTGGGGGTGAGCCTTTTGAGCTCCAGGTCGGGCCGGTGCAGGATGACGCGGCGCAGCCGACCGGCCTCGGAGTCGACACGGTAGGTCATTCCTCCATCCTGGCCGCACGCGACCGTCTTCACGCCCCTGTCGCCCGTTTCTGCCACTTCCTGTTCTCGTCCCCTTGACGAGAAGCAGGGCCTTCCGCTTATCGTCGAGGTGACGAAAAATGAGGTCCGTAAACCGGGTCAAAACGAGGGGGATCCATGGCCGACATCACCCGGCGCCTGGGCTGGCGCCACCTGCGCGGAGCACCGACGGCACACGTCCGGCACCACCGCTCGGGCACGCTGGTGCACGACGGCCCCGGCCTCAGCTTCTGGTTCCGGCCGCTGAGTGCGGCCCTGTCCGAGGTGCCGGTCGACGACCGCGAACGGGCGATGACCTTCCACGCCCGCACCTCCGACTTCCAGGACGTGTCCGTCCAGGCCACGGTCACCCATCGGATCGCCGACCCGGCCGTGGCAGCCGCCCGCCTGGACTTCTCCGCCGACCCGGACACCGGCGCCTGGCGCGGCACCCCGCTGGAGCAGCTGGGCACCCTCCTCACGGAGACCGCGCAGCAGCACGCGCTGGACGTCCTCGCGCGTACGACGCTGCCGGCGGCCCTGGCCGACGGTGTCACGGCGGTACGCGAGCGCATCGCCGCCGGCCTCGCCGCCGAACCCCGGCTGCCCGCCACCGGCATCGAGGTGGTGGCCGTCCGCGTGATGGCGCTGCGGCCCGAGCCAAAGATGGAGCGGGCGCTGCGCACCCCGGCCCGCGAGCAGATCCGGCAGGAGACCGACCGGGCCACCTACGAGCGGCGGGCCATGGCGGTGGAGCGGGAGCGGACCATCGCCGAGAACGAACTGGCCAGCAGCGTCGAACTCGCCCGCCGCGAGGGCCCGCCGTCACGCTCCCGTCGTCCGCCCGCCGGGCAGGCGGGAGCGTGACGGCAGACCCTCAGGGAGCAGTCGGTGGAGCAGCACGGCACCAACGCCCGCCGCGAGGCCGAGGAACCTGCGGCCGCGGACGCGGTGCGCGCCCGGGCCGAGGCGGCCCGCTCGGTGCTGCTCGCCGACGCGGAGGCCGAACGATCGGTGAAGCCGGCCGAGGCCGCGACGTCCCGGCGCCTCGCCGAGGCGGAGGCCGCGCGTACGGCCCTGCTGGCCGACGCCGAGGCCGAGCGGGCCGTGCGGATCGCCCGGGCCGAGGCGGAGGCGGCACGCGAAACCGGCGCGGCACGGGCCGAGGCCCGGGCGCCCTGGCTGCGGGTGCACGCCGGGGCCGGGCTCGACGGGGCGACGACCCTGCGCGCGCTGACCGCCGGCCAGGTGGCGGAGAACCTGCCGCACATCGACAGCGTGACCGTCTCGCCCGACGTGCTGACCGGGCTGCTCGCCAGGCTCGGTGCGGAGACCGGCCGATGAGCCTCGCCCCGCGCGCCGTGCTGGTCCACCGCACCACGGAGTACGAGGAGTTGGTGGTCCGGCACGGCACGCACGGCCAGGCCGCGTTCTTCCTCGCCTCCCGGGGCCGCGACATCGAGGAGGTCGCCGCACGCCACCGGCGCACCTGCGCCGCGCCGGCCGAGGTGATCTCCGCAGTGCCGCTGACGTGGCGTCAGGCACAGGTGGAGCGGGGCGACCTGGACCGGTTCCTGTTCGCGCCCGCGGACGTGGTCGTGGTGATCGGCATCGACACCGACCCCGGCCGCAACCCCGGGGTGCTGGTAAGGCACCGGGCGGGCGACGCGGCGAAGCTGCTGCCGCGGGCGACGAGCACCACGGTGGACGAACTCACCATGGTGGAGGCCGTCGCCGACGACACCCAGCGGCTGCTCGCGCTCAACGAGATCTATCTGGGCACCCCCGGTCATCAGACCGCCCGATACCGCCTGGGCCTGGAGGACGCGGGGGTGTCTCCCCCAAGTTCTCGGCTCCGCTCGAACAGGGGGTGCCCCCAGACCCAGGCATCCTCCGGGGTGCTGGTGGGGACCGGCACCGGCGCGACCGGGTGGCTCCGCTCCGTGTGGCAGGAGCGGGGCAGCCGGATCGCGCTGCCCCCCACCGAGGACCGGCTGGTGTGGCTCGTCCGCGAGGCCTGGCCCTCGCCGGCCACCGGCACGAGCCTGGTGGCCGGCACGAGCCTGGTGGCCGGCGAACTCGGCGCCCTCGCGAGGCTGACGGTCACCGTCGAGTCCGGCCGCCTCATCGCCTTCGGCGACGGCATCGAGGCGGACGCGCTCCAGCCGGCCTGGGGCCGGACGGTCCGCGTCGGCGTGTGCGAGCAGCGGCTGCGGCTGACCGGCCGCGGGCCCGCAGGGCCTACAGTCGCGGGTCCACGGGCTCCGACTCCAGGGCCAGCACCCCGAACACGGCCTCGTGCACCCGCCACAGCGGCTCCCCCTCCGCGAGCCGGTCCAGGGCCTCCAGACCGAGGGCGTACTCGCGCAGCGCCAGGGACCGCTTGTGGTTCAGGAACCGCTGCCGCAGCCGGGCCAGGTTGTCCGGCCGGGTGTACTCGGGGCCGTAGATGATCCGCAGGTACTCCCGCCCCCGGCACTTGACGCCGGGCTGCACCAGCCGCCCCTCCGGGTTCCGGACCACCGCGCCGAGCGGCTTGACCACCATGCCCTCGCCGCCGCGGCCGGTCATCTCCAGCCACCAGTCGACACCGGCGCGCACCGACTCCGGGTCACCGGTGTCGACGTACAGCCTCCTCGTCGTCCGCAGCAGTCCGGTGCCGTCGTGCTCCACCAGCCGGTCGACCAGGGCGAGTTGCTCGTCGTGCGGCAGCGCGGCGAGGCTGCGGCCCTGGACGGCGAGCAGCTGGAACGGGGCCAGGTGCACGCCGTCCAGGCCGTCCGTGGTCCAGCAGTAGCGGCGGTAGGCGGCGGTGAACGCGGCGGCGTCGGCGGCGCGTTCACGCTGGCGCTCCAGCAGCCCGCCGACGTCCACGCCACGTGCCGCGGCGGCCTCCAGCGCGCCGAGCGCACCCGGGAAGACCGCGCCCGACGCGGCGCCCACGGCCGCGTACTGACCGCGCAGCAGACCCGTGGCCTTCAGCGACCAGGGCATCAGCTCGGCGTCCAACAGCAGCCAGTCGGTGGCGAGTTCGTCCCAGAGTCCGGCGTCCGTCACCGCCGAGCGCAGACGGGCGAGGATCTCCTCGGTCACCTGCTCGTCGTCGAAGAAGGGCCGCCCGGTGCGCGTGTAGAGGGACCCGGTCGGGCCCTGTACGCCGAAGCGCCTGACGGCCGCCTCCGCGTCGCGGCACACCAGGGCCACGGCCCGCGAGCCCATGTGCTTCTCCTCGCACACGACCCGCTCGACGCCGTCGCGCGCGTACTGCGCGAAGGCCTCCTCGGGGTGTTCGAGGTAGCCGTCCGCCTGCGACGTCGCCGTCGGGGCCATGGTCGGCGGGAGGTACGGCAGCAGGCGCGGGTCGATCGCGAAGCGGCTCATGACCTCAAGAGCCGCCGCCGCGTTCTCCTCGCGGACCGCGACCATGCCCGCGTGCCGGGTCTCGACGGCCCTGCGGCCGTGCACGTCGGCCAGGTCCAGCGGCCGGCCGTCCTGTCCGCCGGGTGCCTCGGCGCGCAGCGGGCGCGTCGGCTCGTACCAGACCCGCTCGGCCGGTACGTCCACCAGTTCGCGCTCCGGCCAGCGCAGCGCGGTCAGCTTGCCGCCGAAGACGGCGCCGGTGTCCAGGCAGATGGTGTTGTTGAGCCAGGACGCCTCCTGGACCGGGGTGTGCCCGTAGACGACCGCCGCGCGGCCGCGGTAGTCCTCCGCCCACGGGTAGCGCACCGGCAGCCCGAACTCGTCGGTCTCGCCGGTGGTGTCGCCGTACAGGGCGTGCGAGCGGACCCGGCCGGAGGTGCGGCCGTGGTACTTCTCGGGCAGACCGGCGTGGCAGACGACCAGCTTGCCGCCGTCGAGGACGTAGTGGCTGACGAGGCCGTCCAGGAAGCGGCGCACCTCGGCCCGGAAGTCCTCGCTCTCGCCCTCCATCTGGGCGATGGTCTCGGCGAGCCCGTGGGTGTGCTGGACCTTGCGGCCCTTGAGGTGGCGGCCGTACTTGTTCTCGTGGTTGCCCGGCACGCACAGCGCGTGACCGGACCCGACCATGGACATCACCCGGCGCAGCACGCCCGGCGAGTCCGGGCCGCGGTCGACCAGGTCGCCGACGAACACGGCGGTACGACCGTCCGGGTGCACGCCGTCGACGTAACCCAACTTGCCCAGCAGCGACTCCAGTTCGGCCGAGCAGCCGTGGATGTCGCCGATGATGTCGAACGGGCCGGTGAGGTGGGTCAGGTCGTTGAAGCGCTTCTCGGTGACGACGGTGGCGCCGTCGATCTGCTCGGTACCGCGCAGCACGTGCACCTTGCGGAAGCCCTCGCGCTCCAGGTGCCGCAGGGAACGACGCAGTTCGCGGATGTGCCGCTGGATGACCCGGCGGGGCATGTCGGCGCGGTCGGTGCGGGCCGCGTTGCGCTCGGCGCACACCTCCTCGGGCACGTCGAGCACGATGGCGATGGGCAGCACGTCGTACTTCTTCGCCAGTTCGATCAGCTGGCGCCGGCTGTCCTGCTGCACGCTGGTGGCGTCCACCACCGTGCGGCGGCCGGCGGCGAGCCGCTTGCCGGCGATGTAGTGCAGGACGTCGAAGGCGTCGCGGGTCGCGCCCTGGTCGTTCTCGTCGTCGGAGACGAGGCCGCGGCAGAAGTCGGAGGAGATCACCTCGGTGGGCTTGAAGTGCCGCCGGGCGAAGGTGGACTTGCCGGAGCCGGAGGCGCCGACGAGGACGACGAGGGAGAGGTCGGTGACGGGGAGGACCCGCGCCTCGTGCTGCGTCTCGGTCATGCTGCCTTCGCCTCCTTCTCGGTGTCGTTCGGGGTGTCGTTCCGGGTCTCGTTCCGGTGGAACAGGGCCATCTGGGTGGGCGGGCCGACCTCGGGGTCGTCCGGGCCCACGGGGGCGAACCGGACGTCGTAGCCGTGGAGTTCGGCGACCCGGGCGGCCCAGGCGCGGAACTCCTCGCGGGTCCACTCGAAGCGGTGGTCGCCGTGCCGGACATGACCGGCGGGCAGGGTCTCCCAGCGGACGTTGTACTCGACGTTCGGGGTGGTCACGACGACCGTGCGCGGCCGGGCGGCGCCGAACACCGCGTACTCCAGGGCGGGCAGCCGGGGCAGGTCGAGGTGTTCGATCACCTCGCTGAGCACGGCGGCGTCGTAGCCCTTCAGGCGCTTGTCGGTGTAGGCGAGCGAGCCCTGCAACAGCCGGACCCGGGACGCCTGGCGCTCTCCCATGCGGTCCAGCTTCAGCCGCCGCGCGGCGACGGTGAGCGCCCGCGCGGACACGTCGAGCCCCACGATCTCCGTGAACCGCGTGTCCTTCAGCAACTCCTGCACCAACTGGCCCTGTCCGCAGCCGAGATCGAGGACCCGGGCAGCGCCGCTCTCGCGCAGGGCGGCGAGGATCGCCTCGCGGCGCTGCACGGCCAGCGGGGTCGGCTTCTCCTCGGTCTCCGTCTCCTCGGCGACCGCGTTGTCGATCTCCTCGACCTCGCTGTCGTCGGCCTCGGCGAGCCGGACCAGCTCCAGCCGCTCGGTCGCCTGCCGGGTCAGCGACCAGCGGCGGGAGAGGTAGCGGCTGGTGATGAGCTTCTGCTCGGGGTGCCCGGGCAGCCAGCCCTCGCCCGCGCGCAGCAGCTTGTCGACCTCGTCGGAGGAGACCCAGTAGTGCTTGGCGTCGTCGAGGACGGGCAGCAGGACATACAGGTGGCGCAGGGCCTCGGCCAGGGTCAGCCGCTCCGACTCCATGACGAGCCGGACGTAGCGGGAGTCACCCCACGCGGGGAACTCGGAGTCGAGCGCGACCGGTTCGGCGATGGGGGCACCTCCCGCTCGAGCGGAGCCGAGAGTGGGGGACTTCCAGCCGAGCGGCTCGAAGAGGCGGTGCACGAGGCCGGGGCCGCCGCGCGCGGGCAGCGCGGGCACCTCGACGCGCAACGGCCGGGCCCGCGCCGGGAGTTCCGGGCGCGCGGCGCACACCCCGCGCAGGGCGCTGGAGAAGACACCGCTCAGCGCGACCGCGAGCAGCGAGGAGGCCGCGTAGGGGCGGTCGTTGACGTACTGCGCGAGCGCCGCGTCCGGGGCTCCGCCGCGGCCCTTGCCCTTGCCCCGCCGGACCAGCGCGACCGTGTCGATCTCCAGGAGCAGCGCGGCCGTGCAGCGTTGCTCGTCCGCCTCGGGGTAGAAGACATGGGCGGTGCCGTGGGACGTGGAGAACTTCTGCGCCTTGCCGGGGTGCTTGTGCAGCAGGTACCCCAGGTCGGTGGCCGGGTGGGCGGCGTCGCCGCGCGTCGAGATCGTCAGGAACACCTCAGCGATTCTTCCGGGCCGCGACCCCGGTGACCACCGGTTTTCCCGGCCGCTCCCCTCGTCTCTCCTCGTCACGACTCCTTGGCGACGATGGCGCGGGCGTTGCGCACGGCCCGTTGCTGTGCCGCGCGCTGGTCCTCCAGTTCCTGCTTGTTCCGGCGGATGGCGCTCTTCTGGGCCCGCGCCTGGAGGGCGTGGGCGGACTGGATGTAACCGGTGTCGAGCTTGCACGTCGCGTCGGCGGCGGCCGTCTTCCGCTCCGCGCCGGTGGGCTTGTCGGTGCGGAACCAGGCTGTGTCCAGGGACGCCGCGTCCGGGTCGGCGTAGTGGAAGCCGCGCTTCTTCATGCAGTCCGACCAGGCGCGGTCGGCCTTCTTCCAGGCCGGGTCCTTGCGGGCCTCCCTGCCGGACTGGATCCACAGGCGCATGGCGATCGAGGTGGTGCCCGTGAGCCGCACGCCGTCGACCTTCGTGGCGGGCGTGGGGCCTGTGATCTCCTGCCGTGCCTGCCCCAGGCAGCCGCCCTCGGGTATGCGGTGCCCGTGCGCGAAGTGGCTGTCGCCGGTCCCGAACTCGGCGGTGAGGGCCAGGAACTGGTCGGTGGGCCACTCCAGGTGCTGGGTGCCGGCGGACAGGTCGTGGTTGTGGTAACCGTGCTCGGACGCCAGGTCCGGGTCGTCCACGCCGTACGGCCGCTCGTCGCCGACGGAACTGCTGACGTCGAGCGTGCCCTGCCGGACCGGGTAGGTCGACTCGACGCTGCTGGTGTCGAGCACCGCGAAACCCGAGAAGCCGAGCCGGACCATGCACCGCTTGGCGAGGATCCACTGCGCCCGCTCGACGGCCCTGCTGTCGGCCGCGGAGGGGTCGATTTCGTACGCGTACAGCGGGAACGCCGAGACGGCGTTGAGCCGGCGGGCCTCGCCCGCGGCGTCGTCGTCGCTGAGGCGATCGGTGAACCGGCAGGCCGACAGGGCGAAGAGGGCGGCGAGAGCGAGAGGCAGGACTTTGCGCACGGGGCCATCCGATCAGGCCGGGATCATGGACGCCGTGACGGAGCCCACAGTTCCGGCACGGGGAGATCACAAATGGTTCACAATCACCGGCTCCCGGCTCGGACCGGCTGCTGTCGCACGCGGTCTCAGGTGAAGTCGGCCCGCGCGAGATGTGTCTCGCACACACGGCAGCGGAAGAGGTACCCGGTCGGCTGCCCGTCCTTGTCGAGCGCCGCGAGGAACTCCTCGACCGTGCCGTCCGGCCGGCCCCACGCGGCGCACTCCCGGCGCAGCTCGTCCAACGCCTCGGGGTGGGGCCGCAGTTCGCGCGCGCCGACGGCGCCGAGGAACACGGCGCCGTCGCCGCAGTGCTCCGGCCAGTCCCAGTCCTGCCAGGTGGCGAAGCCGGGGGTGCGCTCGCAGATCTGCCGGGCCGCCTCGTCCGGCATCCGCCCGGCCGCCACGTCGTTGAAGAACACGCCGTGGCGCCTGGCCGCCGTGCCGTAGGCGATGCAGTAGGGGCACAGCCGTCCGTCCGGTACGTCCTCGCCGTAGACCGGGCCGGTGTAGATCCAGCCCTGGTCGTGTCCGCAGCAGGCGCACGGCTCGTCGGCGGCCCGCACCGACCCGGTGGCCACCGGGTCCGGGTGGTAGGGGAACGGCGGCAGCAGCGGGCGGCGGCGGGGCTCCGGGCGCGGCCTGACGACCTGTTCGATCGCCTGCCCGGTCAGCGCGGTGGGCGGCACCACGACCGCGCGTGCCCGCAGGTCCTCCGGCAGCTGCCGCACGTCCTCCTCGCGGGTCACGATCACCGTCGGATCCCCGAGCAGCACGATCGCCGCGCCGGTGCGGCGGGCCAGCTCGGCGACGATGTCCAGCACGCCGGGGCCCGGCCGGTCGAACGACACCCCCAGGTGCAGATACACGTCGGCGTCGCTGCCGTCGGCGGCCCGCACCCACTCGACCGGCTCGCCGTCGGGCACCTCGTACGGGGCGTACGGCACCAGCACCTCGCGCACGGCGGTGGCGTCCATCGGCACGACGTCGCCGTCACGGAACGCATGGACGTATATGCCGGACCCCATGGTCCCTACTCCATCACATACCGGCACCACCTCGGCATCCCCCGGGCACGGGCGGGCGGCCCGGCCGCGCCGTGCGGCGATGTCCCTGCCGGGCGGGGAGGGACATCGCCGCGAGCGTCCGTCCTACGACAGCTGCGACTGCACCTGGGCGGAGATCAGCTCCAGGTGGTCCAGGTCGTCGAGGTCGAGCACCTGGAGGTAGAGGCGCCGGGAGCCGATCGCGGCGTACCGGCCGATCTTGTCGACGACCTCGGCCGGGGAGCCGGCCAGGCCGTTGGCCTTCAGCTCGTCCACCTCACGGCCGATCGCGGCGGCGCGGCGCGCGACCTCCTGGTCGTCCCGGCCGACACAGACCACGAGCGCGTTGGAGTACGTCAGGTCGTCCGCACCGCGGCCGGCCTCCTCGGCGGCGGCCCGGACCCGGCCGAACTGCCGCTCGCTGTCCTCGACCGAGGCGAACGGGATGTTGAACTCGTCGGCGTACTTCGCGGCCAGTCGCGGCGTACGGGTCGCACCGTGGCCGCCGATGAGCACGGGGACCCTGCCCTGGGCGGGCTTGGGCAGAGCGGGCGACTCGGTGAGGTCGTAGTAGGTGCCGTGGAAGTCGAAGGTCTTGCCGAGCTCGGTCGCCCACAGCCCCGTGACGATCGCGAGCTGCTCCTCCAGGCGGGCGAACTTCTCCTTCGGGAAGGGGATGCCGTACGCCTTGTGCTCCTCCTCGAACCAGCCGGCGCCGAGGCCCAGTTCCACACGGCCGCCGGACATCTGGTCGACCTGGGCGACCTGGATGGCGAGCACGCCGGGAAGCCGGAAGGTGCCGGCGGTCATCAGCGTGCCCAGGCGGATGCGCTTGGTCTCACGGGCGAGTCCGGCCAGCGTGATCCAGGCGTCCGTGGGGCCGGGCAGGCCGTCCGTGCCGCCCATGCCGAGGTAGTGATCGGAACGGAAGAAAGCGTCGAAGCCGAGATCCTCGGTGGCCTTCGCCACGGTGAGCAAGGTGTCGTAGGTGGCCCCCTGCTGGGGCTCGGTGAAGATTCGCAGGTCCATACATCTATCCTGCACGCCGCGGCCCGCGTCAACCTCGCCGGTACCGCCGGGTGCGCTGATCCCCGGTCGGGTGAAAATCGCGGGCGGGGTGCCCGGGGCACTGTGCGGGCCAGTGACCGGCCCCGGTGATGATCGTTGGGACGACGGTGCCGGACCGTCCGGTACCCGCGCCGGCCCCGCCGGGCCGGGGGCCGAGGAGGCCGTGATGTCCGAAGAGCTGGGCTCCGCCGGGCAGCCGAAGGGGCTGCTGGAGCAGATGGAAGAGCTGATGGCGGCGCTGAACGCGGATCTGTCGGAACTGGCCGGTCTGCACGCCGCAGGAACGGCTCCGGCTCACGCGGACGATGGCGGCGCCGAGCGCGCAGCGCAATGCCGACTGACGACCGACCGAAACGACGCCGGCTGACGACGCCGACACCACCTCCGGCCGAAAAGAGCAACGGCGGTCGACCGCCCCCGGCCGGAGGGGCTCCGGGCCCCGGTCGGGGCAAGCGCTGCCGGGCCGAGACGGGCGGCATCGGCCGACAGGGACGCGACGTGAGCGGCTTCGGCTGACCGACCGAACGACATACGCGGCTCCGGCCGGAGCGACTCCGGCCGCAGGGGGCAGCACGGGGCCGCGGTGAGCGACAGCGCTCGACAAGAGCAGCCACGAGCCGACGCAAAGCAGCTTTCAACAGAGGAACAGCTCCGATCGGGGAACGACACCAACCGACCGAACAACACACACAGCTCCGGTCGCAGGGACCCCGGCCAGAGGGGCCACCACCCGGACGCAGTAAGCAGCAGCGCTCGACAAGAACAGCCACGAGCCGACGCAAAGCAGCTTTCAACAGAGGAACAGCTCCGATCGGGGAACGACACCAACCGACCGAACAACACACACGGCTCCGGTCGGAGCCACTCCGGCCGGAAGAGGGCACCACGGGGACGCGGTGAGCGGCAGCGGGCGGCAGGGGCGGCGCGGAGTCGGCGCGGGCGGTGCCGGGCCGACGTGAGCGGCTTACGTTGACGGGAGCGGCACCGGGCCGACATGGGCGACGCCGATCGACGAGACCGACGCCCGGCCGGCATGAGCGGCAGCGTCGACGTAGGTGGTTCCAGGGCGGTCAGCCGAATTCGCGCTCCGGTAAGACCTCCTCCCGCGCTGCCAGTTTGCGCAGCATCTCGCGGACGCGGTCGCGGGATTCGTCGGCCGCGTCGATGGCCTCCATGCACTGCCAGTACGTCGTCTCGTCGGCGGCGGCGCTCGCCATGCCGACCAGGGCGATGCCGACCTCGCCGAGCAGACCGCCGAGGCAGAGCAGGGTCTCGCGGGCGTCGTCCAGCTCGGTGAGCTGGGCGGCGCGCAGATCGCCGGGGTCGAGTTCGGGCGGGTCCAGGACGCCGCAGCCCCGGCCCGCCAGCTCCGTCAGGCCCAGTGCCTCGCCACGCAGCTCCGGCGGGCCGGAGACCGCGAGCCGGCTGCCGATCGCCTGGGCCAGGGCCTGGGCCTGCCAGACCTCCGCCAGGATTTCGCCTGCGTTCGCGCTGTTCGCCAGGGCTCGCCTGCTCGCGAGGATGAGCCGTATCGCATCCATAGGTCGCCCCCGTCCCTCCACATGCCTTCTCGCACGTCCGCCGGAACTCTCTTCGTACTACCTAGTCCACTACCCAGAGTGAGTGTCCCTGAGTCGAAAAGCCAGAGGTGGGCGGAAATTTGTGGACAACAATTCGGATTCGACAGGTGATTTGACCACGAAGAGTAATAACGGAGTTCAGGAGTCCGGTAGTTGACCCGGTTCGTCCCCGCCCTTGTCCCCCGCGACCGGAAAACGACGCTCGTTCCGGTCGATCTTGGCGGCCAGCGCGGCCAGCGGGTCGATGCCGAGGGCGCCGCAGAACTGGAGGAGGTAGGCGAGGACATCGGCCACCTCGTCCTCGACGCGGTGCGCGGTGCCGGGGTCGGCCATCACCCGCGCCGACTCCTCCGGGGTCAACCACTGGAAGATCTCCACCAGTTCGGAGGCCTCCACCGAGAGCGCGGCGGCGAGGTTCTTGGGTGTGTGGTAGGGCTGCCAGTTCCGCGCGGCCGCGAACTCGGCGAGCCGGTGCTGGAGTCGGGCCAGGTCAAGAGGTTCCGTCACGGTCCAGGTGTACCACCGTGACGCCCCGGACCCCGGTGACCCAGGAGCCGTCGCTCACCGCGCCCAGACACCTGATGTGCCCGCGCTCGCCCATCCGGGCCGCCAGCCACAGCAGGGCGCGGCGCTGGTCGGGGTCGAGGCCGCGGTCGAAGCCGTCGGCCAGGACGGTGAGGCTGCGCAGCGCGTCCGGCACCTCGCCGGGGGTGTCCACGGCCAGCACACCGGGCCCGGTCAGCAGCACCAGCGTCAGTGCCAGATAACGGAGTTCACCGTCCCCGAGCCGGGCCAGCTCGGTGCGCAGGCCGTCGCCGCGGTCGAGCAGCGCCCGTACCGTGCCGTCACCGAGCGGTTCGGCGACCAGGTCGGTCACGGGCCCGGCGCAGCCCGCGCGCAGCGCCTCGACCAGCAGAGCGTGCCGGCGGGCGCACTCGGCGCGGGTGCGCCACAGCACGTCGGCGAGGTTGTCGCAGCCGGGCAGCAGCCGCCCGGAGCCCATGGGGACGGGGGAGCGCATGGCCGCGGGGCAGGGGTCGCACGGGAAGACGGAGCGCAGGGCGACCACCATCTGCTCGGCCGCGGCGAGCACCTGCCGCTGCCCGTCCGTCTTGCCGGCCACGCGCAGCGGCAGCAGGGCGGTGCCGAGCCGGTCGTCGGGCAGCGGGGCGCGGGTGACCGGTGCGGAGCCCGCTGTGTACCAGGCGGCCTGGACGGCCCGGCGGGACGGGTCGCGCAACGCGGTCTCCAGCAGCACGACCCCGCCCGCGGTCAGCCGCTCCCCCGCGATCCGCAGACCGGGTTCGGCCTGGACGGCGACGTCGAGCCGGACGGGCCCCTCGACGCCGTCGGCCGTGCACCCGATGCGGAAGCCCCGCCGTCCGCCCGCGTCGGGGCGCGCCCGCTGCGGCACACAGGCGAGCGGATCCCGGAACGCCTCCGGGAGCGGGGCGCCGGCGGCGAGCCGGGCGAGCGCCTCGTACGCCATGAGCGCGGTGCTCTTGCCCGCGCCGCTGGGTCCCGCGAGCAGCGTGACCGGCCCGAGCGGGAACGCGGCCCTCCGGTGCCCGGCGAAGGCCGACAGCCGCAGCTCGGTGATCCGGGGGCGCACGTCAAGGACGTCGGGCACGTCACCGGAGGCAGCGGACCGCGCGGGGGCGGTCCGCGCGTCCAGAGGCTCACGGGACTGCGCGGGGACACTCCCGCCGGACGCGGCGACCGCCGGAGGCTCGGCGGACACGGAAGGCACGGCCATGGGTGGACGGTAGAACTCCGCCGCCCCGCCGAACCGTTCAGCCTGGCGCGCCTTCCTACGAACGGGGGACGGCCGGGTCAGCTCCCCGACATCCCCGCCCCTTCCATCAGCCCGCTGACCTCGGTCCCGGGCGGGGTGAGGAGGAACACATTGCGGTCGACGCGGTGCATCCCGCTGCCCAGCCCGAAGACCACGCCCGTACTGAAGTCGAGGACGCGCTTGGCGACCTCCGTCTCGGCGCTGGACAGGTCGAGCAGTACCGGCGCCCCGGCCATCAGGGTCTCGGCGACCTCGCGCGCGTCCGCGAAGACGTTGACGCGCAGGACCACGAACCGGCGCCGGGTCTCGGTCTCGGCGTCCGGCAGCGCGCGGTGGTTCACCGCGGACGGCCACGCGTCCCGGCCCCGCAACGGCACGACCTGGGCGAGCCCTTCCCACTGTTCATCGGTGACGTCGTAACGGCTCACCGGCTCCCCCCGACCTGACTCACACTCAATGCCTGCACCGGCCAATTCTTACGCCAAGTCACCCGTTCGGCCCAACAACGACACGGTGTGCGACCGCACCGATGTCCCGACTCCGGCATGACACGGGGCACATGTACGGTTAAGTCCGCTTCTTACCTCTCTCATACCGGACTCTTCACATGCGGCCATGTCGTGGTCATTTCCCGTCAGTAGCTTCCCGTGCCGTGCACTTGGCAGAAACACCGCAGGTGACACCCGGCCGGCGGACGCAGTCGGCGGTGTCCGCCGTTCCGGGACCACACCTGGAGTCCGCCCCCGAGGCGCCCGCGCAGTGGCATCGTGTCCTCACCCTGCTCGCCGACGTCAGCCTGTTCATCGGCGCCCGCACGGTGTGGACCCAGGCGGCGACGCACCGGCTGACCCTCGCCGCGGTCATCTCCCTCTGTTACGCAGCGATCCTGGTGACCGGCGTCCTCGCGCTCACGGTCCGCCGGGCGCGCTCGCTGGCCCGCCTGGACCTGGTGGTGCTGGTCACGGCGATCGCCCTCACCCTGTGCACGTGGGCGCTCAACCACGCCGGCGGCGACGAGGCGGTCCTGACCACCCAGGCGGCGAGGGAGATCCTGGGCGGGCACCAGGTCTACGACCACCCGTGGCCGTGGCTGTTCCACCTCCCGGGTGTCGCCCTGACGCCGACGACGACCGGCGGCTACGACTTCACGTACGGCTACCCGCCGCTGACGCCGCTGCTCACGCTGCCCTTCCTGGGGCTCGGCCACGACGGCGCACCGGCCACGGCGGCGGTGACGGTCGTCCTGATCGTGGGCACGGTCGTGCTGTGGCGGCGGCTGCCGGCGCCGTGGCGCTCGGCGGCCACGATGATCTGCCTGGGCTTCAGCTTCCTGCCGATGTACGCCCGCCAGGGCTACCCGGCGATCGTCGCCCTGGTCCTGCTGATGCCGGTGGTGGCGGGCTGGACCCGGCTGGGTGCCGGCGGGCGGCTGGGCGCGTCCGGGATCGCCCGGGCGGCGTGCCTCGGTGCCGCGTGCGCGGCACAGCAACTCCCGTGGTTCCTGGCGCCGTTCCTGCTGGCCGGGATCTACGCCGTGCGCCGCGGCGAGCTGGACGGGCGGGCGGCGGCGCGCGTGGTGCTGCGGGTCACCGGCATCGCGGTGCTCACCTGGTTCGTGATCAACGCGTACTTCGTGGTGACCGAGCCCGGCCCCTGGATCCGGGGCATCGTCCTGCCGCTGACCCAGGGCGCGGTGGTGCACGGCCAGGGCCTGGTGGACATCTCGCTGTACTTCACCGACGGCAGCGACCGGCTCGACTGGTACAGCCACGCGAGCATGCTGCTGGCCGCGGCCCTGCTCGGGCTGTTCGTGCTGTTCGTGCGGCGGCTCGGCCCGGCGGCGACCGTACTGCCCTGGTGCGTCTTCTACCTGGCGACCCGCTCGCAGGACGGCTACTACCTGATGATGACGCCGCTGTGGCTCGCGGCGGCGATCACCACGCCCCTGTCGGAGTTCACGCGCGCGTGGCAGCCGCGGCCCGCGTGGCTGACGGCCCGGCGCCGCAAGCCCGCGCTGACCGCGGCCGTGGCGCTGCTCGTGCTGCCCGCGCTGCTGAGCGTGACCGTGGCGGCGACCGGCGGGCCGCCGCTGCGCATGGACATCACGAAGGCCCGGCACGTCTCGGCGACCGCGCTGTCCACGCTGACCGTGAGGGTCACCAACACCGGGAGCGACCCGCTCACCCCGCACTACATGCTCACGACGGGCCAGGGCATGG
Organism: Streptomyces sp. MUSC 14; assembly: GCF_001866675.1. Taxonomy (NCBI): domain Bacteria; kingdom Bacillati; phylum Actinomycetota; class Actinomycetes; order Kitasatosporales; family Streptomycetaceae; genus Streptomyces; species Streptomyces sp. MUSC 14. Next base: position 117,554 of record NZ_MLYN01000035.1, read on the forward strand.
GCAAGTACTGGTCGCTGGCGCACGGCCCGGCCACGATCCCCGCGCACGGCACGGCGACCGTGGTCCTGCGGGCGCCCGACGGCAGCTACCCGCTGCCCACGAAGAAGAGCACCCGTTTCCGGCTGCGTGCCTTCACGGCCACCCCGCAGACGCTCTCCACCGCGGACGTGCAGCGGTCGGAGCTGGGCCTGATCGGCTGACGCCCCCAGGCCCCGGCCCGACCACCCGGTCGGGCCGCCCGGCTCAGGAACCCGCGCGCGTGAAGCGCAGTGCGGCCGTCACCGTGGTCAGGCCGCGCATCATCCCCATCTGGTTCCAGCCCAAGCCGAACTGGTCGCGGTCCACGGTGAACTCGGTCTCCAGGGTGAGCCCGCCGGCGTCCACCGAGGCCAGGCGCGCGGTGAGCTCCTGCGGCCGGCTGATGCCCCGTACGGTCAGCTGCCCGGTGACCCGCACGCCGTCCGCGTCGAGCCGGTCGGCGCCCCGGACGGCGAAGGTGATCTCCGGGTGCTGGTCGGTGTCGAAGAAGTCCGCCGAGCGCAGGTGCTTGTCCCGCTTGGCGTGTTTCGTGTCCAGGGACGCGGCGTCCAGGGTCAGGGTGCCGGTGGCCGAGCCGTCCGGGCTCACCTCGCCCCCGCCGCTGATCGCGGTGAACGCGCCCTTCACGGTGACCAGGCCCCACATGGTCTTGTGCCGCAGCGCCACGGTGGACGCGCTGGGGTCGAGCTGCCAGGTACCTGTTTCCACGGCGACGGTCATGGTCGTACTCCCGAGCGAGTGATTCAAATTTGGATAATCGAAGAAGCCCCACGCTAGCCCCTTATCCAAATTTGCACAACGGGTAGACTGGCCGTATGTCCGCCACCACCAGACCCCCCGCCGACCAGCCCTCTTGCCCCCTGGCCGAGAGCGGGGAGCGGCTGCTCCCGGACGAGCTGCGCGCGTGGATGGTGCTGCTGGCCGCGACCGGCGGGGTGGAGCAGCGGATGCGGACGGCGGTGAAGGAGACCCTCGGCGTCTCGCACGACGAGTTCCTGATCCTGTGCCTGCTGGCCGAACGGCCGCGCACCGGGCTGCGGATGACCCAGGTCGCCGACCTCCTCGGCCGCCCCAAGACCCGGCTCACCTACCAGATCGCCTGTCTCCAGCGAGCCGGCCTGGTCAACCGCCGCTCCGTGTGCGGCGACAAGCGGGGCGTGGAGGTCGCGCTCACCGACAAGGCGCGCGAACTGCTGCGTGAGACCTCCGCCCTGCTGGCCGGAACCGTCCGCCAGGCCCTCGCCGACTCCATGGGCTCCGAGCAGCGCGCGGCCATGTGTGCGCTCGTCCCGGACGCCACGCTCCCCGACGGTTCCTGACCCCCCCCGACAGCTCCTGGAGGCCATCGGCCGACGGGCGGGAGGCGCAGGTCACAAGTGCGAGGAGGGCAACTTCACAGCCCGCTCTTCACCCGTCCTCTAGCACCCTGCCCTAACATCCGAGCATGACGGTCCTGCCTGACGACGGGCTCTCCCTGGCCGCCGAGTTCCCTGACGCGACGCACGAGCAATGGCAACGCCTGGTCGAGGGCGTGCTACGCAAGTCGGGCAAGGAAGTCTCCGGCGCGGCAGCAGAGGACGCCCTGTCCACGACGCTGGAGGACGGGCTGCGTACCCGGCCCCTCTACACCGCGCGCGACGCCGCGCCCGACCCCGGCCTGCCCGGTTTCGCCCCGTACCTGCGCGGCGGCCGCCCCGAGGGCAACACCGCCGGGGGCTGGGACGTACGGCAGCGGCACGCGGCACTCACCGAGGGCGCCGTGCTGGCCGACCTGGAGAACGGCGGCACCTCGCTGTGGCTGGTGCTGGGCGAGGGCGGCTTCCCGGTCGCCGACCTGCCCCGCGCGCTCGACGGGGTCTACCTCGACCTCGCGCCGGTCGTCCTGGACGCGGGCCGCGACACCGGGGCCGCCGCCGAGGCACTGCTGCGCCTGTACGCGGACAGGGGCATCGACGCCGAGGCCGTACGCGGCAACCTGGGCGGTGACCCGCTCGGGTACGAGGCCCGCACCGGCACCGCGCTCGACGTCGCGCCGTACGCCGCCCTGGCCGCCCGCTGCGCCGAGCAGTACCCGGGTCTGCGCGCGCTCACCGTGGACGCGCTGCCGTACCACGAGGCGGGCGGTTCGGCCGCGCAGGAGCTGGGCGCCTCCCTCGCCACCGGTGTGGCCTATCTGCGCGAGCTGACCGAGGCGGGCCTCGGCGTCGAACAGGCCGTCGCCCAGCTGGAGTTCCGCTACGCGGCCACCGCCGACCAGTTCCTGACCGTCGCCAAGCTGCGCGCCGCGCGCCGGCTGTGGGCGCGGGTCGCCGAGGTGTCCGGGGCACCGGGCGCGGGCGCGCAGGTGCAGCACGCGGTCACCTCGCCGGTGATGATGAGCCGCCGCGACCCGTGGGTGAACATGCTCCGTACGACGGTCGCGACGCTGGCCGCCGGCGTGGGCGGCGCCGACTCCGTCACCGTGCTGCCGTTCGACCACGCGCTGGGCCTGCCCGACGCGTTCGCCCGCCGCATCGCCCGCAACACCTCCACGATCCTGATCGAGGAGTCGCACCTGGCCCGGGTCATCGACCCGGCCGGCGGCTCCTGGTACGTCGAGCGGCTGACCGACGAACTCGCCCAGGCTGCCTGGGAGTTCTTCCGGTCGATCGAGCGGGACGGCGGCCTGCCGGCCGTGCTGCGCTCGGGCCGGCTGCGCACCGACCTCGCGGCGACGTGGGCGGAGCGCTCCAAGAAGCTCGCCAAGCGGCGCGAACCGGTCACGGGCGTCAGCGAGTTCCCGCTGCTCGGCGAGAAGCCGGTGGAGCGCGAGCCCGCGCCCGAGCCGCCGTCCGGCGGGCTGCCGCGCGTGCGCCGCGACGAGGCGTACGAGGAGCTGCGGGCCCGCTCCGACGCCCACCTCGCGGCGACCGGCGCCCGCCCCCGGATCTACCTCGCGACGATCGGCTCGGCCGCCGAGTACACCGCGCGCGCCACCTTCGCCGCCAACCTCTTCCAGGCGGGCGGCATCGAGCCGGTCACCGAGGGACGCTTCGAGGACAGCGGCGCCACCGAGGCGGTGCTCTGCTCCAGCGACGGCCAGTACGCCGAACAGGCGGAGCGGCAGGCCGAGTCGCTGCGCGCGGCCGGTGCGGGTCAGGTCTTCCTGGCGGGCCGGGGCGACTACTCCGGCATCGACGCGTACGTCTTCGCGGGCTGCGACGCCGTCGACGTCCTGTCCGCGACCCTCGACCGCATGGGAGTGTCCTGATGGGAATCCCCGACTTCTCCGGCATCGAGCTGGGGACACCCGTCGCCGACGGCAGCGCCGAGCAGTGGCTGGCGGCCGGCGGTGACCGGCCGCTGTGGGAGACCCCGGAGGGCATCGGGGTCAAGGCGCTGTACACCGGCCGTGACCTGGAGGGCCTGGACTTCCTCGGCACCTACCCGGGCATGGCGCCGTACCTGCGCGGCCCGTACCCGACGATGTACGTCAACCAGCCCTGGACGATCCGCCAGTACGCGGGATTCTCCACCGCCGAGGAGTCCAACGCGTTCTACCGGCGCAACCTGGCGGCCGGCCAGAAGGGCCTGTCGGTCGCCTTCGACCTGCCCACGCACCGGGGCTACGACAGCGACCACCCGCGCGTGACCGGCGACGTCGGCATGGCGGGCGTGGCCATCGACTCGATCTACGACATGCGGCAGCTGTTCGACGGCATCCCCCTGGACAGGATGACCGTGTCGATGACGATGAACGGCGCCGTGCTCCCCGTACTCGCGCTCTACATCGTGGCGGCGGAGGAACAGGGCGTACCGCCCGAGAAGCTGGCCGGGACCATCCAGAACGACATCCTCAAGGAGTTCATGGTCCGCAACACCTACATCTATCCGCCGAAGCCGTCGATGCGGATCATCTCCGACATCTTCGCCTACACCTCGCAGCGGATGCCGCGCTACAACTCGATCTCCATCTCCGGCTACCACATCCAGGAGGCCGGCGCGACGGCCGACCTGGAGCTGGCGTACACGCTCGCGGACGGCGTGGAGTACCTGCGCGCGGGCCGGGAGGCGGGCCTGGACGTGGACGCTTTCGCGCCCCGGCTGAGCTTCTTCTGGGCGATCGGCATGAACTTCTTCATGGAGGTCGCGAAGCTGCGGGCGGCCCGGCTGCTGTGGGCCAAGCTGGTCGCGCAGTTCGAGCCGAAGAACACCAAGTCCCTTTCGTTGCGCACCCATTCGCAGACCTCCGGCTGGTCGCTGACCGCGCAGGACGTGTTCAACAACGTCACGCGCACGGCCGTGGAGGCGATGGCCGCGACCCAGGGCCACACCCAGTCGCTGCACACCAACGCGCTCGACGAGGCGCTCGCCCTGCCGACGGACTTCTCGGCGCGCATCGCCCGCAACACCCAGCTGCTCATCCAGCAGGAGTCGGGCACCACGCGGGTCATCGACCCCTGGGGCGGCAGCGCGTACGTCGAGCGGCTGACGTACGACCTCGCCCGCAAGGCCTGGGCGCACATCCAGGAGGTCGAGCAGGCGGGCGGCATGGCCCAGGCCATCGACGCGGGCATCCCGAAGCTCCGCGTGGAGGAGGCCGCGGCCCGCACCCAGGCCCGCATCGACTCCGGCCGCCAGCCGGTGATCGGCGTGAACAAGTACCGGGTCGACAGCGACGAGCAGATCGAGGTGCTGAAGGTCGACAACTCGTCCGTGCGCGCCCAGCAGATCGAGAAGCTGCGCCGGCTGCGGGCGGAACGGGACGAGCAGGCCTGCCGGGACGCGCTCGACGCGCTCACCCGGGCGGCCGACGGCACGGAGAACCTGCTGGAGCTGGCGGTGCGGGCGGCCCGCGCCAAGGCGACGGTCGGCGAGATCTCGGACGCCCTGGAGAAGGTGTACGGCCGGCACGCGAGCCAGATCCGTACGATCTCCGGTGTGTACCGCAACGAAGCAGGCCAGTCCCCGAACGTGGACCGCACCCGTGCCCTGGTGGACGCCTTCGAGGAGGCCGAGGGGCGCCGGCCGCGCATCCTGGTCGCCAAGATGGGCCAGGACGGTCACGACCGCGGCCAGAAGGTGATCGCGACCGCCTTCGCCGACCTCGGCTTCGACGTCGACGTCGGCCCGCTGTTCCAGACGCCCGGGGAGGTCGCCCGCCAGGCGGTCGAGGCGGACGTCCACGTGGTCGGCGTCTCCTCGCTGGCCGCGGGCCATCTCACCCTCGTCCCGGCGCTGCGCGAGCAGCTGGCCGAGGAGGGCCGCGAGGACATCATGATCGTGGTCGGCGGGGTGATCCCGCCGCAGGACGTGCCGACGCTGCTGGAGATGGGTGCCACGGCCGTGTTCCCGCCGGGGACGGTGATCCCGGACGCGGCGTACGACCTGGTCGAGCGGCTGTCGGCCGGCCTCGGCCACGAGCTGTAGGACCGCGATGGCCGCGATCGATCTCGACACGTATGTGAAGGGTGTGCTCGACGGCAAGCGGGCCCTGGTGGCCCGCGCCATCACGCTCGTCGAGTCCACCCGGCCCCAGCACCGGTCGCTGGCGCAGGAGTTGCTGACGCAGCTCCTGCCGCACAGCGGCCGGGCGCGGCGGATCGGCGTCAGCGGGGTGCCGGGGGTCGGCAAGTCGACGTTCATCGACGCGTTCGGCACGATGCTGACCTCGCTGGGCCATCGGGTCGCGGTGCTCGCCGTCGACCCGTCCTCGACCCGCACCGGCGGTTCCATCCTGGGCGACAAGACCAGGATGGAGCGCCTGTCCGTGGACCCGGCGGCCTTCATCCGCCCCTCCCCCAGCGCGGGCACGCTGGGCGGGGTCGCGAAGGCCACCCGGGAGTCGATGGTGGTGATGGAGGCGGCGGGCTACGACGTGATCCTCGTGGAGACCGTCGGCGTGGGCCAGTCGGAGACGACGGTCGCGGGCATGGTCGACACCTTCCTGCTGCTGACGCTGGCCCGCACCGGCGACCAGCTCCAGGGCATCAAGAAGGGCGTCCTGGAACTGGCCGACGTCATCGCCGTCAACAAGGCGGACGGCCCGCACGAGCGGGACGCCCGTGCGGCGGCCCGCGAACTGGCGGGCGCCCTGCGGCTGATGCACGGCAAGGACGCCTTCTGGACTCCCCCGGTGCTCAGTTGCAGCGCACGGGAGTCGGCGGGCCTGGACACGCTCTGGGAGCGTCTGGAGCAGCACCGCACGCTCCTGGACTCCACCGGCCGCCTCACGGCCAAGCGGCGCGACCAGCAGGTCGAGTGGACCTGGGCCATGGTCCGCGACGAGCTCCTCGGCCGTCTGCACGCGGCCCCGGCGGTGCGCGAGAGCGCGCCCGGCCTGGAACGGCGGGTCAGGGACGGCGAGTTGACGGCGACACTGGCCGCGGAGCGGATCCTGGCGGCGTTCGAGCGCGGGCTCCCGGGGACGACGGAGCCCTGAGGCGACGGGTCCGGCCCGGTCAGCGGCATCACTGAGTGCCTCGACCACCGAGACCACCTGCCGGAGGCCGTCGGACGAGCGGGACTCGCCGTCGGCCACCGCCACGTCACAGCCGCCACAGCCGTCACGGCCGCCGCGGACGACTCTGCCGGGCACGGCGCCGCCACGGACCGGTGCCCGTCAGTGTTCGTGCGGGCCGGGCCGGTGGACGGGGCCGTGGGCGTCGTCGCAGTGCTCCGCCTGCTGTTCGGCCGACGGTGTGGTGATCTGGAGCAGGTCCGCGGCGTCCGCGTCCTCCCCCAGGTGGTCGACCTGGAGGGTGGCGTGGCCGATGCCGTGCCGGTCGCGCAGCAGGTGCTGGAGGTGGCGCCGTACGGCATGGCAGTCGCCGCCGGGTTCGACCAGGACGTGGGCGGACAGGGCGGGTTCGCCGGAGGTGATGGTCCACACGTGCAGGTCGTGGATCTCCACGACGGAGGGCTGCCCGGCGAGCTCGTCGCCGATCGTGTCCGGGTCGAGGCCGGCCGGGGCGGCCTCCAGGAAGATCCGTCCGGAGTCCCGGACCAGTCCGTAACCGGCCTTGGCCATCAGGGCGACCACGACGAGCGTGGCGATGGCGTCGGCCCGGGCGAACCCGGTGAGGACGACGATCAACGCGGCGACGGCCGTGCCGATGAAGGCGAACAGGTCGTTCAGGATGTGCTGGTAGGCACCCTCGACGTTCAGGGAGCTGCGGTTGGCCCTGGAGATGCACCAGGTGGCGACCACGTTCACGGCGATCCCGGCGAGCGCCGTGGCCAGCATCAGTCCGCCCTCGACCTCGGGCGGGCTGACGAGCCGCCGCACCGCCTCGTACGCCAGCCAGGTGCCGAGCAGCAGCAGGGTCAGGCCGTTGGCCTGGGCGGAGAGGATCTCCGCGCGCTTGAGTCCGTAGGTGAAGCCGCCGCGGGCGGGGCGGGCCGACAGCCGCATCGCGACGAGGGCGAGCACGATCGAGGCGGCGTCGGTGAGCATGTGCGCCGCGTCGGAGATCAGGGCCAGGGAGCCGGCGATCACACCGACGGTGACCTCCACCGCCATGAACGCCGTGATCAGGGCGAGCGCACAGGCCAGCCAACGGCGGTCCGCGTCCGCCGACACACCGTGTGTGTGGCCCCCGTGCCCGTCGGCACCGTGCGCGTGCCCGTGGTCGTCGCCACGGTCGTGGTCGTGGTCACTCATGTCGTACGCCTCCCCCTTGCGTCGGGTTCCTGGCCGCAGTCAAACGCATGGTCGGTGTCATCGCCAAAGGCTGCACCGGTGACCGTTGTCATCTTCTATAAGAAGCCTCTGACCTGCGGTGACGTAACCCGTCCGGACGGGAGTCCACCCCCTGGGCGTAACACGGCGCACCGCGCCGCGGCCGAATCGACACGCTGGACCGGGAGGGAGTGACGGAACGTCAGAAGATCCCTCGTAAAGACTAATGGTGCGACAATCCACTTTTCTTTTAAGGGACTTGATGCCTTCGCGTGCCGCACGGAGGGCGGCATTCGGCACCCCGGATCCCCCGATCGGCCCGTGGTGCAAATATTCCGATATGACCGTCATGTCACCTATGTGTACTTTCTTCCCAGGCTGGCTGACGGGCCGGCATCTCCGAACACGAGACAGGAGAGCGACATGAAGGTCGCCCGTTCCACCATGGTCACCGCCGCTGTCGGGACCGCCGCCGCCCTGGCCGCGTCCGGCATCACATACGCCTCGGCTGCCTCGTCCCCGACGTCCCCGGCCGCCGGGGCGGCCGCCGCCGCAGCGCCGCAGGGTGGCGACGGCGGTCAGAGCAAGGGCAACGAAGGCAGAGGCAACGAGGGCAGAGGCAACGAAGGTCGCGAGGGCCACGAGGGTTACGAGGGCCGGATCCAGGTCAACGAGCGCTCGTACTCCAGCGACCCCGGCGACTGCGTCACCGTGATCAGCGGCCTGGGCGCCAAGACCCTGAACATCCGCAACGAGAGCCACAGGACCGTCGAGGTGTTCCGCGGGGCGGTCTGCGACAACGGTGCTCCGATCGCCACCGTCGGCCCCCACAGCGACAGCTACGGCGTGGACGCGGGCACCACCGACGGCATCTACATCGACAACGGAGTGGTGGCGAGCTTCCGCGTGATCCGGCACCACGAGTTCTAGTCCGAAGCCGACGGCATGATGGACAGCCCCGGCCCGCCGCAATCGGGCCGGGGTGCCCCGTACATCGACCCGACCCTGCCGGACGACCCGCGTCCCGAGCGGGTCTGGTACACGTCCTACGGCTCGAACATGCACCTGGACCGGCTTGCCGCCTATGTCCGCGGCGGCCGTCCGGCCGGTGCCGCGCGGGAGTACCCCGGGTGCCGGAACCCCGCGATGCCGGTGCGGTCCATCCCCGTGGAACTGACCGGGGCTCTGTACTTCGCCACCGAGTCCGTCGTCTGGGGCGGAGGCAGGGCCTTCTACGACGAACGGGTCGACGGGCGCGTGCTGGCCCGAGCCCACCTGATGACCGCGGAGCAGTTCTCCGACATCGCCGCCCAGGAGATGTACCGGGATCCCGGACCGGACCGGGATCTGGACCTGAGCGACGTGCTCAGGGACGGCCGTGCCGTGCTGGGCGAGGGCCGCTACGAGACGCTGGTGTGCGCCGGGCAGGTGGACGGCCTCCCCCTCCTCACGTTCACCGCGCCCTGGGCGATGACCGACGTGCCATGGGTCGCCCCGTCTCCCGCCTACATCCGCCTCCTCGCCTCAGGGCTCCTGGCGGCCGGTGCCTGGGACGGGGACACGGTGGCAGCGTACGTGGCCGCGTGCCCCGGCGCGGCGGAACACTGGTCCGTGGCGGACATCACCGCCCTCCTGCGCGAGGAGGCGTAGAGCCGCCCCTCAGGAGGCGGAGTCGGGAACGTTCCGTGCCGCCGCGTACGCCTGTGCCGGTGTCATCGAGACGCCATTGAGGCTGACCGTCCTGTACTGGCTGACCTGGGCGCAGGTCTTGGACTGGTCGGCGGTGGAGGCGTGGGCGTTGGAGACGGCGGCGTGGGTGTCCGCGGGTGCGGGCGAGGAGCTGCCGCCGGGGAATGCGGTGCCGCTGGGCCAGTCCGATCCGATGACCAGGGTCAGGCCCGTGCCGGTGCCCTGCCTCAGATTCGAGGAGGACAGGCCGAGCGCCTTGGCGACCGTCTGTGCCTCCCCTTTCTGACCGCTGCCGTAGGTCAGCGTGGTCGTCGCCGCGGGGCTGGGGGCGTTGGCGGTGGTGGTGGCGGAGCTGAAGCCCTGGTCGGTCAGGGCGGTCGCGATGTCCGAGGCGCGGCCGGTGACCGGGGTGCCGTTCTCCACCGTGACCGCGATCTGCGCCGCCGGCACCGCCGAGGCGGTGGGCTTCGCCGTCGCCGAGCCCGCTGCGGACTTCTCGCCGGAACCGGTCGTCAGGGACTGGTCGTTGGCGATCGTCGAGAACAGCGTCCGCGCACCCGGCCCCACGACCACCCGGTCCTTGTTGTTCGGGTCGGGGGCGGTCTGCATGGTCGTGAACGTCATCCGCTTCGTGGGCACCTTGTCCACGTCCGACGCGAGCGAGATCAGCTTCTTCACCGTGCCCAGACCGTCGTCCACGGTCAGCGCCTTGGTGGCCGCGTCGGCCAGGCCGTAGACGGCCGTGGGATCGGTGAGCGTGCCCGCGCTCTTGAAGTTGCGCATCATCGCGCTGAGGAACAGGTGCTGGGTCGTCGTGCGGCCCAGGTCGCTGCCGTCACCGAAACCGTGCCGGGAACGCACGAACTCCAGCGCCGCCTCGCCCTTGAGGGTGTGGTCGCCCTTGGCCAGCTTCAGGTGCGAGTACGTGTCGTAGACGTTGTCGCTCACGCAGACGGAGACGCCGCCGATGGCGTCCGACATCTTCACCACACCGGAGAAGTCGAGCTTCACGAAGTGGTCGATCGGGATGCCGGTGAGCTGGTGGACGGTGGCCACCTGACAGGCGGGCCCGTACGTCAGCGCGCTGTTGATCTGACCGTAGTAACCGGGCGTCGACTGGCCGGAGCCGGGGTCCTGGCAGGCCGGCACCCTGGTCATGGTGTCGCGGGGGATGCTCATCACCGTGGCGTTGGAGCGGTCGGCGGAGATGTGCAGCACCATCTCCACGTCCGCGTTCCCGTTGCCCGACTGCACACCGGTCTGCGAACAGCCGCCGCCCAGCTTGCAGTCCTCCGCGCTGGTGCGGCCGTCGGAGCCCATGACCAGGATGTTGATCGGGGTGCGGCCGAACGCGTCGGCCTTCTCCGTGCCGCCCTTGCCGTCGAGCGAGAGGCTGTGGATATTGCCGTTCAGGTGCTCGTAGAACCACCAGCCCGCACCGGCCGTGACCAGGATGAGCAGCGAGGTGCCGATGGCGAGGATCTTCAGCGCCCGCCTGACGCGCCCCGCCCGACGGCCCGGGCGACCGCGCCTGGCATCGCGTGAGCGGCCGCCGGCCCGGGCCGCTGCGCTGCCGCCCCGCCGGCGCCGTCCCTCGGCCTCGGTCGCCCGCGCCCCGGGGACCCGCGCGCTACGGTTCCGCGTCGCCTGGCGGCCTGGGCCGTCCCACGGGTCGCTCATCCATCACTCCCATGAACGGTCGGGCCTTCGGTCCGGGCCGTCAGGGGTACGGCCGGACGCGTGCGGCGTGTGTAAGACAGGACGCGGCGCCGCCCCGAATGGTTGCACAGTTGCGCAATCTAACAAACATTCGGCTCGGACTGTCCCCCGCCAGGACTCCGGCCTCGCGCCCGCGGGAGCCCGGAGGCTGCCGTAGCGCTCCGCCCGCTGCCAGCGCAGCTGGGTGCCCGATACGGCGGTGACGACGGACTGGATGACCACCAGGCACATCAGCTGGCGGTAGACGAACTGCTGCAACGGCAGACTCCACAGCGGGCCCGTGCGTTCTCCGTCCAGGGGGAACGCGTAGAGGCACAGCAGCAGTTGCAGGAGGAGGAAGGCGAGCCACAGGGCGGCGGTCCGGACCGGGTCCAGGAAGAGCAGGCCGTACAGGGCGAAGAGGTCGACGACCAGTGCGAGCAGGGGCAGCAGGACCTGGAAGAGGAGGAGGTGGACCACGCCGCGGCGGCCCAGTTTGCCGGCGGCGCCGCTCACGTCAGGGCCTTGGACTACTTCACGGGCTTGTGGGACGCACCGCGGGCGCGCCCCTTCGAGGAGTGGGGCGCGACAGGGGTGCGGGACGGTGTCACGGTGGTGCCGGAGGCCGGGGAGCCGGTCCGGGCGTGTGCCGGCGTGGCACCGGAACGGGCGACAGGGGTGACCGGGCCGGAGGCCGCCTTCCGCGTGGTGGAGCCCTCGCTCCGCGCTGAGGAGGCGGTGCCGGACGCGGAGTCCGGCACGGTCACGGGAGGTGTGGCCGGGTGCGCGGAGTCCGGCTGGGGGACGAACGGGGCGCTGACGCCGGGACCGCCCAGCACGGTGCCGATCAGCAGCGCGACATAGCCGCCGGCGGGAAGCGCGAGCAGCCGGGCGGCGCGCAGCACGCGGCGCCGACGCCGGCCCGAGGCATCCACGAAGACCGGCTGCGCCCCCGAGCCCGACCAGTGTTCCGGTGCCGGCTCCGGCTGCGGCATGGGTACGAAGGGGACGAGCTGCTCGACCCCGCCGTACGGTGCCTCGCCGTACAGATCCCGGCCGTGCGCTTCACCGCTTCCGTTCGTCCACTGCACGCGTCGTGTCCCCTGTCCTGGACGCCCGAAGTGGCCGTCCGCTTGAAGAGAGCGCGACGGGCCGGAACTGTTACACCTCCCCCATGACTCACACCTCGGGCAGCCACTTCACCACAGCATCTCCACATGCGGCCGTCGTCGCGTAGAACGCCCTCAGCTCCTGGTGCGCCGCCTCGAACGCGCTCCACGTCGCGGACTCCGCTGCCGCGCCGCCGTAGCGCGGCAGCAGTTCGCCCCGGGCGAAGTCCCACAGTGCGTCGAAGTCGGCGTCCGTCAGGAACCCGGCCACCCGGCGGGCCTGCGCCGCCGTCAGCACCAGGAGCGGCGGCTTGTGCCGGTCGGCGCGGAACACGGGCCGGCCGCCCAGCACCACCTGGGCCTGCGGCAGGTTCCCGGTGACCTGCGGCGGAGCGCCGGCGTAGATGCGCTCCTGGTCCAGGTACCGCTTGTCCAGCACCTCCTCGCGGTGCCGGCCGGTCCGGTGCCGGACGGTCTCCACGTCGCTGTCGAAAAGCCGTTCCAGCCAGGTCGCGCTGTTGCGCAGTGCCGGGGGCGGCACCGCTCGCAGACGGAGGTGGGCACTCATGTCACAAGGAGCGCACGGGAGCGCCCGAGCATCACCCGGCCGCACGCGCCGGCGCACGGCCGGTGCGGAACCTCACCCGAGGAAGGCCGAGGCGACGAGTGCGACGGCGCGGTCGTCGTCGTGTACCAGTCGGCGCAGGACCTCCTGCACGGTGGTCCCCGGCAGCTCGACCAGCGCCTGGATCAGGCGTATCCGCGTGGCGGAGTCCGCGCCGGGCGCGGCCAGTTCGTCGGCCAGTGCGGTCATGATCCGGTCGCCGTGTCCGGGGTCCTGGGACAGGGCCCCCAGGGTCTCCGCCGCGTCGACGTCGTTGAAGCCTTCGACCACCATGCGGACGAGTGCCGGCACGGCCTCGGTCGCACCGCTCCTGCCCAACGCCAGAGCGGCGTGCCCGCGCACCGTCGGGTCCGGGTCCCGGAGCGCCTCCGCGAGCACCGCGGTCACACCCGGGGCCTCGGGCAGCTCGGCGATCGCCAGCACCGCACGCCGTCGGACGTCGACGTCCTGCGCGCGCAGGCCGGCGGCCAGCGTCCCCAGCCCGTCGCCGCCCGACCGGGCGAGCGCCCAGCGCAGGGCACCTGCGACGTGGGGGTCGGATTCGGTCAGGACCGCGTCGGCCAGCAGCTCTGCGGGTACCGGCCCGCCCTCCGGCCGGGCGAGGACGGCCTGCTGTCTGCGGGCGGCGCTGGCCGAGTCGAGTCCCTGCAGGAGCTCGACGATGCGCAGGACGTCCTGCCAGCCGGTGGGGCCCGACGCATCGATCGCGCGGAGCCGCTCCAGCAGCTCCCGTTCCCGCTCGATGCGGTCCTCCGTCCATCGGATGAGGTCGCCGACCAGGGCGGACGGCGTGCACGCGGGGTCCGCCAGCGCGCGCCCGACCTGCTGGAGAGAGAGCCCGAGGGACCGCAGGCTCTCCACGTGGAAGATCCTGCGGAGGTCCTCGGCGGTGTACTCGCGGTAGCCGCCGACGGTGCGGCCGGTCGGCCGCACCAGCCCGAGGGCGTCGTAGTGCCGGAGCATCCGGGGGCTCACCCCCGAGCGGCGGGCCACTTCACCGATCAGCACCCCGCGGCCTCCGTGGCCTGCGCGGCCCCCGTGTCCTCCGCAGTCTCCGTCGCCCCGGTCGGGCCGAGTGCGACGACCCGCTTCGCCTCGTCGAGGGCCGCGTCGAATCCGGTCTCCGGGTTCTGCCGGAGCAGTTCGGTGGCACGGGCGTGCGCGGCCACCGCCGGGTCGGGGTTCACCGAGGCCTCCTCCAGGGCGGGCGCGGCCACGTCACCGAGGCCGACGAGGGCCCGGCTCAGGCTCAGCCGCACCTCGCGGTCGCCGCGGCCGAGCTGCCCGGCCAGTTCGTCGGCCAGGTCCTTCTTCGCGTCCTCGGGCACGAGGACGACCGCGACGCGCCACGCGGTCCGTGCGACCTCGTCGTCGGTGTCACGCAGCATGTCGCGCGTGATCCAGGCCCACGCGCTCTTCTCGCCGATCTTGGAGAGCGTGTGCAACGCCTGGCTGCGGGCCTGGGTGCGCTCGGAGTCGAGTTCCTGGCGCATCCGGGGCAGGGTGATCTCCGACGAGAGGCGGGTCAACGCCCAGGACAGCATGTCGCGCACGAAGAAGTCCGGCTCGACCGCGCACCGCTCGACGAGCGCCTCCAGGAACCCCGGTTCGGGGTTCGAGCCGATCGCCAGGGCCGCCTGAAGCCGGACCGACGTGTCCTCGGCGCCCAGGGCTTCGGCCACGCGGGCATGTTGCGCGGTTCGGTCTGTCGGGTTGATCGGGACCACCTCCTGCACCCAGCGGACACCTTGTCACTATGTCAAGGTCAAGCCCGGGCGCGGCGGAGCGGGGCTGCCGGCGCCTCAGCCGCCGGAATGCCGCGTCGAGACGTCGGCCTCCTCGGTGGCAGCCCAGGAGCCGAGCAGGCGCAGCCGCACCTCGGAGGGCGAGCCGGGTTCGGCGGCCGGCCCCAGGCCCTCGAAGGCGAGGGGGAACTCGCCGACGAGGTCCCGGCGTTCGTGCGCAACGGCCGCGTGGACATCCTGGCCGCCGACCACTCGCCCGCGCCTTCCGCGTCGACATCTGCGCCGTCCCCCACAAGCAGGCGCACCCGGCCCGCTGACCTGCACGTCCGGCGGCGAGCGCGTCCAGGGTCCGCTGCAGGCCGCGGTGCGGGGTCCGGCCCGGTCCGCTCGCCGTCTCCGACGTGACGGGCACCGGCTGGTACGCCGCCCCGGCCGCCGAGGTGAAGCCGGGCTCCACCGCCGTGGTGGTGTGCGACGGCGCGGTCGGCTGGTGCGGGGGGGGGATCGCGGCGAAGGAGTTCGGCGCGGAGCGCATCGTCGCGATGAGCCGCCACGCGAGCCGCCGGCAGCTCGCCCGGGAGTCCGGCGCCACCGGCATCGTCACCGAACGGGGCGACCTCACCTACGGGACCGGCACCGCCCAGGCGATGCGGCAGGCCCTGCACTCGGCGCGGCCGGGCGGCAACGTGGGCTTCGTCGGTGTCCCGCACGAGGTGGCGATCGACGGACCGGAGCTGTTCGTCTTCTCGCGCGTCGGCCTGCGCGGCGGCCCGGCTCCCGTCCGCCGCTGCCTGCCCGAACTGGTCGACCACGTCCTGACCGGCCGGATGGACCCGGGCCGGGTCTTCGACCTCCCCCTGCCCCTGACACAGGTCGCGGAGGGCTACCGCGTCATGGACGAACGCCACGCCGTCAGGGCACTCCTCAAGCCCCGCCCCCGCCGCCGGCCGGCACTCCACGACGACGTCTCGTGCACGGCTGTCAGGCCGCCGCCGTGGCGGGGCCCAGCCGGTGCGGGAAGCGGACGCAGACGGCGGCGGCCGCGAGGGCGGACAGCACCACCATCGCGCTGCCCAGCAGGAGCGCCTGGTGGTATCCGTGGCTCAGCAGCGGGGCGGCGAGCAGCGGGCCGAGGATCTGGCCGACGCTGTATCCGGCCGTCAACAGAGCAACCGCACGCGGTACTTGGAGGTGGGTGCCGATCGACAGGGCCATGGTGCTGACGCCCATGAAGGTGGCGCCGAAGAGCACGGCGGAGACGAGGGCGGGCGCCGCCCCGCCGAGCAGCGCGGGCAGGGCGATGCCGACGGCCTGCACGGTCAGTGCGGTGAGCAGCAGTGCGGGCCTGGACCAGCGGTGGGCCAGCCGGGTCCACAGGGCGCACGAGGGCAGGGCGGCGAGTCCGACCACGATCCAGGCGCCGCTGCCGAGGCCGCCGCCCGCGCTCTGCCGGAGGGCGGCGACCAGGAAGGTGCCGGCGATGATGTAGCCGATGCCCTCGAAGGTGTAGCTGGTGAACAGCGCGAGGAACCAGCGGTGGGTGCGGGGCCGTCCGGCCCGTACGGCCGACTGGGAGAGTTCCGGCGGCGGGGTCAGCGGCCAGGCCACGGCGGCGAGTACGGCCGCGAGGGCGGCGCAGGTCCACCACGCGGCCTGCCAGCCGGACACCGTCTGTACGACGACGACCAGCAGCCCCGACAGGGCGATTCCGGCGCCGACCCCGCCGAAGGCCCAGCCGACCAGGTGCTGGGCGTGGGCCCGCAGCCGCGCCAGCATGCCGCTGACCGCGATCACGAAGACCAGCGCGCTGGCGGCACCGGCCACGAGGCGCAGTACGAACCAGGCGGTGCCGTCCCGGGTGACCGGCATACAGGCCAGGGTCGCCACCAGCACGCCGAGGGAGCCGCGCAGCGCGACGGCGGACCGTACGACGGCGGGAGCGGCGATGCCGAGCAGGGCACCGGCGAGGTAGCCGATGAAGTTGGCCGTGGCCAGGCTCGCCCCCAGCGACGACGACAGTCCGGCCTGGGTGTGCATGAGCGGAAGGATGGGCGTGTAGACGAACCTGCCGATCCCCATGCCCGCGGCGAGTGCGGCCGCCGTCCGCGCGACGGTCGTCCACGGGGACTGCACGGTCCTGTTCACCTTTCCTGTTCACCTTCCTGGTGGCGTTCGGTGGCCGTCTCCGACGCTAGGCAGCACGTGTCCGTCTGTGAAATGCCGGTTACGCTGGCGCTATGCACGGCAGGCATGGATGCTGGAGAGGGCCGCGATGAGCAGGGACGTCGAACTCCGTCATCTGCGGGCCTTCGCGTCCGTGGCCCGCCACCGCTCGTTCTCCCGGGCCGCCGAGGAACTGCTGATCACCCAGCCGGCGCTGAGCCGTACGATCGCACAGCTGGAGGACGAGCTGAGCGTCCGCCTGCTCGACCGCTCGTCACGGCATGTCGAACTGACGGACACGGGCGCCGAGTTCCTGGTCCATGTCGAGCAGGTCCTCGCGACCCTGGACCAGGCCCTCGCCGTCGCGCGCCGCCGCGTCACCCTGCGCCTCGGCTTCAGCTGGCTGCTGCCGGATCCCTGGACACAGCGGACGGTCAGCCGCTTCGAGGAGAGCACGGGCGCGACGGTCGCCCTGACCCGGACCGACGACCCTCTCCAGGCGCTGCGCCGGCACGCGCTCGACATCGCGGTGGTCCGGGGCGCCGTCGACGCGCCGCGCGGGGCGCACGTACTGCACCTGTTCGACGAGCCGCGTATCGCCGTGTGCTCCGAACGCTGCGATCTGACCCGCATCGGCCGACTGGACTGGACCGACGTCCGGCACTGGCCACTGGTCGTCAACACGGTCAGCGGCACCACCGGCCCCTGGTCGTGGCCGGCGGAGCAGCGCCCGGAGCGGATCGTCGAAACGACGAACTACGACGAGTGGCTGGAGACGGTGGCCGCGAACCGGGGCATCGGCATCGTCCCCGAGGTCGCGCAGCGCCGTACCCGGCACCCGGCGCTCCGCTACATCCCGCTCACCGGCGCACCGGCCAGCCCCGTCAGCCTGGTCCACTTCCCCGACGCCCGGCGGAGCCTGGTCCGCCGCTTCCTCGAAGCCGCGGCGCAGGCAGCACAGCGGGCGCAGCCGCGCTGACCGGGTGACGGGCTCCCCCGACCGTGCCGTACGGCACGGCAAGCTGGAGCAGCCGGAGGCGAGGGACGCCCTGGCCGGGTCGTGTTCACCGGCAGCTCGTCGTCGAGACCGTGATCGAAAACCTGGACGCCACGACCGAGGTCCTCACCGCCCTCGACACGATCGTCGGGGATCCGGCGGCCGAGCTCGCCACCAACACCTCCGCCCTTCCCGTCAGGCGTACCGTCCGGGGCCGGTGCCGCGTACGAGCGGTACTCAGGATGAAAGAGGCTCCGTGCCCACCGAAGATCACCAACGGAGTCACGGATGGGGACCAGAGGCCGGGCAAAGGGCTCCTGAACCGGTCTCTTGCCCGTCAGGTCTCGCCCCACGTCTCCGAAGGAGGCATCGAAGGCCGCTCCGCCCAGCATCAAGTGATTCCTTGGGGGTTACTGCGAATCTTCTAGGATTGACTGCGCGTTCACGCTGCTGCAACGATTCTCGAACAGCACTGTGAGATGTGGTTCTCCGGAGAACGGCCAGACTTTCCCGGACCCTCACCGCTGTCACCGTCCGCACATAGCCTCCTGGAGTTCCCCGATGCCCTCGGCCGCTTCCGCTGCCCCCGACACCGCCGCCCCTTCCTCTCTCTACGGCGGGCGGACGTCCGGACGAGTCACGGTTCGTGATATCGCCGACGCCAAGCGGCGGGGCGAGAGGTGGCCCATGCTGACGTCGTACGACTTCCTCACCGCCGGGATATTCGACCGAGCGGGAATTCCCGTGCTGCTCGTCGGGGATTCGGCATCGATGGTGGTACACGGACACACTTCGACGCTCCCGGTGACCGTCGACGAGCTGATTTCCATGACTGCGGCCGTGGTCCGCGGCACAGAGCGCGCCATGGTGGTTGCCGATCTCCCCTTCGGCTCGTATCAGACCGGCATCCAGGACGCACTGACCAACTCGATGCGCTTCCTCAAGGAGAGTGGCGCGCACGCCGTGAAGCTGGAGGGCGGGCGTCGGGTCGCTCCGCAGGCCGAAGCCATGGTCACGGCCGGCATACCGGTCATGGGGCATATCGGGCTGACCCCGCAGTCCGTGAACGCCCTGGGCGGCTACAGGATCCAGGGACGCGGCGGGGCCGGCGAGGAACTGCTGGCTGATGCCAAGGCACTTGAGGCCGCAGGAGCGTTCTCCGTCGTCCTCGAATGCGTTCCCGCTGATCTGGCCAAGCGGATCACCCAGTCGGTGTCGATTCCGACGATCGGTATCGGCGCGGGCAGCGGGTGCGACGCACAGGTCCTCGTATGGCAGGACATGGCCGGCCTCAACGAGCACACGGCGAAGTTCGTCAAGAAGTACGCGGACCTGGCCACGACGCTCGGCACCGCAGCGCGGGAGTTCGCTCACGAAGTGGCCGTCGGCACGTTTCCCACCGCTCAACAGTCGTACTCCTGATTTCACATGAGAGCACGTCAGAGGTGCGGGAGAGGGTTCTGTTCCGCAAAACCGCAGGGGCTAAGGTGCCACCATGCCAATCGAACGTGTGCGCCATTTTAATCGGAACTCCCCCCCTGCCGAGGAACCGGCCGAGGAATCCGACGTCCCGGCCGGGTCCCGTGCTCACGGCGACCTCCCCTCCTCCGGCAGAGCAGCACGTCGTGCCGTCACCCTCTTCCCGCTCCTGGTGGTCGCGGCCGGTGCGGTCGGGCTGTTCTGGCCATCGCACTTCACCAACTGGTCACCCGCTGTTCCGTGGATGCTGGGCGCGGTGATGTTCTTCATGGGGCTGACCCTCACGCCCCCCGACTTCGCCGCGATCGCCAAGCGGCCCTGGGCAGTGGGGCTCGGCCTGGTCGCCCATTACGTCATCATGCCCGGCCTCGGCTGGCTGGTCGCCACTGTGCTCGGCCTGCCGCCGCAGCTCGCGGCCGGAGTGATCCTCGTCGGCTGTGCCCCGAGCGGCACCGCCTCCAACGTCGTGACGTACCTGGCGCGCGGAGATGTCGCCCTCTCCGTGTCGGTCGCCACCGTCTCCACCATCGTCGCCCCATTCGTGACCCCGCCGCTCACGCTGCTGCTCGCCGGGGAGTTCCTCGCCGTGGACGCGGGCTCCATGGTGGTGGACATCCTCAAAACGGTACTGGCCCCCGTCCTCGGAGGGCTCCTGGTCCGCCTGGTCCTCGGCCGCTACGTGGACCGGGCCCTGCGGCTGCTCCCCTGGTTCTCCGCCGTCACCGTCAGCGTGATCGTGCTGGTGGTCATCTCCGGCAGCGCCGCACGCATCAAGGACGCTGCCGGACTGGTCTTCGCAGCGGTCGTCCTGCACAACGGCCTGGGTCTGGCGCTCGGTTACGCCGCAGGGAAGCTGGCCCGCCTCGGCGCGCCCGCGAGCCGGGCGATGGCCTTCGAGGTCGGCATGCAGAACTCGGGCCTGGCAGCCTCCCTCGCCACCGCCCACTTCAGCCCCGTGGCCGCCCTGCCCGCAGCGGTCTTCTCCGTCTGGCACAACGTCTCGGGCGCGGTGACCGCGGCCTGGATGTCGCGTCCGTCGCGCCTCGGGCAAGAGGGGCGAGCGTCGCGCGGCTGAGGGTCAAGGGCGGTCCAGGTGCACGGTCACCGTGGCCGCGAACTGCTCGGCCAGCGGTGACAGCGCGGACCACTGCCGCACCGCCCACCCCACCTGCAGGGGCTCCATCCCCTTCACGGGGATGAGCCTCAACTCGTGCCCGGGCCGCTCGGCCAGCCTGGGCACGGCCGGGACCAGCGCGTGCCCGAGCCCCAGCTCGGCAAGGAGCAGGGCGGTGTCCCAGTCGGTGGCCGTGGCCGGGGCCTGCCCGGTCATCTGGTCGGGCCCCAGGTGCCTCGCCACCTGTCGGCCCGAACTGGTGCTGGCCGGCGGCCGAATGAGGCTGATGCGGGAAAGGTCCTGAGCCGACAGCACGGTCTCCCCGGCAAGCGGGTCGTCGTGACGCACGGCGAGGACCCACTCCAGATCCACGACCGCCCGCTGTTCCACACCCTGGACATCGGGGGTGATGGTCACCCACGCCAGGTCCGCCAATCCGTCGCGCAAGGCGTTGAGGCAGCGCTCGCTGGAACTCTCGGTGTGGAACTCCAGGTGTACGTCGGGAAATTGCTTGCGGTATTCTTTTACGGCGTCACCCATGAAATGACGGATCGTCGTGGCTCCGGTGGCGATGGCTATACCTCCGCGCTGCCCGGTACGCATCTCGTTCAGCAGACGCAGTGCGTCGTCGAGTGCGGTAAGGCCGTCGACCACGGCCTTGTTCAGAATATCGCCGGCGATAGTGGGAGCCACGCCCCGCGCCTGGCGCTCCACCAAAATGACGCCGGTCTCCTTTTCCAACCGGCGAACGTGCTGACTCACCGCCGACTGGGTACACCCCAAATCCCGCGCCACAACGGTGAGATTCCGTGTTCGGCACACCTGGGCGAAAACCTTCAAGTCATCAAGAGTCACTCACTCAAGATACAAGGTCTGACTTGGAGGAAATACCGTAAGGGCAGGGCCACACCTGGGGAGTGGCCCTGTCCTCGCTCACATCTCGCGGTCCGGCGTGGCCGCGACGATCAGCGCGTTGCCCAGGGAGGGCCACAGCACCGCCGGCCAGCGGACGAACACCTTGCGCGCGCCCCAACGAAACACGAGGTGGTTGGACTTGCGGGCCACCGGCCGCCAGCCGGTTCGCCGGAGGGTTTCCTCCAGGGCGGAGAAGGTGAAGGGCCGGATGTGCAGCCGCAGCACTTCGTGCGACGGATCGATCTGGAACGGCGCCCGTCCCGCCAGGAACCGCAGCCGGTCCTGAAGGCTCGCCAGGTTCAGCGTGGTGACCACGAGGACCCCGTCGGGCTTCAGCACCCTGCAGCATTCCCGCAAGAACGCCGCGGGGTCGAACAGCATATGGATGAGATCCCCCGCGAGGATGCCGTCAAGGGAACCGTCCGCGAACGGGAACGGCTGCGACGCGTCGAACTGCAGGCGGTGCGCCCGCGGGTCGGCGGTCCGCAGTCCGCCTGTGACGATGTCGCCGGCAACGACGTCCATGCCCCGGTCAAGCAGCGCCTCGGTAGTGATGCCGCCTCCGTTGCCGATGTCCAGGACCCGCGGCCGCCGCGCACCGGGTTCCCCGGCCCCGATGCCACGCACAAGGAGGGCAACAGCCGCTTCGATGCGTACGAGATGCCTGACGTCGCCTCGCTGGTAGCCACTGATGTAGGTCGCCCGGTCGAACTGCCGTGCGTTGGCCGCCCGCAGGGGGTCGCCCGACGGCTTCGGACGCGGTACCCCCGCATGGCTGTGCTCTGCCATCAGCGTCTACTCCGGCGACGTCGCGGTCCGAGCGGACAGTTCGGCGAAGCGCTTGACGACCATGTCCCAGACCACGTCCGACAGGTCTTCCTTGCTGCCCAGGGGAATGTCGATGCGGGAACCGTCCTGGGACAGCAGGAACCCCTCGTTGTCAGGTGATCCGTAGGTCAGGTTCGGTCCGACGCGGTTGGCCACGAGGAAGTCACAGCCCTTGCGGGTGAGCTTCGCCGCCGCGCCGGCCATGAGGTCGTGGGTCTCGGCGGCGAAGCCGACAATCACCTGGCCCGGCAGTCGCCTGGTGCCCAGCTCGGCGAGGATGTCGGGGTTGAGGTGCAAGTTGACCGGCGGCGGCATGCCGTCGGATTTCTTGATCTTGCGGTCCTGGTAGTCGGGATGGAAATCGGCCACGGCGGCGGCCATGACGACGGCGTCCGCGGGCTCGGCGGCGGTGGGCCCCGACCCCTCTGTGGCCGCCAGCACGGCCTTCCTGAGCTCCTCCGTCGAGGACACCTGGAGCACACTCGCTCCGGCGGGCGCGGGCAGCTCGACGTTGGCCGCCACCAGGGTCACCCGGGCGCCGCGCGCGATGGCGGTGCGGGCCAGAGCGTATCCCTGACGGCCCGAGGAGCGGTTGCCGATGAAACGCAGCGGGTCGAGCAGCTCGCGCGTACCTCCGGCGGAGATCACCACGTGACGGCCGGTCAGGTCCGTGGCTGCCGTACCGTCGTTCAGCAGGCGTCGGGCCACCTGGAACAGTTCCTGCGGGTCGGGGAGCCGGCCGGGGCCGGAGTCCTCGTTGGTGAGGCTGCCGTTCGCGGGATCCACCACGATCGCGCCCCGCTCGCGCAGCGTCGCCACATTGGCCCTCGTCGCCGGGTGAGTCCACATCTCCGCGTGCATCGCCGGTGCGAACAGCAACGGGCAGCGGGAGGTGAGCAGGGAGGTAGTGAGCAGGTCGTCGGCTATTCCGTGGGCAGCCTTGGCGATCAGGTTCGCGGTGGCCGGTGCTATCACGATGAGGTCCGCTCGCTGGCCCAGCTGCACATGGGCCACCTGGTCGACGTCGGACCACACCTCCGTCGTGACAGGCTGCCGGGACAGGGCTGCCCAGGTGGGTTCACCGACGAAGCGCAGCGCGTCCCGGGTGGGAACGACCCGGACCTCGTGGCCGGCCTTGGTGAACAGCCGGACCAATTCGATCGCCTTGTACGCCGCGATCCCGGCGCCGACGCCGAGCAGAATGCGCTTTCCCGCCCGGGAGCCGGTGGCGTTCACATGGGTGTCTGACACGGTTGGTGCCTTTCGGTCAGTGAGCGACAGAGGGGCTGAGCTGGGCCGTCAGCGTGCGCTGGACGACCGGCTGTCGCTGTTCGTGCAAGTAGAAGTGGCCGCCGGGAAACGTACGGACCGTGACAGGCTGGGTGGTGTGCCGCTGCCAGCCGGTGGCCAGCTCCTGCTCGGCAAGGCCCTCGTCCTGCCCGGCCAGGACCGTCACCTTGACGGGAAGCGGCTCTCGTGAGCGCCAGTTGTAGTGCTCGAGCACGTCGTAGTCGGCGCGCAGCGCGGCGGCCGCCATGGTCCGCATCTCCGGGTCGGCGAACACCTCGTCGGGGATGCCGCCGTACCTGCGCTGGACCTCCTTCAGGAGGCCCTCGTCGGGAAGTTGGTGAATGCCGCCCCCGGCCGCGTGCACGTGGGGGGCCGGGAAGCTGGAGACGAGGAGCCGCTCGGGCAGCGGCCGTCCGGCCTTCCACAACGCATGCGTCACCTCGTAGGCGACGAGCGCACCGAAGCTGTGACCGAAGAAGGCGTACGGCGCGACCAGCTCAGCCTCGGAGAGCAGGGCGCCGATCAGGCTGTCCATGCGGGTGTACGCGGGCTCGCCCAGCCGCGAGCCGCGGCCGGGCAGTTGGACGGCCACGAGGTCGACGCCGGTCATGTGCCGTCCCCACCGGACGTACTGAGCCGCGGAGCCGCCACCGTGCGGGAAGCAGTACAGCCGCTGCCTCGACCCGCTCCCGCCGCCCACGGTCCAACGAGGTGCGGAGGGGGTGTTCACGCCGCTGCCTCCTGGGTAACGGGGCTGGTGAGGTGCGCGGCGAGCTTCTCGATCGAGGGGTGCTCGAAGATCTCGGCGGGGCGGATCTCGCGCCGCAGCAGCGCCGTGAGGTCGGCGGCCAGGACCAGGGTCGTGGCCGAGTCCACGCCCAGGCTCCCCAGGGGGAGGTCCAGCGCCACCTCCTCGGCCGGAACGTCGAGATGAACTCCTATGAACTCACGGAGCCAGTCGGAAAGCTGATGACGGGTCGGCTGCTCGCTCATGCCTGCTCCTGGGTGCCGTGGACGGTCGGGGGTGTTGACGGACCCAGCCGCAGTTCCAGCCACTGGTCGATCGCTGCCACGGTGGGGTGCTGCAGGATCGTGCCGATCGGCACGGTTACATCGAATGCCCGTTGCAGCTCCACCGCGATCCGCGCGGCCAGCAGAGAGTCGCCGCCCGCGTCCAGGAAGTCGCTCGCCAGGTCCATCTCGGCGGCACCGAGCACCTCGCGGTAGAGCGCGACCAGCTTGAACTGCCGGTCGGTGACCGGGGGGACGGACTTTCCGGGCTGCGCGGCGGTGGAGGAACCAACCTGGGCCAGGGCACCGCGATCCACCTTGCCCGTGTGGTTCAGCGGCAGCCGGTCCAGAGCGATCAGCCGGCTGGGAACCATGTGCTTGGGCAGCCGTTCGGCGAGGTAGGCGCGCAGCGCCTCGGTGTCGAACCGGCTCTGCTCCAGGGGCCCCTGGGCGGCGATCACGTCGAGTCCCGCCTCGGCCAGGGCACCGCTGGTCAGCGCGCCGGTTCCCGTGAAGCCCGCCGCCCTGAGCCTCTCGTCCCACTGCTCGCGGTCGAGCAGCGGGTGCTCCGTGCGCAGCTGGGTGTCCTCGTAGCCGTCGAAGCCCTGTTGAAGCCCCATCAGGAGGTCGTACCAGGGGTGGAAGTGGGTCTGTTCGACCAGCAGAAGGGTGCCGCCCGGTGCGAGCACGGACCGCAGGGTGCGCAGACTGTCGTCGATGCGCCGGGTGTCGTGGAGCATACTCGCGGCGATGACCAGGTCTGCCGAGAGCCCCTCGTGTCCCTGCAGCTGCGGGGCACGGTCCAGGTTGAGCATGCCGTACCGCACGAAGTCGTACTCGGCGAACACGCGCTGGGCGCGGTCGGTGAAGAACGGCGAAATGTCGGTGAACAAGTAGTCCGTGCGTTCGGCGGGAAACAGTGGCAGGAGCCGACCGGTAAGCGTCCCGTAGCCCGAGCCGACTTCCAGCACGCGCAGGGGGCGGTCAGCGGGCCAGCTGCCCACGAAGCGGCGTACTGCCTCGGCTGCCACGTCGTAGGTGGGCCCGAACAACGACCTGTACACCTCGGGGGTGCGATCGGAGGCGTACAGCTCCGCCGAGTGCACGGACTGGGTGAGGACGGCCGCGAGGTCGCCGGCAAGCGACAGCATCCACTCGGCGAGGTCGTCCGCCACGGCCAGGCCGACGGTCAGGGCCTCGAAGGCCCGGGAGCGGACCTGCTGCGGGATCGCGCGGGGCAGCGCCCGTGCCACCTCGTACCCGTCCAAGTCTGCGCGAAGGTAACCACGCCGGGTCAGCACACCGGCAGCGCGCGCGACCCACCGTTCGTAGCGGGCCGCGACTCCGGCGGCCGTCAGTGCCTTGAGGCCGAACCGCCCTCCGGGCTCGCCCGGCAGGCCGAAGGCACGCAGTGCGACGGCGGCAGCCTCGGCGTGCAAGTCGTCCAAAGCGGCCCAGACCTCGCTCAGCGTCTCGGTGTCCGGGCCCTGCGGCCGTACGTCGGACGCGGAGCACAGGGACTGCCAGCGCGCGGCGGCCCGGTCCGGGTCTTCCGCGCTCCTGCACAGGGCCGTCGTGTCCTCCTGGTCCGGGACGACATAGCCGAGCAGGCGGGCGCTGCCCTGCTGTTCGGGGGACTTGACCACGACGGCGCGGTCGACACCGGGGTGGCCGGCCAGCACCGACTCGATCTCACCGCACTCGATACGGTGTCCGCCGAGCTTGACCTGGCCGTCCTTGCGCCCCAGGAACTGCAGGGTGCCGTCCGGCAGGTATCGGCCGAAGTCACCCGTGCGGTAGAGACGTTCGCCGCTGACGGGGTGGATCACGAAGGAGGCCGCAGTGCGTTCTGTGTCGTGCCAGTAGCCACGGGCCAGGCCGGCCCCGGCGATGTAGAGCTCACCAGCGACCCAGTTCGGACAGGGCCGCATCCGCTCGTCGAGGACGTGGAAAGCCTGGTTGGTCAGTGGCTTGCCGTAGGGGACGCTCGGCAGCCCGTCCGGAACCTCTTCGGCGGGGTGCCAGTTCGACCAGATCGCTGCCTCAGTGGCACCGCCGAGACCGATGACGCGTGCCTGCGGCCACAGGGCGTTGACACGCCCGGGCAGGTCCAGGGGGATCCAGTCCCCACTGAGCAGGACCAGACGCAGATCGCCGGGTGCGACACCGGTGGCCTCCGCGTGCTGGACGAGCATCTCCATCTGCGCCGGAACCGAGTTCCACACCGTGATCCGGTGGCGGTCCAGCAGCTCGGCCCAGCGAGCGGGTTCGTTGCGGGAAGCCTCGTCGGGCAGGACGAGGGTGGCGCCCGCACGCAGACCGCCGAAGATGTCGTACACCGACAGGTCGAAGCCGAGTTCGGCCAGGCCCAGGATACGGTCCTCGGGCCCGACGCCGAAGCGTTCGTTGATGTCGACGACGGTGTTGAGCGCCGCGCGGTGTTCGATCATCACGCCCTTGGGCGTGCCGGTGGATCCCGAGGTGTACAGGACGTAGGCCAGCCGGTCGGCGTCCGGTGCCGGATGCACCGCACGGGGCGCGTCCCAGCCGCCGGGCACCAGGCGCGGCAGCGCCTCGGGCCAGTCCAGGCGGGCGTCCAGCTCCTCGTCGGTGATGACGGCCAGGGCCTCGCCGTCGGCCAGGAACGCGTGTCGTCGGCGGGCGGGCAGGGCAGGACCGACCGGGAGGTAGGCAGCTCCGGCGAGCAGCACACCGCAGGCCGCTGCGACCTGGGCCGCTCCCTTGGGCAAGGTGATGCCGACGAGGGCGTTGTCCTCGGCCGGCTTGCCCGCGCGCAGCGCGGCGATGCCGTCGGCAATGGTGCGCGCATGTCCGGCCAGTTCACCGTAGGTAAGCGTGGCGTCGCCCGCGACGACGGCGGTGCGCTCGGGGGCCTCGGCGGCCCACCGCAGCAGCCCGTCGTGCAGGAGGCCCTCGGGGACGGCGGCCGCAGTGTCGTTCGCCTCCGCCCGGACAGCGTGCTGGCGCGCGGGCAGCGGGACCGTCAGGTGCCGCTCCCAGGCACCCTCGTCGTGGGCCAGCTGCTCCACCTGCGCGCAGTACGCCTGGAACATGTCGTCGAGCAGACCCTCGGGGAAGAGCTCCTCCACCGCGTCCCAGGACAGGTCGAGGCTGTCACCGACCGCGACGACCTGGTGGTCGAGCCAGACCTGCGGCGTCTGGCTGATGCGGTAGGTCATCTCACCGAACTGGTCCATGGCATCGGTGACATCGGTGACCGTGCCGAGACCCGAGGTGAAGACCACGGGCATGGTCTCGAAGCCGGTGTGCAGGCCCCTGCGACGCTGCTCGCGCAGCGTCTCCAGCGCGCTGACGTAGCGGTGCCTGAGGTCCTGCTGCAGTTGGTGCTGAGTGCGCCGGACCTGGTCGCCGAAGCACAGCTCACCGGTGGTGTCCATCTCCAGCAGACAGATCGAGGTGAACTCGCCGACCATGCGGCTCAGGTGCGGGTGGACCCTGCGCCTCCCGTCGTCGTCCTGCGCGAGCAGTACGGGCAGCCGGTTGAAGAGGGTGAGGTTCAGGGTGAAGCGGGGGGTGCCGCTCCAGGTGCGGAGCGTTTCGGCGAAAACCGTCGCCAGGACGGCCGTCGGGGTCAGACCGCGTTCTTCGGCCCGGTCCTGGAACACGCGCCACAGATCCGGCGGAAGCCGGAACTCCCGATGGGTGAAGACGGGCTTGAGCACGTCCGCGGGGGATTTCGCCAGCGGCAGATCGGGCGGCGGTGCGATGCTCTCCGCACGGCTCGTCCAGTACTCCAGCGAACGCTGGTGGCGGGGCTTGACCCTGGTCGCCTCCAAGGCTGCCGCATAGTCGCGGAACGTCACGTCGACCGGCGGCAGTTCCGTGTGCGGGTCGCGGCACAGCAGGTTCCACTCGTTGAAGAGCAAGGTGATGCCCGCCAGGTCGACGACGAGCAGGTCCAGGCTGATGTGCAGCCGGTCGTGGTCGGCCAGACGGCTGATCGCGATGTCGAACAGCGGCCAGGCGCTCGGGTCGTACACTCGGGCCGACATCCGCTCCCGCCGCGCCTCGAGGCGTGTCGCGACGTGTTCCTCGGATGCGGCCGACAGGTCTTCGCACTCGATCGCGAAAGGCGGAACGACCGGCAGCACCCGCTGCCGTCCGTCCTGGTCGACGACCGTGCGCAGCATCTCGTGCCGCGCCACCAGACGGCGCCAGGCATCGGTCAGAACCTGCGGGTCGAGCCGCTTGCCCTCCAGTTCGAAGTAGGCATGCGGGGACACGTTCCCCAGGATGAAGTTCGGTCCGCGCCCGACCCAGTACGCGTACTGGATCTCGGTCAGCGGAAACGCCCCGTGGCCGTCCGCGAGGCGTTGGTCCTGCTGCATTGCTAGGTATCTCCCATATGTTTTCCCATCACCGCTCCACCGTCGTCCTCGGCTAACCGAAGACGGTGGAGCACAGGGCCGGGGGCGGGGTCAGCGGGCATGGCGCACTTCGCTGTCTTCGGTGCCGGGGGTCGTCATCCGCGGTACGGCGGCGAGCAGTTGCTCGGTGTAGGGGTGGCTCGGTGCGTTCCACACCGATTCCACGGAGCCGCTCTCGACCACCTTCCCGTCCCGCAGGACGAGCACGGTGTCGCACAGGTAGCGGATGACACCGAGGTCGTGCGAGATGACGCACAGGGCCATGTCGCGTTCCGCTGTGGCCGTGCGCAGCAGGTCGAGGATCTGGGCACGTACCGAGACGTCCAGCGCGCTGACCGGCTCGTCCGCGAGGAGCACGGCGGGACGGGGGGCCAGCGCCCGGGCGATGGCGATGCGCTGGCGCTGGCCGCCGGAGAACTGGTGGGGGTATCGGCCGGCCGACTCGTCCGGCAGGCCGACGGCAGCGAGCAGTTCGCGTACCCGCTCCTGCGCGGCCTTCGAACCGCGATCGGGCAGCGGCTCGGCGATGATGTCCCGCACCCGCATCCGGGGGTCCAGAGAGCCCATGGGGTCCTGGAAGACCATCTGCAGACCGGAACCGCCGGCGCTGCGGCCCGGTACACCGGCGCGTTGCGGGTGGTGCACCCGGCCTCCGCTGGGCTGGTCCAGTCCGGCGAGCAGCCGCAGCAGCGTCGACTTCCCCGCCCCGGACTCGCCGACCACGCCGACCCTCTGACCCGCGTACAGGTCGAGGTCGATCGGGTCGAGGACGGTCACGGCCGGGCGTCTGCCGAAACGGCGCACGCGACGGCCGGGGAACCGGCGGGTGAGGCTCTGAGCCGACAGTACCGGCTCGTCGGCTTCGGTCCTCTCCCAGCGGGGCGGACCGTGCGGAGGCTCGGTCTCCTGCGGGCCGGGCCGGGCGTCGAGCGAGCCGTGGTGCCAGCAGGCGACCGCGCCGTCCGTGCCGCCCGCCAGTGGCGGCCGCTCTGCGCACTTGTCGTCGGCGTGGGCGCAGCGGTTGCTGAAACCGCAGCCCGCCGGCAGGTCCCTGGGCGCGGGCACGATGCCGGAGATCGCCTGGGGACGCGAGCCCGGCGTGAGGTCGCAGGCGGAGAGGAGCGCCCGGGTGTAGGGGTGCCGGGGGGCGGACAGCACCCGGTCGACCGGGCCGCTCTCCACGATCCGGCCGCCGTACATGACGAGCACTCGGTGGCACACCGACGAGACCAGGGCCAGGTCGTGGCTGATGAACAGCACGGCGGTGCCTCGCTCTTCGGAGACGCCGACGATCAGGTCGGCGATCTCCTTCTGCACCGTCACGTCGAGCGCGGTGGTCGGCTCGTCACAGATCAGCAGGTCGGGGTCGTTGGCGAGGGCGATGGCCAGGACTCCGCGCTGTCGCTGGCCGCCGGAGAGCTGGTGGGGGTAGGCCCGGGCGGCACGCTGTGGGTCGGGCAGCCGCAGCCGGTCGAGGAGTTCCACGCTCGCCTCGTGCGCGGTGCGGCGGGTGGGCCGGGTGCCGTGCAGCCGCATGCCCTCCGTGATCTGCGGGCCCAGCTTGAATACCGGGTTGAGGGCGGTCATAGGCTCCTGGAAGACCATCCCGACGCGCTTGCCGCGGATCGCCGACAGGTCGCGGTCGGTGGCGCCGACGAGGTCGAAGTCCACGTCGGCGAGCCGTACGCTGCCGCCGGCCCGCAACCCGTCGTCGAGCAGTCCCAGGGCGGCCAGCGCGGTGAGGGACTTACCGGATCCGGACTCCCCGATGACCCCCACCCGTTCGCCGCGTCCCACCGTGAAGCCGACGCCCCGCACCAGCTGCGCCGCCGCCGAGTCGACGGTGAGGTCCGTCACTTCGAGCAGGGGCTTGCCGGGGTTCATCGCACTCCTTCGAGCGTCGGGTCGACGCGGTCACGCAGACCGTCGCCGAGGAGATTGAGCCCTAGTACGGCGGCGGCAATGGCAAGTCCGGGCCACAGGCAGAGTTCGGGTGTGGAGAAGAGCAGGTCCTGGGACTCCTGGAGCATGCGCCCCCAGGAGGAGGTCGGCGGCGCGGTGCCGAGCCCCAGATAGGACAGCGCCGCTTCGGCGAGTATGGCGGTGGCGAACGACACGGATGCCTGGACGATGACGACGTCCACGATGTTCGGCAGTACGTGCCGCACGGCGATGGCCGGCCGGGTGCGCCTGGCCAGCCGCGCCGCGTCGATGTACTCCGCGGACATGACGCGCAGGGTCGCGGCCCGGCTCACGCGGGCGAACCCAGGGGCCGAGGCGATGCCGATCGCCACCATCGCGGTCAGGGTGCCGCTGCCGTAGACCGCGGCCAGCACGATAGCGAGCAGCAGCGCGGGAAAGGCCAGCAAGAAGTCGCTGACACGCAGGACGACAGTGCCGAGCCAGCCGCCGGACATGCCGGAGACCACGCCCATCGGGACGCCCGTCAGCAGGGCGATACCGACGGCGACGACGCCCGCGAAGACGGTGACGCGGGCGCCCTCCATCAGACGGCTGGCCACGTCGCGGCCGAACTGGTCGGTCCCCAGCAGGTATTCGCCGCCGGGCGCGGCCAACTGCCGGGACGCGTTCATGTGATTGGCGTCGTACGGGGTCCACACCAGGGACAGCAGGGCGACGGCAAGGAGCAGGAGGACGAGCACGAAGCCGGCCGTGAGGGATGTCCGGGACTTCATCAGCGACTCCGCAGACGAGGGTCGAGGACGCGGTACAGCACGTCCGTGACGAGGTTCACCACGAGTACGGCGACCACGAGTACGGTCACGACGCCTTGAACGAGCAGCAGGTCGCGGTCGGCCACCGCGCGCAACAGCAGATCGCCCAGACCCGGGATCACGAAGACCCGTTCGACCACGATCGCTCCGACCAGGAGGGTGCTCAGCTGCAGCCCCAGGACGGTGAGCACGGGGACTGCGGCATTGGGCAGGCCGTGCCGGCACAGTGCGGCCCAGCGGCGGACGCCCTTGGCACGCGCCGTACGCATGAAGTGCTGGTGCTGCACGGACAGCACGGCGGAGCGGACGTAGCGCGTGAGCACGGCACCCTGGACCAACCCCAGTGAGAGACAGGGCAGCACGAGGTGCCGGCCCCACTCCCAGGGGTCCTCGGTGAGCGGCGTGTAGCCGCCTGCGGGCAGGGCACCGGCGCGTACGGCGAAGACGTAGACGAGCAGGATGCCGGCGAGGAACGAAGGCACGGCGATGCCGGCCTGGCTGAGGGCGGACAGCACGGCGCCACGGACCGAGCGGTGCCAGGCGGCGGCCAGCACCCCCGCGGGCAGCGCGAGCACCACGGCGACGAGCATGCCGCCCGTCACGAGCCACGCGGTGACCGCGAGACGGTCCGCGATACGCGGGCCGATCAGCTCGTGCGTCACGTACGAGGTGCCGAAGTCACCGTGCAGCAGGCCCGCGGCCCAGTCGGCGTACTGCACGAGCAGCGGCCGATCGGTGCCGAACTCCTTGCTGAGGCGGGCCACGGCCTCCGGGGTGGCGTTGGTGCCCAGGGCGACCTCCGCGGCGTTGCCCGGCAGGACGGCGAGGCAGCAGAAGACCGCGAAGCTGGCGAGAAGCACACCGGCGAACAGGGTCACGAGCTTGCGTACGATCAGGCTCATGCGGCACCGTCCGGACCGGCGGTCGTAGCGGTGGCGGTCACTTGCCGGACCACCGCACACCGGCGAACTCCAGCCCCTCGCCGACCTGGTTGACGGGCAGGCCCGCCAGCTTCGTGTCCGCGACCATCAGGTTCGGCATGAGGTAGAGCCAGTCGGCGGCCGCGTCCTGGGACAGCATCCTGAGTGCCGCGCGGTAGCGTCCGTTCTCCTCCTGCGGCGAGCCGGCGTCGGCCTCCTCGAGCAACTTGGCGTAGGCGGGGTTGTTCCAGCGGAAGTAGTAGTCGGGGTCGGCGAAGATCCACTGGTCGCGGGGCTCGTTGTGCGCGATGATCGACAGGTCGTAGTCGGCCTTGTTGAAGACTTCCGACAGCCAGCGGGCCGGGAACTCCAGCAGCTCGATGTCCGCCTTGAGACCCACCTGAGCCAGCTGGTCCTTGACGACCTGGGCCGCACTGACCGCGTACGGCAGGTTGGGGATGCGCATCTTCAGCACGGTCCCCTCGGCTCCGGCCTCCTTGATGAGCCGCTTGGCCTTGGCGGGGTCGTACGGGAATCGGTTGGACTCGCCCGCGTACCAGGGGTCGGTGGGGGACTCCTGGGAGCCGATGAGCGTGCCGCGGCCGGCACGGGTGGTCTTCAGCAGCGCCTCGTGGTCGATGGCGTAGCGCACCGCCTGCCGGACCCGTTTGTCGTTGAACGGCTTACGGGAGTTGTTCATCGCCAGGACGACCTCGGCGGTCGAGGAGCCCTCGATGACCCGGAACCGGCTCTCGTCGTTGAAGCGGGCCAGCGTCTCGGGGGCCTGCACCGCGCCGACGACGTTGACGTCCCCGGCGAGCATGGCGTTGTTCAGGGCTCCGGCATCCTTGAAGTACTTCAGGGTCACCTGGTTCAGCTGGGGCTTGTGGCCCCAGTAGTCCGCATTGCGGCGCAGGACCAGCTCGTCGCCACGCTGCCAGCTCCCCAGGGTGAAGGGTCCGGTGCCGACGGGGTGGTTCTTGAGGTCCGCGACCCCGGTGCGGCTGTACATGGCGCCGATACGCGAGGTCATCGAGTACAACCAGTTGTTGCTGGGGCGCTTCAGCTTCACCGTCACCGTGTCGGCGTTCACCTTCGTCGCCCGGTCGACCACCGCCATCTGCTGGGCGATCTTCAGCTTCCACTGCGTCTTGACCCGGTTGATGGAGAAGACGGCGTCGTCGGCGGTGAAAGGAGCGCCGTTGCTGAACTTCACGTTCTTGCGGAGGTGGAAGGTGTAGGTGCGACCGTCGCTGCTGCGTTCGTAGCGCTCGGCCAACCGGGGTTGGATCTTGCCGTGCTGATCGACGCTCACCAGGCCCTCGTACACGTTGCCGAGCAGCGCCTGGGGGATGGCTGCCCCGTCCGTGGTGGAGAAGTCCAGCGTGGCGGGCTCCGCGACGAGTCCGACGGTGAGCGTGCCATCGGAGTGCCGCGCGGAGCCGGAGCCGCATCCGGCCACGGCAGCCCCGAGGAGGGCACAGCCGAGAACGAGGGCGGGCATCCGGCGAGGGGGCAGGGTCACTGTTTCTCC
Organism: Streptomyces sp. MUSC 14; assembly: GCF_001866675.1. Taxonomy (NCBI): domain Bacteria; kingdom Bacillati; phylum Actinomycetota; class Actinomycetes; order Kitasatosporales; family Streptomycetaceae; genus Streptomyces; species Streptomyces sp. MUSC 14. The sequence goes on from NZ_MLYN01000035.1 coordinate 151,514, forward strand.
GTAGTGGGGGGTACGACGGCGCGTGAATAAGGGTGGCGGCGCCGGCGGGCACGGGTTTTCCTCCGCGAAGCGGACAGAAGAAAGAAGAGGGAACGAAAGACGGGATCCGCTCCATTGGCGGGACGCCGATCGCCCCGCGCGGGCCAAGGCCAGAGGCTTGGAACCCTACCCAATGGCTCGGCAGGACATCAACACGAAGCCTGTGAAGGTGATTTGACCCACAGACTTGTTTGGGTCGGCGCGCCGCCCCATGGAGAAAGTCGGTGACGGTGGAATTTTGACGCCTTGATGGACTCCCGTCATGATCGACTGGTCGCCCGAGTTCAACGGGCTTGACAACTGCCGTGCCAGGAACCACCTGCACGACACGAGAACGGAGAGAGATATTGTCCCGTGAGAACCCCATCCGCACCGAGCCGGTCACCGGAGCAGGCGTTTGGCGAGCGAGCGACTTCTCCGGTCCCAGCGACTGGACCGAGGTTCTGGAAGACCACGAAATCGCCGAATTGGAGGCGGCTTTGGCCGTCGCCAAGGATCGCGGCCTGCCGCTGCAGGAACTTTCCGTGGACGACTTCCCGCTGCCCACCGTCGGCAGACGACTCGACGGCATCGTCGACGAGCTTGAGTTCGGCCGGGGATTCGTCGTGCTGCGCGGGCTGCCGGTCGAGAAGTGGACGGTGGAGGACGCAAAGCTGATCTACTGGGGCATCGGTCTTCACCTCGGCGCACCGGTGTCACAGAACGCGGCCGGTGAGCTGATGGCCCACGTCAGGGACCACTCCGAGGGCGAGCTGGGAGACCCGAACGTGGAGACCCGTGCCTACCGGACACGTTCGGAACTGCCGTTCCACACGGACAGCGCCGACATCGTGGGCCTGCTCTGCCTGCGTAATTCGGGCCAGGGCGGGGAGAGTACGCTGGCCAGCTCCATGACCGTCTACAACCACCTGCTCACCCATCACCGCGAACTCCTGGGTCTCTACTACCACGGCTTCGTCTACGACCGGCGGGCCGAAGAGGCCGGCGACGAGGTTCCGTACTACCGCAATGCCGTGTACGGCTACTTCAACGACCTGCTCAGCTGCCGCTTTTACATGACGCACTACATCGACTCGGCCACACTGAAGTCAGGTATCCCGCTCAGCGACATCGAGCAGTACGCCCTGCGGCTTTTCCAGGAAATCGGCGCCATGCCCGAGCACTGCCTCTCCATGAAGCTGCAGTCCGGTGACATCCAGTTGCTCAACAACAATCTGGTCGTGCACGGCCGTTCCTCCTTTCAGGATCAGCCGGGACGCCGACGCGACCTCCTGCGGCTCTGGCTGAACACGCGCAAGGCCCGGAAATACCCCGACGACTTCGCAGCATTCCGTTTCGGAATGCCGAAGACCCAGTGAGGGCTGCCACCTGAATAGCGGTTGGCCACTGGACTTCCCAGGACCCGTCGTAGCCCGCCGGATCAGAGGTGCCGCTCCGGGACGGCACATGATCCGGCGGGCTACGACGATCCCGGATGCAGCGGTACGCCGATCCCTGATTCAGGCTCCGGCGGAAACCAGCCGAGACCAGCCGCTGTATACGCCCTTGCAGTACAGAAGGGGCTCGCGCGCATGGGCCTCGCCGCCCTCCACCCGTGCGATGAAAAGCCAGTGGTCTCCGGCTTCGACGGTCTGGACGACTCGGCATTCCGCGTACGCGAGCGCGACCCCCGACAGGATCGGGGCTCCCGCCGCCAGCTCCGAGGGCCGCCATTCCACGGCGGCGAACTTGTCCTGGCCCTTGCCCGCGAAGACCTGGGACGCCTCCTGTCCCGATGCGGACAGGAAGTTGACCACGAACGCCTGGGCCGACAGCAGCGCCGGCAGGGTCTGGGACCTCTTGTCCACCCCGATCAGCAGCAAGGGCGGCGATGCGGAGACGGAACAGACGGCATTGCAGGTGAACCCGCGGGGCTCGCCCTGATCGTCTACCGCCGTGATGACGGCGACGGCGGTGGGAAAGGAGCCGAATATCTCACGGAACTGCTCTGAACCTATGGGCATATTGACTTCACCATGGATCTCATGTGACGGCCGGTGCCTGGGCGGTCTGGGCCCCGCACCGGCGTCAGGCTGTTGGTGGACGGGTCTGGTGGGCGCTCGCTGCGGGGCGCTCGGTCAAGGCCCGTCGCTTCGTCTCGGCGTGCTCAGAGCAGTTCGTGCTCCAGTTCGCGCAACTCCTTGTACGCGCGGTCGATCTCGGCCTGGTCCTCGTGGACGAGGAAGACCGCGCCCGGCGAGGAGTTCAGGTCCACCGTGCGCCGTGTCGGCGCACCGTCAGCGACCCGGAACCGGACGCTCTCGAACGCCGGAAGCCGTTCCAACGCCGCGCGGATCGCCCGGGTGTCGAGAGGAACCTCGCGACGCGCGACAAGGTTCACGCACCGCGCCCGTTCCAGCTGCGGGTAGTTGACCGGCCGCCGTGTGAGCATCGCGGCCTCCGGTGTGTAGCAGTCAAGGGTGAGACTGATCTGGTTGGCACCCGTGCACCGGTCCAGTGCCTCCGGGTTGGCCAGGCCTGACACCCGGGCCCCGGTCTCCAGCAGAACGGGACCGTTGGCCGTGATGATCAACTCGCTGTGCGCGGGGCCCTCAGTGATGCCGAGCGCGTCGAGACAGTCGGCGATGTACGGGAAGAGCTGTGCGACGGCAGGGTCGTCGGGGGTCAGCAGGTCCTCGGAATCGTAGACCTTTCGCTTCCCGTCCTCGACCGTCTTACGGCTTATCCAGGCGTCGGTGAACCAGTGCTTCCCGTCCCGGCTGACGGAGTTGACGATGTACTCGTCACCGTCGAGGTACTCCTGCACGAGCACGGTCTCGTTGGCCCTGAGCATGAGGTTCGTCTTGCCGATGATCGCCTCGAAGGCGGCTGCCACCTCCTGCTCCGTGTCGCAGGTGTAGACGTCGTCGGACCCGGCGCTGTCGAGCGGCTTGACCACCACCCGCCGCAGGCCCTCCGACCTCCGCCAGCTCAGCAGCGGCTCCAGCTCGGCCCCGTGGCACTGCCGCGAGGTGCGTACGCCGGCCGCCGCGAGTGCCTCCATCATGAGGAACTTGTCACGCCGCGCGGCGGAGCGGGCGGTGTCGTTGCCCCGCAGTCCGAGCCGTCCGGCGATCTCGTCGGCGGCCTCCACCCCGAACTCACTGGCGGAGATGACGGCCACCGGCTCCAGCTCGGCCAGTCGGCACAGCACTTCCCCGGTGCGGCCCGGATAGGTGAGGTCCTCCGTGAAGACCTCTGTGGGCAGGCTCGCGGCGAAGGTGGCGGGGACGAGGGCGCGGGAGCGGACGTGCACCACGCGGTAGCGCTCGGCCGCCTCCCGCGCCAGCATCGCACCCGTCGAGAACGCGTCCACGATCACGACCGTGGGTAGCTGTTGCTTGTCCGGTCGGACACTCATGATGGTCAAACCAATCCCCACTCGAACTCGTTGGTGTCGTAACGGTTCGCAACGTGATTGAGCATGTCGTACAGCTCGTCGGAGCCGAGCCCGCCGCCTGCCGCGCGCTCGGCCGCCCGGGGCAGCGGAAGCCTGCCACGCTCACCCCAGGCCAGCGCTCCTCGGTCGTCGATGACACAGGTCGCCTCGGCCCGGTTGTCCTGGTGCAGGCAGTAGGGGATGTCGAGCAGCCCCCTGCGGAACGCGTCGGTCAACGCGGCGCCCACGTCGGCGTCGAGGTTGAGGACCGCCTCGACGATCATCCGTGCCTCGTGCAGCGTCTCCTCGAAAAAGGCGTCCTCGAGCGCGCTCGGTGCCGAGCGGGTCCCGGAGTCGGCAGCGGTCAGGCGCAGCGCCGTGAGGTTCTCCGAGACGCTCGGGATCTGCCAGGCCTCGGACACCGTCTTCACGATCATCCGCTCACACCCGGCGTCGCGCGCCAGCTGAGCGCTGTCCCGGATGAGCGCGGTCGCACCGTTCGGTGTACGGGGGAACAGGCCCATGTAGGTGTAGAGCACGACGTGCCAGGTGGTGTCCCCCAGGTACTCCGCGGCCAGGGTCCGCAGCGCACGCAGCGCGCCACGGTCCTGGACGGCCAGCGTGCCCTGCGCGTAACTCAGTGACAGGTGACGCACTCCGTGCTGCCGGAAGAAGCGTCCCTCCAGGATCCCCATTGCGACCAGCAGGGACGGCGGGCAGAGCTGCCCGAGCAGGCATCCTCCGAAGCTCTCGATGTGCCCGTGCTCCGTCGCGCCGGCGAGGAAGCGGCAGCTCTCCGCCCATGCGTCCACGGCGTCGGCGAGCGGGAGGCGGCTGTAGGGCAGGCAGTACGAGACCGGCCCGCCCTCAGTCGCGTCCAGGCCGACCTCCACCAGCTTCTCGAAGACACGCTGCGGCCGTGCGGTGCCGTGCCGTACCTGGACGGGAAAGCCCGGGCCGTACAGGCCCTCCAGCATGTCCAGGGTCGCGCCGGTCGGGTGGGACACCAGGGGGTATCCGTTCAGCTCCTCGCCCGCGGCCAGACGTTCCAGGGAGGTGGTGTAGTCGCCGACCCGGGTGTAGCTGTCGATGGTGATGGTGCCTACGGCCGCGACGTCGAGCGCCGCCACGGCCCCCAGCCCGGCCCGCATCGTGCGGATGTTGCCCATCCCCATGCGCGGCTGGACGACCAGGGTTCGTAGCCGATGGGACTCGGCTACGAACCGGTCGAAATATCCGGACACGTTAGCGACCGGAGATGATCTCAAGGGTGCGGCCGCCGGTCCGCGGATCGACCGTCTCCACCGCGGTCTTGTGCGGATCGCCCGCCCGCACCCGAGCGATCACCGAGTCCCGTGCCTCGAAGTCCGTCAGAGAGCTGCGGTACAGCGTTCGCAGCTGTCCCAGTGACAGCGCCGAGGTCGACTCCAGCCAGGCGACAGCCTGTGCGTCGTCCGACTCGCCGCTCAGGGCCGCACGCAGTTGGGCGGTCTGGTCGGACATGTCGGGGTGACAGCGGTCGATGAACGTCTGCAGCCGCTCGCCCTCGTCGGTGAACGGCGAGAAGACCATGGCGACGAGCGCCGGCTCCTCCAGGCCGAAGGCGTCGCGTGCGAAGTCGGCGGAGAGCCGACGACGCTGCCCCATCTTCTCGGGCGAGTCGTAGCGGTCGAGAACGAGCTGCGCGAGGTGTTCCGGCATCTCCTTCTTCTCCATCAGCTCCTTGCCCAGGTGCAGATACTCGGTGATGCCGTCCTCGTACGTCCGGTTCTGGACGTACTGGGTCCGCAGCCCGCGGAGGTGCGCCATGAGGTTCGGGTTGGCACAGTCCGACTCGCTGAAGCTGAAGGCGAGATCGTCGAACTGGAAGCCCAGGAAGTCGACGATCAGGTCCCAGTGGTCGTGCACGCGGTAGCTGACGTGATCGTAGATCGAGATGAACTCGGGCTGCACCGAGCGACCGCCGGTGGAGACCTCGCGCTCGGACAGCTCCGCCTCGGCGTCGTCGCCGAACAGCTCGCGGAAGTATGCGTCGCCGATGCCGCGCAGGGCGATCAGCAGTCCCTGGAAGCCCATCTTCCGGCACTGCTCGACATCGATGCCACTCGCCTTGGCCAGGCGCAGGATCCACGCGGAGTACAGCAGCTGCTCGCGGCGCGAGTCGCCCGTGACGACCGCGTCCACTCCGCCCTGCCACCACGCCGCGCGCCCGTAGAAGTCGGCCACGGACAGGTTGCAGCTGTTGCAGAAGGTCGGTCGGCCGTCGCCCGCCGACCGGTGGCCGTTCATCAGCACGTCGACGCGGTTGATGGCGATCATGCGCTCCGGCAGCGGGAGCACACGCTGGAAGGGGCGGATCAGGGTGTGGTCGACGGTGATGAGCTCGACCCGCTCGTCCTCCAGCAGCCCGAGAGCCCGGTAGACGCGGTCGATGTTGTCCATCACCGACTGGGGTACCCCGGCGTGTCGCATGTTGGCGACCCGCATGACGAAGGTGCGGTCGAAGCTGTCCTGCAGGTACAGCTGGACGGCCCGCACGAACGCGACGACGTACGTGCTGTCCTTTCCGCCGCCGTAGGCGACCATGAGCTTGTACTGCGGGAGCTGGTCGAGGCCGCCCGCGGCGTCGATGATCTGTTCGCCCGTGGCCTTGACGCCGGCGATCTCGACCTCGCTCAGGTAGCCCAGGAGACGCGAGTAGAGAGTCTTTTCATGCTCACGGGTGGCCTTACCCGCCTCGTAACTCATACGGAGACTGCCTCGAATTCAAAGTTCTCGATGATGTGGTGGATGTCGGACTCGACCTTTTCCTGGTCCTCGTGGAGCAGGATGAACCGCCCGCTGTGCAGGGCGTCGTATGCCCCACCCGGCTGCATCACCTCGCCCACCGAGGGCAGGAGTTCCCGCCAGATGGTCGGAACGCGCTCGCTCATCGACTCGACCTTGAGGACCCGCGCGGGCAGATCGGCCGGCTTGGGAAGGATGAGCCAGCCACCGGCCGGGTCACCGGACTTGACCGGCGGGGTGACCGACTCCCCCGACAGCGATCGCAGCCAGACCTCGTAGAGGTTGACGTCGAACAGCTTGTTCAGCAGGTGCGGGACCTCACCTCCGCCGATCCTGCCGCCGATCTCCAGGAAGACCAGCTCGTCCCCGGGAGTCAGGAACAGTTCCAGGTGGAACGGCGTGTCGTACATGCCGAGCGCGGATACGCACTCCTGCGTGAACGCCTCGATGCGATCCCGCAGCCGCGACCGCTGGAGCACCACCGATCCCAGTGGTGCTCCGGATCCGAAGGCGAGGCAGTCACTCACGTACCGCGAGGCGACCTGGAAACGGATCTCCGACCCCGCTCCGATGTAACCGTCGACGTGGTAGATGTCTCCCTCGATGAACTCCTCCAGCTCATACCGGGACAGGTCCACCGTCGGCAGCAGCCCCATGAGCTCGGACTCGCCGTCCACACGGTGGACGCCGATGCTCGCCGCACCGTCAACCGGCTTCAGGATGACGGGATAACCACAGGTCCTGGCGAACGAGAGCACCTGGTCTCGGTCCTCGCAGGCCGCGAACCGCGGGACCCGGAGGCCCGCCTTGACGAGTTCCTGCTTCATCCGGACCTTGTCGCGGTACACCGCGACCTCGTCGGAGGTGGGTCCCGGGATGCCGAGGTCCTCACGCACCCGGGCCGCGATCTCCAGCGTGAACTCGGACAGCGCGATCAGCTGGTCAACGGGACCGGAGCGTTCAGCGATTTCGGCGACGGCCGTACGCAGCGCCTCGAAGTCGTTGACGTCGTCGATCTGCACCAGAGAGGAGATCTTCGACGGGTCGACAAGCACGCCTTCGGCGCCGAGCTCGTCGACCACATAGCTCACCCGGTGCCGGTCGTGGTCGACGAACTCCTCGTACCGGGTGAGCTCATTGTCCCAGCGCACTCCGTCCGAGAACCTCGGCCAGCGGTTGACGATGACTATATGCATGAACGAACTCCAGCTCCTGCTACTTCCGTTGCGTCCCACGGCGGCACGACCGCCGCCTCCGCCTGCCACTCGGAGAAACCTTCCGAGACGCCGAAGTTCAAGAATGCCCGGAACCGGGTGATGGCGTCCTCGCCCACAAAGACGTCGGTGTACCCGTGTGCCAGGAGATCGCGCCTTACGCGGTCGTTGTCCGATTCGGCGGTGGTCAGCTTGCCACCGACGACACAGGGCATTTCGATTCCGTGATCGTGCAGTGCGGACAGCAGGACACGGGCGCCGTGGTGGCCGTGCCCGTTGACGCTGGACACCACGAGAAGATCCGGCCGGTACTCGGATATCCCCCGCACCACGAGGTCCACCGGCGTGCAGCTGCCGAGGTTTCGTACCGCTGCGCCGTTCTCCTCCAGGAGCTTCTGGAGATAGACGAGGTTCCAAATGTGCGAATCGGACTCGACAGTGCTTACTAGGCACCGGAATGAGGTACTCACGCTTGGGCTCCTACGGGAACGCTTTCACGGATGGCGATGGCCCGGCGGAAGCTGCGCATCGTCAGGGGAAGAAGCACGGCACCGAACAGGAAGAGGGCGATTGCAAGCCCGGCGACGAGCCTCTGCGGACCGACCGCGGTGGCAGCGCTCCCGACGAGCAGGCCGGCGAGGGGATAGGACAGCAGGTTGAGCAGGTAGAAGGGCCCCATCACCTTTCCCAGATGCTCCTGGGGAATGACCCTTATACGTTGTGTCCGGTTGTAGATGTTGTAGAGCGCGTCGCCCGTCAGTACCGCGATGTACAGCACGGCGTAGACCGCGAAGGACGGGGTTACGCCGACGAGGAGCAGACCGACCGCGAGCAGGCTGAATCCGAACACTCCGAGGAATTCGACGCTGAACTTCTTCAGCAGGAAGGGAATCACCAGAAGGTTGATGAGGCCAATCACACCGACGCAGGTGTTCAGCAGCGCGAACGCGGAATCCGGCGCCTTGAACACACCGGTGACCAGCGCGGCGTTCATGCTCAGCAGCGCCGCGAGGGCGAAATTGATGGCGAAGTTGAGCAGGCCCAGCAGGAGCACCGGCCTGTTGCCCACCAGCAGCGACCAGCCGAGTTTGAGTTCGATCAGGCCGGCCCGGGCGCTCTGCCTGGCCTTCGGGGTGCTCGTGCGTGGCAGGGGGAGCCAGCAGGCCCCGGCGAGCGCGAAGACCGCTGCCGCTATGCCGAGCAGCCATACCTTGCCCAGCATGATGGCGGCGAGCATGGCGAGGGCCGGGCCAAGGGCCATGGCCAACAGCTCCATGTTCTGCACCAGCGCCTGTGTGGCGGCCAGCCGTTCCCCCTTGGCGATCTGGGGAACCATCTTCTCCACGGACATCCGCACCGGTGCCACCAGCACGGACAACAGGGCCCCGCTGGTCATCAGCGCGCCTGTGGTCACGGACGGCCACAGCAGGAGGACCGTGACGACGGCGCAGAGGACGGCGGCCCGTCCGCCCGCCACCCGTGAGAAGAGCCGCGCGCCGCCGTCCCGGTCGGCAAGCAGCCCCGCGAAGGGGTAGGCGATCAGTCCGGGCAGCCATTCGAGTGCGAAGGCGAAACCGAGTGTGGACAGCTCTTTGCTGTCCTGGAAAATCAGCAAGGGGACGCTGAAGAGCACGACCTGCTCGGCCATGAGGCCGAGCAGCACGCCGCCTGCGAACAGCGCACGGTGCGATCGTGGCACGGGCGTTGTCATCGCGGTTACGCGTTTCGCTCGTGCTCACGGATGAGGGGCAGAACGCGGGTGTAGAAGTTCCGCATCTCGTCCCGGGTGGGCCAGCCGGAGAAGATGAACTCGCTCACACCGGCGGCCTTGTACTGATAGAGGTAGTCAGCGACTTCCTGGTGGCTGCCGACCACGCACAGCGCCGGACCGCCCCGGTAGGCGACGGCGCCGGACCACAGCATCGGCGAGAGCCAGTCGCCCTCGGCCTTGTCGGCCAGCTCGAACGAGGTCTTCACGGCAGCCGAATCGGACTTCGCGACGAAGTCCTTGACCCACGCCTTGTGGTCTTCGTCGGGGTTGCGCATCATCTCCGCGAGCTCGGCCAGGGCCTCCTCGCGGGTGTCGCGGGACAGTACGTGCATGCGTATGCCGACGCGGCAGTCCTGGGCCAGGAGGGGCTCGGTGACCCGGGCTATGCCCTCGGGGGTGTCACCGTAGCGCAGCCAGCAGTCTCCGTACTCGGTCGCCGTCTTCTGGGCGACTTCGGAGGCGCCGCTGATGTAGATGGTGGGCCGGCCGCCACCCTTGAAGCCGAGGCCGATCTGAGCGTCCTCGACGCGGTAGTGCTGACCGGTGAAGGTGATCGGCTTCTCGTCTCGCCAGAAGCGATGCAGGATGTCAAGGAACTCGTTGGACCGCGCGTAACGGTCGTCGTGCGCCAGGAAGTCCCCGTAGTAGCCCTGTTCGACCGGCGATATACCCGCCACGAGGTTCAGCGAGATCCGACTGTCGGACATCCAGGACACCGTGTTCACGACCTGCGCGAAAAGAGTCGGCGACAGCAGGCCCGGTCGGTAGGCAAGAATGAACTTGACATTCTTGGTCTCACGGACGAGGGCGCCGATCATCGGGAGCGGATCGGGCATGTGGTAGCTGATTCCCATCAGAAGGGAGTCCACCCCGAGTTCATCGGCTTCCCGCGCGAAGTCGACGATTCCGTCGAAGTCGAGCTGGCCGGTGAGGTATTTTTCACTCGCCTTCTGTTGCCCGCTGTCCAACGGTGAGCACCAGTGGAACTTCAACTCTTCGCTACCTGCCGCCTCGTCGCGGAAATGGCCTTGTGAAGTCATGTAACAACCTTGCCCTTAGCGATTTCTACTAGGTCCGAGGGAAACCAGGTAACCAGCAACTCGCTGCGTGGCGGTATGGGCAGCACTAGGTGGATGGCAAGTCAAAGATGAACAGCACGCCCCGTGCACCCCGTTGATAATGGTCCCCGTTGATAATGGCCCCCGTCAGGAATACGGCGACCACAAGCGGGCGTCCCTGACCCCTTGGCCCGCATTCACCGTGATCTTGACATGGTTAGCGCGACGGAGTCAAGATCGAGACGGCGTTCCGGATCGAGGCCGAAGCTGCTCGGAGGTCGGCCGACCACTCTGCATACGTACAGATGACGGCATGAGTACCTGCCAGGTACATCCAACCGTTCAACGTGATCGCCCCCGGGGGACTCGGAACACAAGATTCGTATGACATCCGTCACAGCTTCAGCCCGCTCTCGCAGCAGACTTCACTTCCGGCGATAACGCTTGTGCTCAATCTCACTGGGTAGAGCCGGTTGAGTCCATTCAATCCCGATACGCATGCGCGGTCGCCGTAACGGAATATCTCGCAGATAGATGCCTGGCGACTCTGCCAGGATTGGAAAGGTTCACGACTTGTCGACCAACACCGCTGGGGACGCCCTCCCTTCCCCGCGCACCCACCTCACCTCCGCGCGGACCCGCGCAACCATGGTGGTGAAGAACAAGTTCCTCGCGGGAGCACGTGAGTTCCTCAACCAGGAGAGCTTCACCGAGCTGCTGCCTCCCATCATCGGCCCGGTGACCGACCCGGGCGCACGCGGCGCCAAGCAGGTCGACATCGACTTCTACGGCCACCGCTACAAGCTGATGACCAGCGGCATTCTCTACAAGCAGGCGTCGCTCCTCAGCTTCGACAAGATCTTCCACCTGGCGCCGAACGTCCGGCTGGAGCCGATGGAGACAGCCGTCACCCACCGGCACCTGGTCGAGTTCCACCAGCTCGACGTCGAGATCGCCGAGGGCTCGCGCGAGGACGCCATGGACGTCGCCGAGCGCCTGACCAAGTACTGCGTGGAGTACGTCCTGCGTAACGCCCAGGAGCAGTTGGAGATCCTCGGCCGGGACGTGAACGAGCTCAAGCAGGTGCTCGACGCCCCGTACGGCCGGACGCCGCACGCCCAGGCAGTGGCGGACCTCCAGGGGCGCGGCCACGACCAGGAACCCAACTCGGAGATCGACTGGCAGGGTGAGGAGATCATCTCCGCCGCCGCGGAACAGCCGTTCTTCATCACCGACTACCCGAAGGGTTCCCGGGGCTTCTACGACAAGGAGAACCCCGCCGAGCCCGGCGTGCTGTGCAACTTCGACCTCATCTTCCCCGGGGGCTACGGCGAGATGATGAGCGGCAGCGAGCGTGAGGCGGACTATCGCAACCTCATGATGCGCATCCGCGAAACGGGCGAGAACCCCGCCAAGTACGAGTGGTACCTCACCCTGGCGCGCGAGGGCATTCCCTCCAGCTCGGGCTTCGGCCTCGGAGTGGAGCGCTTCACCCGCTTCCTGTGCGGGCTTGACGCGGCCTGGCAGGCCACCGCCTACCCCAAGCTGCCGGGAGACCCGCGCCCGTGAGCGACCTCAAAGCACCCGGCTTTCCCGAAGAACGCGTGCGGACGCGTGCCCGCATCGGCACGGCGGATGCTTTTCCCGACACCCGGCAGTACGGCACGACGCTTTTCGGGCAGTACGGCGAGCACGCCGCCGCACCGGTGGACGCGATCGACCGGGCACGCCTGGTGCCCCCCGTGTTCGTGCCACTGCGCATGGAGAAGCTCTTCGACCTCGGCCGCGAGCCCGTGGCAGGAGATGTCGACCTCACAGCGACGGTCGGCGGCTTCCGCTCGGCCCTGCCGGCCTATGTCTCGGCGTTCGGTTCGACCCGGGTGGCCAGCGGGGATCTCGGCCTGGCGGTCGCCCGCCAGGCCGGCCGGCTCGGCATTCCGATGGTGATCGGCGAGAACATCGTGCCCGTGTCGGGCTACGGACGGATGGCCGACGAGAGCGAGAGTTCCCTGCTGGGCCGGATCACCGAGTACACCTGCGCGGTGCCCGACGGGCTCGGCGGCGTGGTCGTCCAGCAGAGTACTGAGGACGCCGACGCCGAGGTCTGGAACCTCGTGTACACCGACCCCGCGGCACAGCCGCTGCTCGAATCGGGCCGGCTGGCATTCGAACTGAAGGTCGGTCAGGGTGCCAAGCCAGGGGTCGGCGGAATGACCCTGGTGCCCAGGGAACGGGGCACCGAACTGGCGGCGCAGTACGACGTCATGGACGTCTGCGGGCCGGACAGCGACGCGGTGCTGCGCTGCAGCAGCCCGGGCACGTTCACCGAGGAAGTGCTGCGCCAGCAGATCCGGCTGATGCGGAACAACTATCCGCGGTGCCGGGTGTGGGTGAAGCTGCCGCCCACCCGTGACGTGGACCGGGCGGCCGCAGTCGCCTGGGGCGCGGGCGCGGACGCGGTCACCGTCGACGGTGCCGAAGGCGGCACGGGCTGGGCTCCGCGCGCCTTCCTCGACCACGTGGGCGTGCCGCTGGCCGAGTGCCTCGATCTGGTCGACGCCGGGGACTCGTGCCTGCTGGTGACGGGTCGGATCTGGGAGGGCGCCCGGGCCGTGAAGTGCCTCACGCTGGGTGCCTCCGCCGTCGGCCTCGGCCGGGCCGCCCTAACGGCAGCCGACGAGGATCCCGAGAACGGACTCGTCGCATTCGTCGAGTGCCTCGCGCTCGAAATGCGTCTGCTGATCAGTTCGTTGGGGAAGTACCAGGTGGGACAGCTGAGTTCGGAGGACATCTGGGTGAACGGCCGCGCTCCCCGGGAACACCCCTCGGACGTCGGCTGACTCGTCGCCTGTCCACCGGCGGCATGTGGCGCGGGGCTGAGAGAGGGCAGGGCAGACTTCCGGGATCGCAGGGGCCTCGGTCCGCGATCCCCTGAGCGAGTCTGCTCCTGCCCTCGCGCGCAGCGGGCACCCGCCCTCTCCCCGGGCTTCCGGGCATTGACGCGCCTTCAGCACTGGTCGAAGATCGAAAATCATCCGGAGCGGTACCGCAATTCCGTGACCTCGATGCCGACCCGGACCCGGGCTGCGCGAGCGAACGCCGGCCCCGCCACTCTTCAAGAGGAAGAAGACTCCGTGACCGTCACCTCCCTCGTCACCGACGATGCCACCGCGCGCCCCTGGACCGTTGCGGTCCTCGGCGCCGGAGGGGTCGGCGGGCTGCTGGCCGCCTTGCTCTCACGCGCCGGTCACCGAGTGATCTGCGTGACCCGGGAGGAGACCGCGCGGACCCTGCGCGAGCAAGGAATTCGTGTGCAGAGCGGCCAGTTCGGCGAGTTCACCGCACGCGTGGAGACGCAGACCGAACTGCGCGAGCCGGTCGACCTGTGCCTGGTCGCGGTCAAGCACACGGCGCTCGACACGGCTCTGCGGCGGATCGCCCCCGAGGTGTTGGGCGACGGTGTGGTGCTGCCGCTGCTGAACGGGATCGAGCATCTGCCCGCCCTCCGCGCCTGCTACGACGCGGAGCGCGTCGTAGCAGGCGTGATCCGTGTCGAGTCGACCCGTACCGCGACCGGTGTCATCGCACACGGCAGCCCGTTCACGGAAATCGACCTGGCAGGCCCCGAGGAGCCCCTGGCGCCACTGGCCGCTGTGCTGGAGAGTGCCGGGGTACGTACCCGCGTGCTGGCGGACGAATCCAGCGCGCTCTGGGCCAAGCTGGCCTTTCTCGCACCGTTCGCTCTGCTCACCACGCGTTATGGATTCACCATCGGCGAGGTCCGGACCGAGCGCCGTGAGGAACTGGTGGCCCTCGTCGAAGAGACCACCGCCGTTGCCAGGGCCTGTGGCGCGCCGGTGGACGCGGCACAGACCTTGGAGCGGTACAACGCGTTTCCCGCCGCCGCCAAGTCCTCCATGCAGCGTGACGCGGAAGCCGGCCGCCCACTGGAGCTCGACGCGATCGGCGGTGCGGTGCTGCGCGCGGCCGACCGCCATGGTGTCGCGGTGCCGGTCGCGGCCCGGCTGATGGCCGAGCTGACCGCCGGCTGAACGCTCCGGGCACGCCCGCGGCAGAGGTCAGCCCCGACTGGGCGTCAGGGACGGCACCACATCGCGGTACGCCAGGAAGGGCCCGACCGACTCGGCGGCCAGCATCGCGTCGACAACCGCCCGTTGGAAGGTGTCCGCCGCCGCGGTCAGCAGGGCGTGGTACTGCTGCGGACCGGGAGCCGGGAGCACCCCGGTCGCCAGGGTGAAGACACTGTCCCCGTCGAACATCGTGTGGACCGGGCGTATGGCTCGGGCCATCCCGTCGTGCGCGATGCCGGAGACCTTCTGTGCCTGGGCTTTGGTGAGCGAGACATTGGTGAGGACAACGCCGATGGTGGTGGCGAGCGGCATCGCGTGCGGTCCGGGCAACGCGGCGATCTCATCGGGAAGGGCAACCCGCAGGTCCGCCGTATCACTGCCGTACAGCCGTCCGGTCTTCCGGCACACACAGTCGCCGACCGCGTTGACGGCGACGACGACCTCGATCTCGATCCCGTCTTCCAGCATGGTCACAGCGTGCCCCAGGCCGCCCTTCAGACCGCCGGCGACGGCCCCCGCCCCGGCTCCCGTATTGCCGGTGCGCACGGGCCCCTCTGCCGCTGCCTCACAGGCCTGGTAGCCGAATGAGGCGCTGGGCCTCTTTTCAAACGCTCCGCCGCGCCCCAGATCGAATACCACCGCGCCCGGCACAATGGGAACGACTTCATGTGCTTTCGACCCCACCGCATATCCGATTCCCCGTTCGGCAAGCCAGTCCATGACGCCCGCCACCGAGGCGAGGCCATAGGAGCTGCCGCCCGTCAGCACCACGGCGTGCACCTTCTCCACCGCGTTGTGGGGCGCCAGCAGGTCCGTTTCATGAGTTCCCGGACCACCACCGCGGACGTCGACACCACCCGTCGCGCCCTTGGGCACCAGAACAACCGTCGTCCCCGTGAGCCAACCTTCTCCGATCCGCTCATGACTGCCGATCAGAACGCCCTTCACCTGAAACTCCCCACATGCCTTGCGCGTCGTTCTCGTCCATCCCCGTCCAGGGATGGCCCCGCAAGATGGCCCCCGTATTCCCGCATCAGTGCCAGCCTGCCGGTCTGGGTGGTCAGCCCGCCCATCGTGATGGATGCCCCCACACAGTCCGGAAGCGTGCAGGACAAGCGGACACGAGAGCCACCGCGGACCCCGCCCCTTGCGGCTGCGACCAGCCTAATTGATGCCATGTTAGGCATCTTGCGGAGCAAGTTGATTGTTTCGTCACACTGGTGATCGTCGTGGCCGCAACCTGCGCATTCACCACGACGACGTACTGGTACCCGTACTGCGGAATTTGAATGTGCTCGACGCCTCGGGGTTGGGCCCTGAAGGGGTGCGGGCTCAGGAGGAATTGGGCCATTTCATGCAGGAATTGCAGGGCCGGGCAGCCAAGTTCGACGAGGTCGGTGCCATGATGCAGGCCGAGAAGCAGCAGTTCGGCGAAGCGAAGGAGAATCAGTGAACGGGTCGCGTGTGGTCAGCATGGGCCACTACCAGCCGCCGCGCGTGCTGACCAATGACGAACTGGCACAGCGAATCGACACGAGCGACGAATGGATACGCAGCCGGGTCGGCATTCAGGCCCGGCACATTGCGGCGCCGGAGGAGAGCGTGGACGTCATGGCCGCAAGGGCGGCGGAGCATGCCCTCGGGCGCGGTTCCCTCGCGCCCGGCGACATCGACCTCGTCCTGGTGGCGACCTGCACTGCGATCGACCGCTCACCCAATATGGCGGCCCGGGTCGCCGCCCGGTTGGGGATCAGCACGGCGGCCACCCTGGACATCAACGTCGCCTGCTCAGGCTTCTCGCACGCGCTGGCCATGGCGGACCACACGATCCGGTCGGGCTCCGCCACCCGGGCCCTGGTGATCGGTGCAGAGAAGCTGAGCGACTTCACGGACTGGGACGATCGCACCAGCTGTGTGCTGGTAGGCGACGGAGCAGGTGCAGCCGTCGTCGAGGCGTCGCCGGAGCGGGAGATCAGCCCGGTCGTTTGGGGTGCGGTGCCCGAAATGAGCAACGTCGTGCGCATCGAAGGCAGGACCGGCACGTTCGCCCAGGAAGGGCAGTCCGTCTACCGCTGGGCGACCACCTCGCTGCCGCCCATGGCACAGAGCGTCTGCGAACGGGCCGGCGTCACGCCGCAGGAGTTGGGGGCGGTGGTGCTGCATCAGGCGAACCTGCGCATCATCGAGTCCTTCGTCAAGCGGCTCGGGGCGACTAACGCGGTCATCGCACGCGACGTGGTCGAGTCCGGGAACACCTCCGCCGCGAGCATCCCGCTGGCACTGTCGAAGATGCTGGAGCGGGGCGAGGTTGCTTCGGGCACGCACGCGCTGCTCTTCGGGTTCGGCGGAGGCCTGGCTTACGCGGGCCAGGTCATCCGGTGCCCGTGAGGGGACTGGTCGGCACGGCGCGAGTCCCGGCGGGCGCGCCAACCGTGCCGGCCGCTTCCTCGTGGCCCGTCCTGCGCGGCCCGTCAGCGGGCTTGGGGGTGCAGAGCAGGCGCCTGGTGGTCCTGCCACACTCTGCGCCAGGGCCCGGCGCGTGGGCGCCGCGCTTGAGTCCGTCCCCAGCGATGTGGAGATTCTGGGGCTCGCGCTGCCCGGCCGGGAGCGGTGTTTCCTGGAACCGTCAGGCTGCACCCTCGACGATGTGCTGGCGAGCGCGCACCGGGAACTGGCGCGGCCGGGTGTCCAGACCGCGCTGTTCGGACACAGTCCGGGCGCGCTGCTCGCCTTCCATGTCGCCGGTGTCCTGGGCGCCGGGTGCAAGGCGTTGGTGATCGGTGGGCAGGTGCCGCGGGGCTGCCGTGCGGTCCTGGAGGCCCAGACAACGGAGCAGCTGCATGAGGTGCTGCTCGCGGGTGGCGGGACCACACCGGAGGTGATGGAGAATCCGGTGCTTCTCCGGGCGGTGACCAAGGCACTCTCCGCTGACGTGGCCCTGGGCAGGGAAGCCTCGGCAGCCGACGCGTCGTTGCGGACGCGGGTGCCCCTGTTCGTGCTCGCGGCGCAGGACGATCCACTGGCTCCCCGGGAGCAGATGGCGGAGTGGGCAGAGCGCACGACGGCGGAGTGCCGGGTCCTCGACCTGCGTGGCGGGCACTTCGCGCTGCTCGCGCCGGAGAACCGGCACACCGTCGCTGACGCCCTCCGGCAGGCCCTGGAGTATGCCGGCTGAGGACGGCGGCCCGTCGCGTGACTGTCCGGTGGTGGTGGATGTGCAGCTGGAGCAGGGCATTTCACGGCAGGTCAGTTCACGTCGAGGCAGGTTTGATCACCGTGAGAAGTCGGGTCGTGCTGGTCCGGCAGGGCGGCTGGTAGTTGATCAGCAGGCCGCCTGTCGGGCGAGCATCAGTTCAGTGCTCGGCCTGCGGCGGGTTGCCCGAGAGCAGAGCGATCCGAGACCGGTGAGGCGATCGCGGCACGGGTCTCGGCGTAGTCCTCGCGCCGGCCGGTGTGCCGCTGAAGCGGGCGCACGGCCGCGGCAGGGCGAGGACGGCCTGCTCGGCGCGGGCGCGGATCTTTGCGTGGGATTGGCTGACTGCTTGTTGGCCTGCGAAAGCGTCTCCCGCCTGCCCCGGTTGGGAGTTCCGACGGTGCCCCGGCACCGCGGTATGCCTTGTCCGCCCAGCATGGGACGCCTGCCACAGCGAGGACGTGGACGATGCCGTGTTCGCGGGCCGCGCGGACGTCGTGGACCGCACCGGGCAGAGCCGGTGATGCCCACAGCGGGCGGCCGGGCGGATCAGCCACGACTTGCACGTTCATGCCGTGCTTCTGGTGTTTTCCAGAGTAGAAGGGCTGGTCGGCAGCTATGCGGTCGATCGACAGCGGCCTCGGTGATGTAGCGGTAGGCAGTTGTGGTGCCGATGCCGGACCCGGCCGCGAGCTGGGCGTAGGTCTGCCCGTTGCGAAGGTGGGCGAGCGTGAGCAGGGTTTGGCGGCCGGCACTCAGGCGTCGCCAACGGGTACCGATCACGCGGCGACGTTCCCGTCGGCGGTGGGAGTCCCCTGGGACTTTTCTGGCACTTCGCGCCGCATCAACGGGCACGGGCTTGAAACAGACGCAGGACCAAATGCTCAGGTCAGCACCTCGCAGCCACCTGACGCCGCAGGTCACAGGGCCGCCTGCGCCCTTCCGGAACATCTGGCCAGCAGGGCTCAGTCAGTCTGCACTCAGCGCCGCCTGCCCATGTCGCCCCCATCGGACTTGCCACCTTGGCAAGGTCCGACCTGCCCGGCATTACGGCTGACACTCCACCAAAACGAACGTCAATCGAGCGTCACGAGCGCCGTTTCAGCGTCAGGACATCGCCCGTAACGCCCGCGCCGCACATCATGCGCACGCGCAAAACCACAGGTCAGGAGCCCTTCCCGGCCGGTTCAAGAATCGCCACGCACTCCACATGATGCGTCATCGGAAACAGATCGAAAGCCCGCAGCGTCCGCACCCGGTACCCGCCCTCGCGGAAGTACCCCAGGTCGCGGGCGAGCGCAGCGGGATCGCAGGCGACGTAGGCGATGCGGCGGGCGCCGAGGGAGGCGAGGTGGGAGACCGTGGTGCGGCCCGCGCCGGCGCGCGGGGGGTCGAGGACGATCAGGTCGACCTCGGTGATGCCCGTGCGCGGGAGGACCGATTCGACCTTGCCCTGTTCGACGCGGACCCGGGGGAAGTCGGCGAGGTTGTGGCGGGCGTCCTCGACCGCCCGCTTGCCGGACTCGATGCCGAGGACCGCGCCCTTCTCGCCGAGGCGGTCGGCCAGTGCCCCCGCGAACAGGCCCACCCCGCAGTAGAGGTCCAGGGCCGTCTCGCCCTTGCGGGGCAGCAGGCCCTGCATGACCGCCGTCACCAGGGTGTCGGCCGCCTTCGGGTGGACCTGCCAGAAGCCGCCGTTCCCGACGCGGTGGGTGCGGCCGTCCGCGCGTTCGCGGACGAAGGGGCGGCCGTGGACGCGGTGCACGCCGCCCGATTTCTCGTCGACGCGCAGGACCGAGACCGGCTTGTCCAGTTCGACCAGGGGGAGGCGGGCACCCGGGCGCGGGGTCAGGATGACCTGGCGGTCCTGGGAGCCCGTCGCCGCGATCGCCTCGACCGACTCCATGCCGGTCCAGTCCCGCCGCTCGATGCCCAGCTCGGACACCCCGGCCGCCGCGATCATGCAGTGGTCGACGTGCTCGACCTCGTGCGAGCGGTGGCGGCGCAGGCCCGCCTGTCCCGTCACGGGGTCCACGGCGTACTGGACGCGGGTGCGCCACTGCGGGACCTCGCCCGCGGGCAGCTTGTCGCCCTCCGCCGGCATCACCGTGCCGTCCCAGCCGGCCTCCTCGGGCGTGAGGCCCGCGAGCCGCTGGAGCTGCTCGGCGATCACCTCGCCCTTGAGCCGGCGCTGGGCGCCCGGCTTGGCGTGCTGCCAGTCGCAGCCGCCGCAGCGGCCGGGACCGGCGAAGGGGCAGGGCGCCTCGATGCGGTCCTTGGAGGGCTCCAGGATGTCGACGGCGTCCGCGCGCAGGAAGCGCGCGCCCTCCTCGCCCTCCGTCACCCGGGCCAGCACCCGCTCGCCGGGCAGCGCGTGCCGGACGAACAGCACCTGGCCCTCGGCCGTGCGGGCGATGCAGTGGCCGCCGTGGGCGACGGGGCCGATCTCGACCTCGTACTCCTCGCCCACCAGAGACTTCGTCGGTTCTGCCTGCATGGCGGGGTGACTCCAGATCCAGAAGGGGAAGCGGCCGCAAACAGGTGGGCCGGACAACAGCCCACCAGTCTACGGCCTCGCAGCTCCCCGCCGGTCCGCGGTCGCACCGACGCCGTCGGCGCCGCCGACGCCTCAGTCCTTGGCCGCCGGGGACTCCTTCGCCGCCGGAGCCGCCTTGGCCCGCTCCGCCGCCGGCCCTCGCCGCACGGCGCCCGGCGCGCTCCACTCCTGGCGCCTGCGGGCGCGCAGCTTGGCCGCCTCGGAGGACGCCAGCTGGTACGGGACGGAGGTGACCATCACGCCGGGCGTGAAGAGCAGGCGGCCCTTCAGACGCAGGGCGCTCTGGTTGTGCAGCAGGTGCTCGTACCAGTGACCGACCACGTACTCCGGGATGATCACCGACACCGCGTCCCGCGGCGACTCCGCGCGCAGGCTCTTCACGTACTCGATCACCGGGCGCGTGACCTCGCGGTACGGCGAGTCCAGGACCTTCAGCGGTACGTCGATGCCGCGCCGCTCCCACTCCTCGCGCAGGGCCTTGGTCTCCGCCGCGTCGACGTTGACCGTGAGCGCCTCCAGGGTGTCCGAGCGCATCAGCTTGGCGTAGGCCAGGGCGCGCAGCGTGGGACGGTGGATCTTCGAGATGAGCACCACCGAGCGCACCCGCGACGGGCGGGCCAGGTCGTCGTCGTCGGCAGGGCTCTCGGGGGCGGCGATCTCCTCGGCCACGCGGTCGTAGTGCCGGCGGATCGCGGTCATCGTCGCGTAGAAGATGCACATGCCCATGAGGGCGACCCAGGCGCCGTGCGTGAACTTGGTGACGAGGACGACGACGAGCACCAGGCCGGTGAAGAAGGCACCGAAGGCGTTGATCGCGCGGGAGCGCATCATGTGGCGGCGCTTGGCGTCGTCCGTCTCGGTCGCCAGGTGGCGGTTCCAGTGCCGCACCATGCCGGTCTGGCTGAGCGTGAAGGAGACGAACACGCCGACGATGTAGAGCTGGATCAGCCGTGTGGAGTCCGCGCCGTAGATGATCGTCAGCAGGCTCGCCGCGCCCGCGAGCAGCACGATGCCGTTCGAGAAGGCGAGGCGGTCGCCCCGGGTGTGCAGCTGGCGCGGGAGGTAGCGGTCCTGGGCGAGGATCGAGCCGAGCAGCGGGAAGCCGTTGTACGCCGTGTTCGCCGCGAGGAAGAGGACCAGCGCCGTCGCCGCCGCCAGTACGACGAACAGGAAGCTGCCCTTGCCGAAGACCGCCTCGGCGACCTGGGAGATCACCGGGTTCTGGACGTAGCCGGAGCCGAGGCCGACGCCGTTGTGCAGCAGGTCGGTCGCCGGGTTCTCCGCCATGTGGACCTTGGTCGTCATGGCGAGGGCGATGATGCCGCAGAACATGGTGACGGCCAGCAGGCCCATCATGGCGAGCGTGGTCGCCGCGTTCTTCGACTTGGGCTTGCGGAAGGCCGGGACGCCGTTGGAGATGGCCTCCACGCCGGTGAGCGCGGCACAGCCGGAGGAGAAGGCGCGCAGCAGCAGGAAGACGAGCGCGAAGCCGGCCAGTCCCTGGTGTTCGGCCTTGATGTGGTAGTCGGCAGTGGGGGCGCGCATGGTGTCGCCGAGGGCCAGGCCGCGGAAGGCGCCCCAGGCGATCATGATGAAGACGCCGCCGACGAACACGTACGTCGGGATCGCGAAGAGCTTGCCGGACTCCTTGACGCCGCGCAGGTTCATCAGCGTCAGCAGCACGATCACGGCGACCGCGCACAGCACCTTGTGCTGGACGACGAACGGGACCGCGGAGCCGAGGTTCTCGATGCCGGAGGCGATGGAGACGGCGACGGTGAGGACGTAATCGACGAGCAGGGCGCTGGCGACGGTCAGGCCGGCCTTGGGGCCGAGGTTGGTGGTGGCGACCTCGTAGTCGCCGCCGCCGCTCGGGTAGGCGTGGACGTTCTGCCGGTAGGAGGCGACCACCGTGAACATCAGCACGACGACCGCGACGGCGATCCAGGGGCTGAAGTGGTACGCCGACACGCCCGCGATGGACAGGACCAGCAGCACCTCGCCCGGCGCGTAGGCGACGGAGGAAAGCGGGTCGGAGGCGAAGACGGGGAGTGCGATGCGCTTCGGCAGGAGCGTTTCGCCCAGCCGGTCACTGCGCAGTGCGCGCCCGATCAGGATCCGTTTGGGCACGTCGGTCAGTTTGGACACGACAGAGGATCGTAAGGGTTCGAACTGGCTGCCGCCCACCCGGCGTCATCGATCTGCCTCACGAGTGAAATCACGGGAGCGCGCGACTGCGGATTCCGTGGTCCGCGCGCTCCCCGTGCCTAGATGGCAAACCCCGCCTGTCATCGCACTTCGGAGGTTCCATGCCCGCCGTCGCGGAGCTGATCGGGGCGACACTCGCCCTGGTCGGCGTCGGAATCCTGACCCTGTGCAGCGTGCGCAGCATCACTCGACGGCGTCCCCGTCAGGTGGTCGCCGACGCGGAGCGCTGACGCGTGTACATGTGATCAACACTCAGTCCACACATGATCAACACCATGCACACCCATGATCAACGCTCTGTACGCGCTTGATCATCACCCCGTACACATGCCGTACACGGCCCTGCCGGCCGCACGGGGGTAGCCAACCCCTCGGCGCCGCTGTGTAGCTTTGGGCGTCGGTCTGAGACCCTGAGGCTGAGCAGTAACTTTTGGACACCGGAAGGACGGTCGTGCACATCGTCATCATGGGCTGCGGAAGAGTAGGTTCCGCTCTCGCCCAGACCCTGGAGCAACAGGGCCACACGGTCGCAGTGATCGATCAGGACCCCACCGCCTTCCGTCGTCTGGGCCCCGGGTTCGGGGGCCGCCGGGTCACCGGCGTCGGCTTCGACCAGGACACCCTGCGCGAGGCGGGTATCGAGGAGGCCGGCGCCTTCGCCGCCGTCTCCAGCGGTGACAACTCCAACATCATCTCCGCGCGCGTGGCCCGCGAGATGTTCGGCGTCGAGAACGTGGCCGCCCGCATCTACGACCCCCGCCGCGCGGAGGTCTACCAGCGCCTGGGCATCCCCACCGTGGCCACGGTGCGCTGGACCGCCGACCAGATGCTGCGCCGGCTGCTGCCGTCGGGCGCCGAGCCGCTGTGGCGCGATCCCACCGGCGGTGTGCAGCTCGCCGAGGTGCACGCGTCGGCGACGTGGGTCGGCCACAAGATCAGCAAGCTCCAGGAGGAGACGGGCGTCCGGGTGGCGTTCCTGACCCGCCTGGGCGAGGCGATCCTGCCGACCTCGCAGACGGTGCTGCAGGAGGGCGACCTCGTGCACGTGATGATGCGGACGGACGAGGTGGCCAAGGTCGAAGCCGCCTTCGCCCAGGGTCCGGAAGAGGAGGGCGGTCACTGATGAGGGTCGCCATTGCCGGAGCCGGCGCCGTCGGCCGCTCGATCGCGGGCGAGCTGCTGGAGAACGGCCACGAGGTCCTGCTCGTCGACAAGGCCCCGACCGCCATCTCGGTGGAGCGGGTGCCGCAGGCGGAGTGGCTGCTGGCCGACGCCTGTGAGATCACGTCCCTGGACGAGGCGGCGCTCCAGCGCTGCAACGTCGTCATCGCCGCGACCGGCGACGACAAGGTCAACCTGGTGGTCTCGCTGCTCGCCAAGACGGAGTACGGCGTCCCGCGCGTCGTCGCCCGCGTCAACAATCCCAAGAACGAGTGGCTGTTCACCGAGGCCTGGGGCGTGGACGTGGCCGTCTCCACGCCGCGTCTGATGTCCGCCCTGGTCGAGGAGGCGGTGAGCGTCGGCGACCTGGTCCGGCTGCTCCGCTTCAGCCACGGCGACGCCAACCTCGTCGAGCTGACCCTGCCCGAGGAGTCGGCCCTGGCCGGCACCCAGGTGGGCGACGTCCAGTGGCCCGAGGACACCTCGCTGGTCACGATCATCCGCGGCACCCGGGTCCTGACCCCGTCCAGGGAGGACTCCCTGGAGGCGGGCGACGAACTGCTCTTCGTGGCCGCGCAGGCCCGGGAGGAGCAGCTGGAGGAACTGCTGTCGGTGCGGCGCGAGGAGAGCTGACCCCACAGGAGAAGGGCGCCCTTGCTGCCAAGGGCGCCCTTCTTCGTCGTACGACCACTGCGCGCGAGCGCTGGGTACGACCGCCGGCTACGCGTCCCGGCGGTGACGTCCGCCCGTCTGCTCGCCGCCGCCCTCGGCGGCCAGTGCGGCCTTGCGCTCCTTCTCCGCCTGCTCCTCCGCCTCCATCTCCGCGAACACGTCGATCGGCGCGGGGGCCTTCACGAGGAAGACCCAGGTGAGCCAGACCGCCAGCAGGAAGGGCGGGATCTTCAGGGCGACCAGGATCCAGCCGAGCTTGGTGGTGTCCGACCACCAGTACAGCGGGAAGAGGATCGCGCACTTGGCGAGCAGGATCAGGCCCCAGGCCCAACTGGCCTTCGCGTAGGCCGTCTTGCGGCCGGGGTTGCGGGTGCGCCAGGAGAGGTTCTCCTTGAAGACCGGGCCCAGGATGAGGCCGAGCAGGGGCACGCCGGCGAGGGTCGTGATGATGTACGCCAGCGCCAGGCCCAGCGTGTAGAGCATGCCGGGGAGGTAGAAGTCCTTGGCGTTGCCGGTGAACATCGCGAAGACCACACCGAAGGCCACGCCGAACACACCGCTGAAGGCGTGCTTGACGGTGTCCTTCATGGCCAGCCGGACCACGACCAGGACCAGGGAGACGATCAGCGCGGCGATCGCCGACACGTGCAGGTTCTTGTCGATCGTGAAGATCGCGACGAAGAGCAGGCCGGGCACGACCGTCTCGACCATGCCGCGGACCCCGCCGAACGCCTCGAACAGCGCTGCCTCGGTCACCGCCCGGGCGTCGTCGGTCTGCGCCTGACCGGTGTCTTCGGTCGGCTTGTCGAGGGACGTCACCGGCTACTCCCGTCCGAGGGGTCGCAGTTCGTATTTCGGGTTGAACAGCACCCGGCGGCCCCGGCTCATCGAGATCCGGCCCGATGCGATCAGCTTGCGCCCCGGTTCTATGCCCACGATGGAACGCCTGCCGAGCCACACCACGTCCAGCGCCGCGGAGCCGTCGAACAGTTCGGCCTCCAGGGCCGGGACTCCGGCGCGCGGACGCAGGGTGACCGTGCGCAAGGTACCAGTTACGGTGACGATCTGCCGGTCCTGGCAGTCGCCGATTCTGGTGCAGCCGGCGGTCTGGGCGTCTTCCCGCAGTTCCTCGGACTCCAGGTCCTCCTGCGACGAGGACAGCCGGTCGAGCATGCGCCGGAACCGGCCTGCCGGCTTTTCGGAACGGGGAACAGCACTCATACCTGAAAGCGTACCGGGGCGCACCGACACCGCCGTAGCCCCGCCCACCGCGACCGGCTCACTTCTCGAACCGGTATCCCATCCCGGGCTCGGTGATGAAGTGCCGCGGGTGCGAGGGGTCCGTCTCCAGCTTGCGGCGCAGCTGGGCCATGTAGACGCGCAGGTAGTTGGTCTCGGTGCCGTACGACGGCCCCCACACCTCCTGGAGCAGCTGCCGCTGGCTGACGAGGCGGCCGGTGTTGCGGACCAGCACCTCCAGCAGGTGCCACTCGGTCGGGGTGAGCCGGACGTCCTTGCCCGCGCGGTTGACCTTCTTGGCGGCCAGGTCGACGGTGAAGCCGTCGGTCTCCACGGTCGTCAGGTCCTCCTCGCCGGGCCCGACCGGCTCGGCCCGGCGCACGGAGGCGCGCAGCCTGGCCAGCAGCTCGTCCATGCCGAAGGGCTTGGTGACGTAGTCGTCGGCGCCGGCGTCGAGGGCCTCGACCTTCTCGTCGGAGGAGTGGCGGGCGGACAGCACCAGGATGGGCACGCGGGTCCAGCCGCGCAGGCCCTTGATCACCTCGACGCCGTCCATGTCGGGCAGGCCCAGGTCGAGCACGACGACGTCGGGGTGGCGGGAGGCGGCGAGTTCGAGGGCGGTGCGGCCGTCGGGAGCCGCGTCGACCTCGTACTTGCGTGCCTTGAGGTTGATCACGAGGGCGCGCACGATCTGCGGCTCGTCGTCGACCACGAGCACCCGGGTCATAGGGTCTGCCTTTCTGGTTCTGCGAGGTCCTGGCCCGTCGGGAGGGCCCCTGGACGTGATCCTGCCGCGCGGAGGCTGAGGACCATGGTGAGTCCCCCGCCCGGCGTGTCCTCGGCGACGAGGGTGCCGCCCATGGCCTCCGCGAAGCCCCGGGCGACGGCGAGACCGAGCCCGACGCCGGCGCCGCGCGGGGCGTCGCCGTAGCGCTGGAAGGGCTCGAATATCCGGTCCTTCGCCTCGTCCGGCACACCCGGTCCGCGGTCCACCACGCGGACCTCGACGCGGTCGGCTATGGCGCTCGCGGAGACGAGCACCCGCCGGCCTCGCGGGCTGTACTTGACGGCGTTCTCGACCAGGTTGGCCACGGACCGCTCCAGCAGCCCGGGGTCGACCGCGACCATGGGCAGCGTCTCGGGGACCTCCAGCTCGACGCTGTCCTCGTCCACGCCGACCAGGGCCATCGGGACCACCTCGTCCACGTCGATCTCGCGGATGATCGGGGTCACCGTGCCGGTCTGCAGGCGGGACATGTCCAGCAGGTTGCCGACCAGGTGGTCGAGGCGGTCGGCGCCCTCCTCGATGCCCTCCAGCAGCTCCGCCCGGTCCTCCTCGGACCAGGCCACGTCGTCCGAGCGCAGCGAGGAGACGGCGGCCTTGATGCCGGCGAGCGGGGTGCGCAGGTCGTGGCTGACGGCGGCGAGCAGGGCGGTGCGGATGCGGTTGCCCTCGGCGAGCGCACGCGCCTGGTCGGCCTCCTCCTGGAGGCGCCGGCGGTCCAGGGCGACCGCGGCCTGCGCGGCGAAGGCGGCGAGCACGCGCCGGTCCTCGGCGGGCAGCACCCGGCCGGTCAGCGCGAGCGCCATGTGGTCGCCGACGGGCATGTCGACGTCGGCGTCCTCGGGCCGCTGCAGCGGGCGCCCGAATCCGGCGCGGCCGGCGCAGGTCCACGGCTCGACGTCGCCCGCGCGCTCCAGCAGCGCGGCGGACTCCATCGCGAAGGTCTCCCGGACCCGCTCCAGCAGTTCCTCCAGGCTGGTCTCGCCGCGCAGCACGTTCCCGGCGAGGAAGGAGAGGATCTCCGACTCGGCGCGCAGTCGGGCGGCCTGGTGGGTGCGCCGGGCGGCGAGGTCCACCACCGAGGCCACCGACACCGCGACGCACAGGAAGATCACTATGGCGACGATGTTCTTGGGGTCGGCGATGGTCCACTTGTGCAGCGGAGGTGTGTAGAAGTAGTTCAGCAGCAGCGAGCCGAAGGCCACCGAGGCCAGGGCGGGCAGCAGGCCGCCGAGCAGGGCCGCCGCGACCGTGACACCCAGGAAGAGCAGCATGTCGTTGGCGAGGCCGACGTCGACGCTGTTCAGCAGCACCGCGAGCGCGGCCGGGCCGCCGAGTCCGGCGAGCCAGCCCGAGACGATCCGGGCCCGCCCGAGCCGGGCGCCCCGGGCGACGGGCAGTCCGCGGCCCTTGGCGACCTCTTCGTGGGTGACGATGTGGACGTCCAGGTCGGGGCCGGACTCCCGGGCGACCGTGGCGCCGACGCCGGGCCCGAAGACGTACTGCCAGGCCTTGCGGCGCGAGGAGCCGAGGACGATCTGGGTGGCGTTGACGCCGCGTGCGAAGTCGAGCAGGGCGGCGGGTATGTCGTCGCCGATCACATGGTGGAAGGTGCCGCCCAGGTCCTCCACGAGGGTGCGCTGGACGGCCAGCTCCTTCGGGGAGCCCGAGGTCAGCCCGTCGCTGCGGGCTATGTAGACGGCCAGCACCTCGCCGCCCGCGCCCTTCTCGGCGAGCCGGGCGGCGCGGCGTATCAGGGTGCGCCCCTCGGGGCCGCCGGTCAGGCCGACCACGATCCGCTCGCGCGAGCCCCAGATCCTGGAGACCCGGTGCTCGCTGCGGTAGGCGTTGAGGTACTCGTCGACCCGGTCGGCCACCCAGAGCAGCGCCAGCTCGCGCAGGGCGGTGAGGTTGCCCGGGCGGAAGTAGTTGGACAGGGCCGCGTCGACCTTGTCGGGCTGGTAGATGTTGCCGTGGGCCATCCGGCGGCGCAGGGCCTGCGGGGACATGTCGACCAGCTCGATCTGGTCGGCCCGGCGGACCACCTCGTCGGGGACGGTCTCGCGCTGGCGCACCCCGGTGATCGATTCGACCACGTCGCCGAGTGATTCCAGGTGCTGGATGTTGACGGTCGAGATCACGTCGATCCCGGCGGCGAGCAGTTCCTCGACGTCCTGCCAGCGCTTGGCGTTGCGCGAGCCGGGGACATTGGTGTGGGCGAGTTCGTCCACCAGGGCGACGGCGGGCGCCCGGCGCAGCACGGCGTCGACGTCCATCTCGCCGAAGACGCTGTCCCGGTACTCCAGCCTCTTGCGCGGGATCTGCTCCAGCCCGTGCAGCATCACCTCGGTGCGCGGCCGCTCGTGGTGTTCCACGAAGGCGACGACGCAGTCGGTGCCACGCTCCACACGGCGGTGTGCCTCGGACAGCATGGCGTAGGTCTTGCCCACACCCGGTGCCGCGCCGAGGTAGATCCGAAGTTTGCCGCGTGCCATGGCTCCATTGTCTTCCGGTGACTGCTGCCTACGCAGCGTCGACCTTACGGCCAACGATGCGGACAAAGGGGACAAGGGCCCGGTCAAGGGGGGTCTTTGACGCAATTCTGATGGGAGACGCGGCGTACGGCGCGACCCCGTGAAAACGGGCCGCGCCTTTCCGAGGCACGGCCCGTACGAAAACTTCGGCGGTCAACGGACCTCGGTGATCTCCGGCCCCCGCTGCAGCTGGTCGACGCCGCCCGAGAAGCGGGACTCGTCCTGCTGCACGCCCTCGGGGACCATCTGCGCGTCGTTGGGCAGCTTGAGGACGATCGGGTCGCGGGGCGCCATCGGGCCCTCGCCGCGCACCACGACCGTGTCGCGGAAGATCTGCTCCAGCAGCCCGGCGGCCTGCGGCTGCACGGCGCCCTGGCCGGAGATCACACCGCGCAGGAACCAGCGCGGGCCGTCCACGCCGACGAACCGGACGACCTGGAAGCCGCCGGTGCCGTCGGGCAGCTGCACCGGCACCTGGGCCCGCAGCTCCCAGCCGAGGGGGCCCTCGACCTCGTCGACGATGCCACCCTGCTGGGTGATGCCGGCCCCGATCTCCTCGCGGACCTCGCCCCAGATGCCCTCGCGCTTGGGCGCGGCGAAGGCCTGGAGCTGGACGGCGCTGTCGCGCAGCACGACGGTCGCGGCGACGATCGCGTCACCGGCGACCTCGACCCGCAGTTCCATGCCGTCGACGCCCGGGATGAACATCCCGCCGAGGTCCACGCGGCCCTCGCCCGGGTCGCTCACCTCTTCGCTGTCCCAGGGCCCCTCGGGCCGGGGCCCGGGCTCCAGCCGAACGCGCTCGGCCGGCTCCTCGTTCTCGTCCGCCTCGGTGTCGACGCTGTCGACGACCTGCTCGGCCTCGCCGGCCGCGTCCTCGGCGGCGCCCTTCTTCTTGCGACGTCCGAACACGTCACTGTCCTTCCCGGTCGGATACGACCGAAGCGTATCGATTCCCACCCGTCGGACCGCCCAGGGCGGCCCGACCGCTTGTGCCGCTCTCGCCGCCCACCGCGGCATGGCCACCGGTGGACCCGAAGCCCCCTTCGGCCCGCGCCGAGCCGGGAAGTTCCGCCACCTCGTGGAAGCGGACCCTCTCGACCTGCTGGACGACCAGTTGGGCAATCCGGTCGAAGCGCTCGAACCGCACGGACTCGCGCGGGTCGAGATTCACCACGATCACCTTGATCTCCCCACGGTACCCGGCATCAACCGTCCCCGGGGCATTCACGAGGGCGACACCGCAGCGGGCGGCGAGGCCGGATCGCGGGTGCACGAAGGCCGCGTACCCCTCCGGGAGGGCGATCGACACTCCCGTGGGCAGCACGGCCCGCTCGCCGGGCTTCAGCTCGCAACGCTCGGTGGTGCGCAGATCGGCCCCGGCATCGCCAGGGTGCTCGTACGCCGGAAGCGGTACGTCGGGGTCGACGCGCCGGAGCAGGACGTCGAGGGGGCTGGGGCTCACGGGTTCACCTCGAAGGCGCGGGCGCGCCGGATCTGGTCCGGGTCGTTCATGGCGGCCTGGATCTCCTCCTGGCGGCCGTGATCGACGAAGTGGTCGACCTTCACCTCGATGAAGAGAGCCTCGGCGCGGACGGCGGCGGGCCCGTCGGGGCCGCCGATGCGCCCGACGGCCCTGGAGTAGATCTTCCGCCCGGCGACGGCGGTGACCTCGGCCGCGAGGTGCAGCGTGGTGCCCACCGGGACGGGCCGGGCGAAGTCGGTCTCCAGCCGGCCGGTGACGGCGATGGTGCGCAGCAGCCAGTTCAGCGAGCCGAGGGTCTCGTCCAGGGCCGTGGCCAGCACGCCGCCGTGCGCGAGGCCCGGGGCGCCCTGGTGGGCGGGCTGGACGGTGAACTCGGCGGTCAGCGAGACGCCTTCACCGGCGCGTGCCTCCAGGTGCAGTCCGTGCGGCTGTCCGGGGCCACAACCGAAACAGTGTTCGTAGTGGGCACCGAGGAGTTCCCCGGGCGCGGGCGCGTCGGGGTGCCGTACCGGTTTCGAGGCGTCGGCAGGAGGCTGAAGGCTTGCGGAACTACCACTCACAGGCGCAGACCTTACCCGCCCGC
This sequence comes from Streptomyces sp. MUSC 14, assembly GCF_001866675.1. Taxonomy (NCBI): domain Bacteria; kingdom Bacillati; phylum Actinomycetota; class Actinomycetes; order Kitasatosporales; family Streptomycetaceae; genus Streptomyces; species Streptomyces sp. MUSC 14. Next base: position 182,309 of record NZ_MLYN01000035.1, read on the forward strand.
CCGTCACCCCAGGATCCCGTGCCAAGCTTGGCCTCATGCAGCTCTCCGCCACCCCGTACGAAGAACGCCTCACCGCCCCCCGCTCGTGGTGGTTCATCAGCTTCCTGGTGGGCGTCTCGTTCGCTCTCATCCTGCTTCCGTTCGGCACGCTTCCGCTGCTCGGCGGCCTGGTCGGCGGTACGGCCGCGGCGGCGGTGGTCGCCAGCGCGTACGGCTCCCCGCGCATCCGTGTGGTGGGTGACTCGCTGATCGCGGGCGAGGCGAAGATCCCGGTGTCGGCACTGGGCACGTCGGAGGTGCTGGACGCGGAGGAGGCCCGCGCCTGGCGGACGTACAAGGCCGACACGCGCGCGTTCCTGCTGCTGCGCGCCTACATCCCGGGGGCGCTGCGGGTGGAGGTCACCGACCCCGCTGACCCGACGCCGTACCTGTACCTGTCCACGCGGGAGCCGGAGCAACTGGCCGCGGCGATCGAGGCGGCACGGGCGGCGCACGCCCAGGGCTCGGACGCCTAGAGCTCTTCGAGGCCTTTCAGGGGCTTCGCCGGCTCCTCCAGAGGAGGCAGTTCCGGCAGCTCGTCCCAGGGCACCTGGATCTTGCGCAGGTCGGTGCGGATGCGGGCGGCGAGCTTTCTGGTGTCCCGGCGGTTCATGGCCGCGCCGACCGCCGCGCCCACCATGAACGGCATCAGGTTGGGCAGGTCGCGCACCACGCGCTTCATGATCTGCTGGCGGAGCTCGCGCTTCATGTGGCCGCTCAGGGCCGCGTCGTACGTCGACGGCTTCAGCACGTCGATCCCGCGCTCCCCCGACCAGGAGGACAGATACGCGGTGCTCCGGGTCTTGAGGCCGCCCGGCGGGCGTACGCCGTAGACCTCGTGGAGCTCGGCGACGAGCTTCAGCTCGATCGCGGCGACCCCGGTGATCTCCGCGGCCAGTTCGGTCGGCATGGCGGGCGGCACCGGCAGCATCGCCGCCGCTCCGACCCCGGCTCCGACCGTCGAGGTCCCGGCCGCCGCTCCCGCCACCAGTTTGTCGGCGAGCTCCTCGGGCCCGAGACCGGGGAACTGCCTGCGCAGGGACGCGAGGTCGCGTACGGGGACACGAGGGGCGATCTCGATGATCCGGTCCGCGAGGTACGCCAGCCCCGCGCGAGCGCCCCTGCCGCCCTTACGGACCCCTTCCCGGGCCAGGTCCCGGGCCTTGTCACGCATCACCGCGGCCCGTCGGGCGACGGGCGCGGGCTTCCGCCGCACCGGTGCCGGGTGGTCGACCCGGTCGTCCACCGGTGCGAGCGAGGCCCCCCTGCCGGATGAGCCCCGCTCCTCTTCACGCGCGCCGTGCGGGCCGTCGAACGGCCCTGAGTCCGCTTTCCGCAGCGGGAAGCGGCGCTTCCGGGGAGGGGTCGAGCCAGTCATGGCCGACCCGTCCTCAGTCGCAGTCGCGGCAGATCGGCTGACCGTTCTTCTCGCGGGCCAGCTGGCTGCGGTGGTGCACCAGGAAGCAGCTCATGCAGGTGAACTCGTCCTGCTGCTTCGGCAGGACCCGGACGGCCAGTTCCTCGTTCGAAAGGTCGGCGCCGGGCAGCTCGAGGCCCTCGGCGGCCTCGAACTCGTCGACGTCCACCGTGGAGGAGGTCTTGTCGTTCCGCCGGGCCTTCAGCTCTTCAAGGCTGTCGGAGTCGACATCGTCGTCGGTCTTGCGTGGAGTGTCGTAATCGGTTGCCATATCGCTCTCCCCCTCTGGGTGTCTGCGGTGTCTCCAGCGCACGTAACGCGTGAGAGGCCGGACTTGTGCCCGACCTGAGGCGGAGATTTTGCCTCACATCAAGGTCTGTTACTCAATCGACACCCAAGCCGACCCCTCAAGTGTGATCGGCTTGGATGGCGGTGAGGACCGTACACGGTCCGAACGGGGCACCTCAAAGGCGCCTCACCGTGTACTTCCCGTGATCAAGAGCCCCGAAAACCCGGACTTTCCCGGCTTTCCACCGTGTGTCATGATCACGGAGGGTGCATGGCTGAAAATCCGCCCATGTGATTGATCACACAGCAAGAACCTCGCAAGAGGTCCGGAAAATTCCGCGTAAAGCGAACACCCTCCGCGCGTGTCAATGGATCACAGCGGCAAGGTGACACGCATCACCAGGCCACCGCCCTCGCGCGGCCTCGCCGCGATGTGCCCGCCGTGCGCACGCGCCACGGACCGGACGATGGACAGGCCGAGGCCGACCCCCTTGTCACTGCCCGTACGCTCCGTGCGCAACCGCCGGAAGGGCTCGAACAGATTGTCGATCTCGTACGCGGGCACCACCGGCCCGGTGTTCGAGACCGTGAGCACCGCCTGTCCGTGCTCGATCTCGGTGGTCACCTCGACCCAGCCGCCCTCGGCCACGTTGTAGCGCACCGCGTTCTGCACGAGATTCAGCGCGATCCGCTCCAGCAGGACGCCGTTGCCCTGCACCACGGCCGGCTTGCGCTCGCCGCGGATCTTCACGCCCTTCGCCTCGGCCTCGGCGTGCACCTGGTCGACGGCCTGGGTGGCGACCTCGGCCAGGTCGACCGGTTTGCGCTCGACGATCTGGTTGTCGCTGCGGGCGAGCAGCAGCAGACCCTCGACCAGCTGCTCGCTGCGCTCGTTGGTGGCGAGCAGGGTCTTGCCGAGCTGCTGGAGCTCCACCGGAGCGTTCGGGTCCGACAGGTGCACCTCAAGGAGCGTGCGGTTGATCGCGAGCGGGGTGCGCAGCTCGTGCGAGGCGTTGCCGACGAAGCGCTGCTGGGCGGTGAAGGCACGCTGGAGCCGGTCCAGCATGTCGTCGAAGGTGTCCGCCAGCTCCTTCAGCTCGTCGTCCGGGCCGTCCAGCTCGATCCGGCGGGACAGGTCCGAGCCGGCCACCTGACGGGCGGTGCGGGTGATCCGGCCGAGCGGGGACAGCACGCGGCCGGCCATCGCGTAACCGAACGCGAAGGCGATCACGGCCAGGCCCAGCAGAGCCAGCAGCGATCGGCTGAGCAGGTCGTCCAGGGCCGCCTGGCGCTGCCCGTCGACGCACTGGCTGATCGCGTGGTTGAAGTCCGCGAGCGACAGGCTGGCGGTGGTGATCGCCGGGCAGTTGTCGCTGGAGACCTTCAGCTCCTGGAAGCTGACGATCTTGAACAGCGGCTGGTTGCCCGTGCTGATCGCCTGTGCGGCCAGCAGGTAGATGATCGACAGCAGCAGGATGCCGGCGATCAGGAACATGCCGCCGTACAGCAGCGTGAGCCGTATGCGGATGGTGGGGCGCAGCCAGGGGAACGGGGGCTGCGGTCTCCTGGGGTCCCAGGTGGGCTTCGGCGGCGCCTGAGCGGGCGCGGGGGTCGCGGCCACGGGGATCAGATCCGGTAGCCGGAGCCGGGCACGGTGACGATGACCGGCGGCTCGCCCAGCTTGCGGCGCAGCGTCATGACCGTCACGCGGACCACGTTGGTGAACGGGTCGGTGTTCTCGTCCCAGGCCTTCTCCAGCAGCTGCTCGGCCGAGACGACCGCGCCCTCGCTGCGCATCAGGACCTCCAGGACCGCGAACTCCTTCGGCGCGAGCTGGACCTCCTTGCCGTCGCGGAAGACCTCGCGGCGGTTGGGGTCGAGCTTGATGCCGGCGCGCTCCAGGACGGGCGGCAGGGGCACGCTCGTACGACGGCCGAGGGCGCGCACGCGCGCGATCAGCTCGCTGAACGCGAAGGGCTTGGGCAGATAGTCGTCGGCGCCGATCTCCAGGCCCTCGACGCGGTCGCTGACGTCGCCGGACGCCGTGAGCATCAGCACGCGCGTGGGCATGCCCAGCTCGACGATCTTGCGGCAGACGTCGTCGCCGTGCACGAGCGGGAGGTCGCGGTCGAGGACGACCACGTCGTAGTCGTTGACGCCGATGCGCTCCAGGGCGGCCGCACCGTCGTACACGACGTCGACGGCCATGGCCTCCCGGCGCAGTCCGGTGGCCACCGCATCGGCGAGCAGTTGCTCGTCCTCGACGACGAGTACGCGCACGTCGCAGTCCTTCCTCTGTCCGCCCGCCGTCGCGCACCGTGGGCGCGAGCGGGCAGGGGTGTTCGTGGGGTGTGACCTCCATCCTGCCCTTTTCGGCCGTAAGTCGGCTGTAAGGCGGGTTGCGGACCGTACGGACCGGCGTCCCGGGGCAGGAATACGAGATTTTCTCCTGCGGTTGAGGTTTCCGGGTGAGGGAGCGGGGGGAGGACGGCTTTACACCCCGCGATCACGCTCTGCATGTGCCGCAGCACCATGCGGTACTCCGTCGCCGCTTTTCGCAGAGCGGGCGCGGGTGTCCGGCACCGTCGCCGCCCGGCAGGGCAGCGCTGGGCACTCGCGAGGGCCGTGATCGCCCCTTTTCCCGACGGCACACCCCCGTGCCACCGACCCACGACCGAAGGACGAGGGGGCGCAGCATGGACGCTTTCACCGCAGGACTTCTCCAGCGCATAAAGGCGACCGAGTCCGACCTGTCGCGGGCTCGTGACGAGGGCGACGACTTCCTCGTGGAGGTGGAGCAGGCAGAGCTCGACGACCTGCGACGCCTCGCCGCCGAACACGGTGTGGAAGTCGGCGCGTCACGCGTCTGACCGGCTTGGCAGCACAACGGCGGGACCCCCGGTGAATCCAGCACCGGGGGTCCCGTTCGTTCTGGCTGTCCGTCCTGGCTGTCCGCTGTGGCCGCGCTCCTGGCCGACCGGGCTCAGCCGTACTGCTCAGTCATGCCACGCACCGAAGTCCTCCAGCAGGCCCTGGAGCGGCTCGAACACGCCCGGTGACCCGGCGACGGTGAGCTCCCGCGAGGGCCGCTCCCCCGCCCGCCCGCCGACCAGCGCGCCCGCCTCCCGGGCGATGAGGTCTCCCGCGGCGAAGTCCCACGCGTTGAGCCCGCGCTCGTAGTAGCCGTCCAGCCGGCCGCAGGCCACGTCGCACAGGTCGATGGCCGCCGAGCCGCCGCGCCGGATGTCGCGCAGCAGCGGGATCAGCCGCGCGGCCACCTCGGCCTGGTGGGCGCGGACCTCGGTGACGTAGTTGAAGCCGGTGGAGACCAGGGCCTGCTCCAGCGGGGGCGCGGGGCGGCAGGCAAGCGCCCGCTCGCCCTCCCAGGCGCCGGTCGCCCACGCTCCGCCACCGCGCACGGCGTGGTAGGTCTCGCCGCGCATCGGCGCCGCGACGACCCCGGCGACGGTCTCACCGTCCTGCTGCACGGCGATGGACACCGCCCAGGTCGGCAGGCCGTACAGGTAGTTGACGGTGCCGTCGAGCGGGTCGATGACCCAGCGGACGCCGCTCGTGCCCGGGGCGGCCGCGCCCTCCTCGCCGAGGAAGCCGTCGTCGGGGCGGCGGCCTGAGACCAGGTCGGTGATCAGCTTCTCCGCCGCTATGTCCATCTCGGTGACGACGTCGATCGGGCTGGACTTGGTCCTCGCCACCGCCAGGTCGGCCGGACGGCCGTCCCGCAGCAGCTCTCCGGCACGGCGGGCGGCCTCCTGGGCCAGCTCCAGCAGATCCCGGTGCAGGGCGTCGGTCACGGGGCTCCTCACGCGTAGGGGCTGTCGGCACCCGCGGCGGCCGGGCGCGCGGCGCGGGCCGGGCAGCAGCCGACGGGGCAGAGGTGGTGGCTGGGGCCGAGGGCGCCCAGGGCGCAGGGGGTGACCTCCTGGCCGCGCTCCACGGCGGCGCGCTCGGTGATCAGCTCGCGGACGGCGGCGGCGAAGCGGGGGTCCGCGCCGACCGTGGCCGAGCGGCGCACCGGCAGGCCCAGCTCCTCGGCCTTGGCGCTGGCCTCGGTGTCGAGGTCGTAGAGGACCTCCATGTGGTCGGAGACGAAGCCGATGGGAGCCATGACGACGGCCGGGACGCCCGCGGCGTGCCGCTCCTCCAGGTGGTCGCAGATGTCCGGCTCCAGCCATGGGATGTGCGGGGCGCCGGAGCGGGACTGGTAGACGAGCCGCCAGGGGTGGTCGATGCCGGTGCGCTCGCGGACCGCGTCGGCGATCAGCTGGGCCACGTCCAGGTGCTGCTCGACGTAGGCGCCGCCCTCGCCGTGCGTCTCGACCGGGCCGGAGGTGTCGGCGGCGGAGGTCGGGATGGAGTGCGTGGTGAAGGCGATGTGGGCGCCCGCGCGGACGTCCTCGGGGAGATCGGCGAGGGCGCGCAGCACGCCGTCGGTCATGGGCTCGACGAAGCCGGGGTGGTTGAAGTAGTGCCGCAGCTTGTCGATCTTCGGCAGCTCCAGCCCCTCGGCCGCCAGCGCGGCCAGCGCGTCGGCGAGGTTCTCGCGGTACTGCCGGCAGCCCGAGTAGGAGGCGTAGGCACTGGTGGCGAGCACGAGGATGCGGCGGCGGCCGTCGGCGGCCATCTCGCGCAGCGTGTCCGTCAGGTACGGCGCCCAGTTGCGGTTGCCCCAGTAGACCGGCAGGTCGAGGCCGTGCTCGGCGAAGTCCTTGCGCAGGGCGTCCAGGAGGGCGCGGTTCTGGTCGTTGATGGGGCTGACCCCGCCGAACAGGAAGTAGTGCTGTCCGACTTCCTTGAGGCGTTCCGTCGGGATGCCCCGCCCGCGCGTGACGTTCTCCAGGAAGGGGACGACGTCGTCCGGGCCTTCGGGGCCGCCGAAGGAGAGCAGGAGCAGGGCGTCGTACGGGGTGGCATCGAGCGCGTCTGGCATGACTCGATCCTGCCACCCGGCACTGACAGCCGGGGAACGACGGGGTGACGAGTCGGGTTCCAGTAGGTTTAGGGGGGTTTTCCCGTGGATTTCGATGGCCGATATCCGGGTGCCCGGAGGATCGGCTCACTCGTAAGCTGTATCAGCCGCATTCGGACCTTACGAGCCGTCCCGGAGACCACGTGCCCAGCCCCTACAGCGCCCTGTTCGCCGAGCCTGGCACGAAAGCGTTCTCCACCGCGGGATTCCTCGGCCGCATGCCGCTGTCGATGATGGGCATCGGCGTCGTCACGATGATCTCCCAGCTGACCGGCCGGTACGGCCTCGCGGGCGCGCTGTCGGCCACCATCGCGCTGTCCGCCGCGGCGATCGGGCCGCAGATCTCCCGGCTGGTCGACCGGCACGGGCAGCGCCGGGTGCTGCGCCCCGCGACCCTGGTCGCGCTCTCGGCGGCGACCGGGCTGCTGCTCGCCGCGCAGCTGCGCGGGCCGGACTGGGTGCTGTTCGTGTGCGCCGCCGGGATCGGCTCGGTGCCGAGCCTCGGCGCGATGGTCCGGGCACGCTGGGCGGCCCTGTACCGGGGCACCCCGAAGCTGCACACGGCGTACTCGTTCGAGTCGGTCGTGGACGAGGTGTGCTTCATCTTCGGCCCGATCATCTCCATCGGGCTGTCCACGACGTGGTTCCCGGAGGCCGGCCCGCTGCTGGCCGCCTGCTTCCTGGCCGTCGGCGTCTTCTGGCTCACCGCCCAGCGGGCCACCGAGCCCGAGCCGCACCCGCGTGAGCACCACGGCGGCGGCAGCGCCCTGCGCTCGCCCGGGCTCCAGGTGCTGGTGGCCACCTTCGCGGCGACCGGCGCGATCTTCGGGGCGGTGGACGTGGTGACCGTCGCCTTCGCCGACGAGCGCGGCCACAAGGGAGCCGCGAGCATCGTGCTGGCGCTGTACGCGGCCGGTTCCTGTGTGGCCGGTGTGGTCTTCGGACTGCTGCGGTTCGCCGGGGCGCCGGAACGTCGCTGGCTGCTGGGCGTGTCGGCGATGGCCGTGAGTATGATCCCCCTCCTACTGGTCGGAAACCTGCCGCTTCTGGCCGTGGCGCTGTTCGTTGCGGGGCTGTCCATCGCACCGACGATGATCACGACGATGTCCCTCATCGAAGAGCACGTACCTCGCGCGAAGCTGACCGAGGGCATGACCTGGGTGAGCACCGGCCTGGCGGTCGGCGTCGCGCTCGGCTCGTCCGTGGCCGGCTGGGTGATCGACGCAGCCGGGGCGCGGGCCGGGTACGGGGTTCCGGCCGTGTCCGGGACCGTCGCGGTCGCGGTCGGTTTCCTCGGGTACCGCCGGCTGCGCAGGCCGGCCTCGGGTCGGGGAGGCACCGTTGAGCAGCACAGCGAGCGGGAAGAACGGCACCTGGCGTAACTGGGGCGGGAACGTCGCCGCCCGGCCCGCCCGGCAGGTCGCACCGGCCTCGGTGGAGGAACTGGCCGAGGCGGTGCGCCGGGCCCGCGAGGACGGCCTGAAGGTCAAGGCGGTCGGTACGGGGCACTCGTTCACGTCGATCGCGGCCACCGACGGTGTGCTGATCCGCCCCCAGCTGTTGACCGGTATCCGCACCATCGACCGGGACTCCATGACGGTCACGGTGGAGGCGGGCACCCCGCTCAAGCGTCTCAATGCCGCTCTCGCGCGCGAGGGCCTGTCGCTCACCAACATGGGCGACATCATGGAGCAGACCGTCTCCGGCGCCACCAGCACCGGAACGCACGGCACCGGGCGCGAGTCCGCCTCGATCGCGGCGCAGATCACCGGGCTCGAACTGGTCACGGCCGACGGTTCGGTGCTCGGCTGTTCCGAGAAGGAGAATCCCGACGTCTTCGCCGCGGCCCGAATAGGTCTCGGCGCCCTGGGCGTCATCACCGCGATCACGTTCGCCGTAGAGCCCCTCTTCCTGCTCGCCGCGCGGGAGGAACCGATGCCGTTCGAGCGGGTTCTCGCGGAGTTCGATCAACTCTGGGCCGAGAACGAGCACTTCGAGTTCTACTGGTTCCCGCACACCGGCAACACCAACACCAAGCGCAACAACCGCAGCGCCGGCCCGGAGCAGCCGGTGGGGCAGCTGGCCGGCTGGTTCGAGGACGAGTTCCTCTCCAACGGCGTCTTCCAGGCGGCCCAGTGGGTCGGCCGGGCGGTGCCCCGGGCGATCCCCGCGATCGCGCAGATCTCCAGCAAGGCGCTGTCCGCGCGGACGTACACCGACATCCCCTACAAAGTCTTCACCTCGCCGCGCCGGGTGCGCTTCGTGGAGATGGAGTACGCGGTGCCCCGCGCGGCCCTGACGGAGACGCTGCGTGAGCTGAAGGACATGGTCGACGGCTCGGGCCTGCGCGTCAGCTTCCCGGTCGAGGTCCGCACGGCACCGGCCGACGACATCACCCTGTCCACCGCCTCCGGCCGGGACAGCGCCTACATCGCCGTCCACATGTTCCGGGGCACGCCGTACCAGGCCTACTTCACCGCCGCCGAGCGCATCTTCACCGCGCACGAGGGCCGGCCGCACTGGGGCAAGGTGCACACGCGGGACGCCGAGTACTTCACGCGCGTGTACCCGCGTTTCGGCGAGTTCACTGCGCTGAGGGACCGCCTTGACCCGGACCGGCTGTTCCAGAACGACTACTTGCGGAGGGTTCTGGGGGCGTAGGCGTCGCGGCGGACCCGCTGGGCGTGGGGGCCGGGGTGGCGGAGCCCTCGCTCGGCCGCCCGCTCGGCGAGGCACCGGGCGTCGGCGTCCCGCTGGACGTCCCGCTGGGCGTCGTGCCTCCGCCGGAACCGGGCGCGTGCCCGTGCGACGGCCCGTCCGAAGGCGTCGCCGACCCGCCGGAGGGGACATCGGAATCGGATCGCTCGCGGTGCGACGTGCCCCGGCCGCCGACCGCGTCACTGACCGTCGTGCCCGTGCCGCCGCTGAAGCTGCTGCCGGAGACCAGTTCGTACGTCGTGATGCCGGCCATCGTCACGCCGAACACGACGGCGGCCGCGACCACCGGCCGCCGCCAGCTCTTTACGCGCGCGCGGTAGACGGTCCCCTCCGTGAACTCGCCCGGCCCCGGTGCCAGTTGCTGCCCCGGTGCCGGTTGCTCCCGGGGGCGGGGCGCGACCGTCGCGTCCCGCAGCTGCTCCCCGGTGCGCTTGAAGAAGTGCTGGAACAGAGTGCCGCCGCAGGTGGCGACGATGCTGACGACTCCCGCGCCGAGGATCGTGCCGTACACGCCGAAGTACGAAGCCAGCTTGGCCGCCACGACCGCCGCCAGGGCGCTGCCCGCGACCTGGGGAACGCTCAGGTCGATCCGCCTGCGACCGTCCCTGCGGACCCCTTCGGGCGTTTCACGCATACCCGGAACTTGCCTGCCCTTCCCTACGTGATGACGCACCTGGCGTCATGGACGACATTGACAATATTGACGACATTGACCCATCGACTGCATGAGAAGGGGACGTACAGCAGAAACCATTAGTTCCGTTTCTGGGGATTGCGTGAAGTTCGCCACGTTCGTGATCGACGAAACCGTTTGCCGGGAGCCGCGTGGCCGCCCTCGCCGGAAGTTCGGCGGCGCGCCCATCCACGCACATGGTCCAAATGGAGTACTGTTGCGAGCCCTGGGTCCGGTCTCCCACCAGGATGTCCGGGGCCTTGCAGGACCGCCGGGAGGGGGCAAGTTGCACAGGGTGACGGATTTGGTCACTTAGCGTTGCGAACGGTCACCGTGCCATAACGGCGGCCCCGGGCCCGTGCCCGACACGCCGGGCAACTCGGCAAGGTTGTGGCAGGCTGCACCCGGGCAGGCCACACTCGACTAGCGGAAGCAGCGACGCACGTGACGTCGGCAGGCACCACCCGGGAGGTCCCCATGCCCGAACTGCGTGTCGTGGCCGTCTCGAATGACGGCACACGGCTGGTGCTGAAAGCTGCCGACGCGACGGAGTACACCCTTCCGATCGACGAGCGCCTTCGCGCCGCCGTGCGCGGCGACCGGCCCCGCCTCGGCCAGATCGAGATCGAGGTCGAGAGCCATCTGAGGCCCCGCGACATCCAGGCGCGGATACGCGCGGGTGCCACCGCGGAGGAGGTCGCGCAGCTCGCCGGCATCCCCGTCGACCGGGTACGGCGCTTCGAGGGGCCCGTGCTGGCCGAGCGTGCCTTCATGGCCGAGCGCGCCCGCAAGACCCCGGTCCGCCGCCCCGGCGAGAACTCCGGTCCGCTGCTCGGCGAGGCCGTGCAGGAGCGGCTGCTGCTGCGCGGCGCGGAGAAGGACAGCGTGCAGTGGGACTCCTGGCGCCGTGACGACGGCACGTGGGAGGTGCTCCTCGTCTACCGGGTCGCGGGCGAACCGCACTCGGCGAGCTGGACGTACGACGCGCCCCGGCGGCTCGTACAGGCCGTGGACGACGAGGCTCGCTCGCTGATCGGCGAGTCCGACGATCTCGCCGTACCGGAGCCGAGCTTCCCGTTCGTCCCGCGCATCGCCCGGCTGCCGCGCGAGCGTTCGATGGACCGCGCCCTCGAACGGGTCGACCGCGACCGGGAGCGGCCGAGCCTGCCCGCGCCGCCGTCCGAACCCGCCGAGGAGTCCGCGTCCACGGCGTCCACCGGCGAACGCGACTCACTGACCAGCCTGTTGGAGGCCGTCCCGAGTTTCCGGGGCGACCTGGTCGTCCCGGAGCGCCGGGAGGAGGCGCCGGAGGAGCCCGTCGACGAACCGGAGGCGGAGGAGCCGCCGGCGCCCGCCGCCTCGGCCGGTTCGGCGTACGCGGACGTCCTCATGCCCCGCTCGGTCGGCAGCCACCGCGACCGGCTCGTCGGCGCCACCGACCGCCAGGCCGAGGCCGACGGCGTCCGCCCCGGCCGCCGCGCCGCCGTTCCGAGCTGGGACGAGATCGTGTTCGGCACGCGGCGCAAGAAGCAGGAATAGCCGGAGCAGCAGAGCAAAAGTGGGGGCACGCGTGCGTGCCCCCACTTTTCGTTGCCCCAAAGGCCGTTCGCTACTGCGGGTCCGCCCCCACCGCCACCGGGCGGTTCGGGTCGGAGGACCACTCGGACCAGGAACCGACGTACAGGGCCGCCGGGATGCCCGCCACGGCCAGCGCGAGGACCTCGTGGGCGCCGGACACGCCCGAGCCGCAGTAGACGCCCGTCTCGGCGTCCTCGGCGACGCCCAAGGCCTTGAAGCGGTCGCGCAGTTCGGCTGCGGGCAGGAAGCGGCCGTCCGGCCCCACGTTCTCGGTCGTCGGCGCCGACAGCGCACCCGGGATGTGTCCGCCGACGCGGTCGATCGGTTCCACCTCACCGCGGTAGCGCTCCCCCGCGCGGGCGTCCAGCAGCACGCCTGTGCGGGCCAGGGCCGCGGCCTCGTCCGCGTCCAGCCGACCGGTGGCGGACGGTGCCGGACGGAAGTCGCCTTCGGCCGGATCTGTTGCCTCCGTGGACAGTTCGCCCGCCCAGGACGGCAATCCGCCGTCGAGGACCCGCACGTCCGGGTGACCCGTCCAGCGCAGCAGCCACCACGCGCGCGCGGCCGCCCAGCCCTGGCCGCCGTCGTACACGACGACCGGCCGGTCCGCGCGCACGCCCGCGCGGCGCATCGCGGCGCCGAACTCCCCGAGGTCCGGCAGCGGATGCCGGCCGCTCGCCCCGGGCGCTCCGGCCAGCTCCCGGTCCAGGTCGACGAAGACCGCGCCGGGGATGTGCCCGGCCGCGTACGCCGCCCGCCCGTCGAAGGCCGGCGCGCCCGCCGCCTTGGCCGTGCTCAGCTGCCAGCGCACGTCCAGCAGTACCGGCGGGCGCTCGCCGGTCAGTTCGTGTGCGAGGTCGGTTGCGGTGATGATGACGTTCATGGCGTCCATGCATACGCCAGGGGTGGCCGCGGCGTCCAGGTCCGGCTACTCTGCTCGGCCGGACAGGCTCGATCACGAGGAGTGCGGGATCGAGCACGTGCTGTACAGCCGGCCGACACCCCCCGGCCACCGTCAGGAAGCGCCGAAAGTCGGCAGAACGGGCATCCTCCCGGAGGTGTCGCCGAGTTGCGGCGCGGTATCGCCCGCAGCGGAGTGGAGGATGCGGGCACCGGCACGGGCATTCCCGCCGCCGGCGTGGACACCCTTCCGGGGAGCGGAAGCGACACGGCCACCGCGAGGGGCCGGGGAGAGAGTGATCGATGACCGAGGCACGGGAGCCGGCCCGGCCGCACGCGCGGCGCGTGCCCGGCACACCCTGCTGGGTGAGCCTGATGGCGCACGGGCTGGCCGCCACCGAGGAGTTCTACGGCGAGCTGTTCGGCTGGGAGTTCCGGCCGGGCCCGCAGCAGCTCGGCCCGTACGTGCGGGCGCTGCTCGACGGGCGGGAGGTGGCCGGAATGGGCCAGCTGCCGCCGGACCGCCGGCTGCCGATCGCCTGGACGCCGTACTTCGCCTCGGACGACGTCGACCGCACGGCGGACACGGTGCGGCTGTGCGGCGGCACGGTGGCGGTCGGCCCGCTGGACGCCGCCGAGGCCGGGCGGATGGCGATCGCCGCGGACCCCTCCGGGGCGGTGTTCGGGATCTGGCAGGGTTCCGCGCACCTCGGCACGGCACTCACCGGCGTGCCGGGCACACCGGCCTGGAACGAGCTGGTGACGTACGAGACGGAGAGCGTCGCCAAGTTCTACGCGACGGTGTTCGGGTACGAGGAGGAGCCGGTGGTGTCCGCCGACTTCGACTACGTGACCCTGCACCTGGACGGCCGGCCGGTCGCCGGGCTGCACGGCGTGGGCCATGGCCTGCCCCGGGACCGGGGGTCGCACTGGAAGACGTACTTCGAGGTCGCCGACGCCGATCTGACGCTGCGGCAGGTCGCGGAGCTGGGTGGCCGGGTCGTCCGGCCGGCGCAGGACAGCCCGCACGGGCGCGTGGCGACGGTGGCGGACCCGGAGGGCGCGGAGTTCTCGCTGATCCAGGAGCCGCACTGAGCACGCCCCTCCAGAGGGCCGGCTCAGGCGGGCGGGACCGGCAGGACGTCCGGGGACAGGGCCGCCGCGCGGGCCGACGCGGCGGTCGTCCGGCGCCGGTAGTGTCGGCGGCACAGCACCTCGTATCCGACCTCGCCGCTGGACTGGTCGACGTCGCCGACGACCACCTGGGCGCCCTCGACGACCATCGCGCCGCCTATCGTGCGGGCGTTGTGCGTGGCCCGGGCGCCGCACCAGCACAGCGCCTCCACCTGGAGCACCTCGATGCGGTCGGCCAGCTCGACCAGTCGCTGCGAGCCCGGGGAAGAGCTTGGAGCGGAAGTCCGTGGTGATCCCGAAGGCGTACACGTCCAGGCCGAGATCGTCCACCACGCGCGCGAACTGGTCGATCTGGCCGGGCGCGAGGAACTGCGCCTCGTCCGCGATCGCGTAGTCGACCCGGCCGCCCTGGAGGAGGTGGTCGACGATGTACGCGTACAGGTCCTGGTCGTCCGGGACCGCCACGGCGTCGGTGACCAGGCCGAGCCGGGAGGACAACTCGCCCTTGCCCGCGCGGTCGTTCCGGGTGAAGATCATGCCGGCGAGACCCCGGGCCGAGCGGTTGTGCTCGATCTGGAGAGCCAGCGTCCTTTTGCTTGGGTATCGACCACCTATGCGTAGCATCGCCACCATGACACTACGTGGTCTCGGATCGCTGCGGCTGTGCGTCGAAACGGACGACCCAAGCCCACTGGGCAAGTTCACCTCACAGGTGTTCTGCGCGTTCCTCGACCGTCTCGCCCGTCGCGCCGGCCTCAAGGTCCACGTGATCGCCGACCCGTACCCGGTCCACCGCAGCCCAGCGGTCCGGGCCCGGCTCGCCGCAAACGCCGAGCGCGTCGAACTGCACCTGACGCCCGGATACAGCCCCGAACTGAATCCCGGCGAGTTGTTGAACGCCGATCTGAAGCACCATGTCCACGGAGCCCGAGCCACCCTCTGCGGGACCGGGTCCAGGTCCTGGCGGCTGTGATCTTTGCCGGGGGGCTGCACGCCGCTCTGGAGTTCGACTCCTTGGGAAACTCGGGGATCACGGGTTTATGGCGCCGGCAGATGACCTGGGATGTGTACCGGCAACCGTGTGTGGGAGCCGCACGAGGCCGCGATGGCGGCCGAGGCGGAGCAGATACGCAAGGCCGAAGCCCGCGTCACGGACTTCGCGACCGAGCACGGCACGGAACGCATCACCCTGGCCGTGGCCGGCGCCCGAATCGGCTGCTGGGACGCTGCCGAATCCGTGTGCAGCTTCGGGGCATTGGGCCACATCGAGCTGGGGCATTTCTGGTTCTTCCCTGAAGGCGTGGCGAGTCTGCCGCACATCGTGGAGCACGAGCTCGCGCACATGCTGGCTTATACGGGTGCGGACATGTTCAACGACGGGTGAAGCATCCATCCGCGATGCTGAAAGGGACTGGCGAACCGCTCGGGTCGAGGGAAGGTGCCCCCTTTTTTGATGACTCTGTGCGTCCTTAGCTCCGGGTGAAGAGCAAGCCTTGTGGGCGCGGATCCAAGTGAGGGCCGGACGCCGGCTTCTGTGCCGAATCGTCTGCCGGGACCAGGAAACCTGACCCTCTTTCCCTCAGGCGCGGACAGGGATACGCCCGGAGACAGCTTGGGTAGCACGCCCGGCGCACCAGCGAGCGCTCGTCGTTCATCGGCGTGGCGCCTCGGCATCGCCGCCGCGACGGACTCGATCGGGCGCGCTTGGCCACGTCCTCCCCTGGGAGGGCCGTCAACCCGCACAGAAGCCCCGCCAGGTCCTGACGAGGCTTCTGTTTTGTGGATGTCAGTGAGGCGACCTACTCGACAATCCTGCCTTTAGGATTGACAGGAGTCGAGTCGAGAAAACCTCGCTTCAGTGAATGCGCGCCAGGGGCACTCGCTAACGTCCCAGATATAGCATGGGGTCCACTAGACGAAATCTGGGAGAAATGACGACCCTAAGTTCGCACCTGAAGCCAGGGACACCTACTTCGATAACGATGCCGCGCTCCTCGTCTCGCGAGTACAGGAGAATACGCTCCACCTGTTCACGATAGATTTCGATATCGCATTCGCCCATCGACTCCCTGGTCAAACGTACAGACCTTGCGCCGATGTCGAAGCTCAGTGCCACAAGCTCGCCAGCAGCACCTGCCGGAGCCTCGACTCGCCACACATCAGGGTCGTGTTCCGTAGGCTCAGGGGTCGCACCAAGCACTTCGAGGAAATCCAGATCCTCTGGAATCTCCATGACGTCACTTGCCATAGCCCCTCCCTCCGATAGGGATCATTGTAGTGAGCCGTACTCCATTGTCTGTCACTTCAAAGCCGGGCTGGTGAGCAGCGGGACGTGCCTGCGGATATAGCCACGCGAGGCCGGATCGTGCTCTGGTCCGCTGAGGGGCGTCGGCGCAAGGACATCGCCGAGCTGCCGAGTGAGTTCCTCGATGCGCACCATCAACTGCTCTGCCTGGTCGGTCAGTTCGCGCACTCGGGTTTCGGATGTGTTCCAGGATGGGTTTGACCTGCGGGTTCTCGCTCATACTGTCCTCCAGGAGGCGAGCCGGTGTTCGCAGTCGCACACGAGACGGCGGTAGAACGTCAAGGTCCCATTCGCCTGCTCCACGATCCACCGCTTCGCCTGCGGAACGAACCCGCTCTGGTCCGGATTGCGTTCGACGATCTCCACGCCGATACCCAGGTTCATACCGTGATCGACGACCTTGTTCCTGAAGCCCTGGTCGACCAGGGCCTTGGTCACTGTGTCGCGCTGTGCGGCGACACCGTCCAGCGGGGCGATGCCGGCGGTGTTCTCGTGCGCGGAAGCGGGCAGCACGACGCAGTCGACGACGAGGCCCAGGACGTCCACGGCCAGGCATATCTTCCTACCCGGCACTCTTTTCGCGGCACCCTTGCCGGTCGTCGTGGCAGGGACGCCAACCGCGGCGTGGATGCTCTGGGTGTCCAGGACGACCAGGCTCGGGTCCGCTAATCGCTTCCGCTTCTCCCGCAGCTGCCAGCGCAGCAGGTCGTGAATGTCCTGGTCAGTGCCCTCGTCGCGTCAGAGGTAGGAGTAGTACGTCACCGCTCCGGGCGGGGGCATGTCGTGCGGCAGGAACTGCCACTGACACCCCGTGCGGTTCTGGTAGAGGATCGCGTTCACGATCTCCCGCACCGCCTACTTCCCCTGATGCCCGCCGACCGACGGATGCCGGGCCTTCCACGCCGCGATCACCGGTTCGACGAACTCCCACTGCTCGTCGGTGAAATCGCTCAGGCACGACGCATGTCCATGCCACAACCCAGCGAACCTCGAACGTGCGACCGGCGGTGATGTCCCAACATCACACCATCGAGCGATCGCAAGTCGGACGGAAGATCACGCACCGCCCTCTCATGTCGTGCACCTCGGTGCTGTCCGCGTACGCGGTGAACGCGATCCATGAGCGACGGGTGCACGAGGCCGCAGTCTCAAGCCAACGGCCTTTCGGTGCCACGCCCTCCGTGACCCCGCCGAGACCACTGGCCGGGCTGGCGACGTCGACGACTCGCTACTGTGTGCGGCCGCGTCCGCTGGCGTTGCCGTCTACTACTGCAGTCAGAACACGTTGAAGCCCCGTAAGTCGCCTGACGGGGCTTCAAATTTGCTAGCGTGACTTTAGGTTGGCGTTGGTGATTATCTTCACTCCTCAAGCCCGGACTGAAGAAGCTGCCAGTCCTCCTGCTGATCACGCCAGGCGGTGCTTGCGTAGATTGCGGTCTTCGCCTCAGGCAAAGACAGGCCAAGCACACGAGAAGCTACGTAGATCGCTTCGATTGGCGACAGACCCAGTTCCCGCAGTTCTCGGAACACCGGCTCCTGTCCTACTTGTCCTCGGCCCGCGATGCGCGATGCCAACCCGTCCAGTTGAGACCGATCCATTCTCTATTCTCCTAGGATCTCTGCGACATCCAAGGTCATCGACCCCGGGCGCTTGTAAATGCTGCCGTCCGGCTTCGGGATATGCCGCTCATAGTTCAGCACGACGGTGCTGTACCCCTGGGATCTCGCCTGCTCGGTGACTGAGTCTTTCTCGGTAAGCGCCCGTCGCTCGCTGTGGTCGCGATGCTTGCGCTGCCGCCCGTGCGGTCCTCAAGTCCGGGCAGGCGTAAGGCCCCTGGTAGGAACGATCTTGCGACGGATTGTTCTGACCGAGGGGCCTCACGTGTCGATCAGTGTCACATACACCGCGGTGCTCGATGTGAAGCGGTCCACCGCCGAGCACCTGGCCCGGTTGCTGCGCGATCACCGCATCGCGGCCGGAACCCGCAGGGGCAGGCGTGCGCTGGGCTGCTTCCGCCAGGCGGTGCTCGTCCTGCGCTGGTTCATCGACGGCACCCGCCTTTCCCAACTCGCCCGCGACAACAACCTGTCGGCCTCCACCGCATACCGCTACCTCCACGAGGGGCTGACCCGTTCTGGCGGCCGGGGCACCGGACCTCGCGACCGCGCTTCAGCGTGCGAAAGAGGCCGGGCTGACGCATCTGAACCTCGACGGCACCGTCATCCGCACCGACCGCATCGCCGCCCCCGGCCCCAACGGCGCAGACCTCCGGTGGTCCGGAAAACACAAGCACCATGGCGGGAACGTGCAGGTCATCGCCACCCCGGACGGCTGGCCGATCTGGGTCTCACCGGTCCGCCCGGGCCGCGAGCACGACACCACCTGCGCCCGCCACCACGGCCTGATCGACGCCCTCAACCGGATCGCCGCCGAACTGAACATGCCGACCCTCGTCGACCTCGGCTACGAGAACGCCGGCGACGGCTTCCGCCACCCGCGCAAGAAGCCCGCCGGTGGCGAACTTACCGAGGCCCAGCAGACCTACAACAAGGTCATCCGCGGCATCCACGGGGTCTGCGAGCGCGCCAACTCCCTGCTCAAGACCACCTTCAAGGCCCTGCGCAGGGTCAGCCTCGACCCCAGCCGCATCACGAAGATCGCCGCCGCGGCCCTCGTCCTGCTCCAGCTCGAGTACGACCGCACCATCTGATCAATCACAGAACGTCATGATCCGTCACTGGCAAAGACTCATTGTGCGGCCGGACGCCGGCAGGGTGCCCGCGGTGGCCATCGTCCAGCCGATCAGGCCCGATTTTCTCGATTCCGGCTACTGTAGGAGCACATGCATCCGCCGCGCGATATCAGCTGCCTTCAATCGAACCTGGCCATCGCTCAGCAGGTCAGGCATACCGATGCCGGCCGAGTCGTAATCGTGCGCGACATAGAAGAGATCAGTTGCCGCCTGGTACTGCTCGACGGTCGGATATGGGCCACCGTATCCCTTGTATAGAGGAAGACAGACAAGAGAGAACTCGGAAGGAGAGATCCGTCCCTCAGAAACGGCCTCCGCGAGTACCAGAAATGGTTCCAATGTCGCCATTTACAGCTTCCCTTGCTGAGTAAGGTACCAGAACTGATCTGAAGTCACATTCGTTTTCCAAGCTCCAAGCATCTCGCCTGACTCGATGTCCACCGAGACATGACGTCCAGTGTTGGGATCCACGTAGTGTCGAGCAGGGATTCCGCGATACGTTCCCGCGATCTGGACGTTCCCTGGATCCTTGACAAAGTCTTCCAAGGCTTTTACGAATGCCTGCTTACTCGCTTTGCTCTCCTTCGCCATGATCTCGAAGTCGGCCGCATGCTTGAAATGATGAGGCACCCTGTTCGAATCGATCCATATGGATCCGCAGCCCGGACCCGAATTATGAACGAGGATCGGTGTCTCGCCTGCCAGCACATAGTACGTGTGGAGGTCGGCGACGGTGAGGTTGTATGTCCGGGCGGTCTTCTCGAAGGAGCGGTTGTGCTGGACGCTGACCGTGGTGCCGTCGACGGTCCGGAGGGTCGACCCTGCGCGCAGCCGCCCGGCCTCTACCCAGGTTCGGGAGGAGGGTGACCAGAAGGGGTGTTCGCTGGTGGCGGTGAGGTGGTCGGTGCCGTTGCGGGTGTGCAGGGTGAGTTCGTTGAACTGCTTGTCGTGCTCGGTGACGATGGTGGCGGTCACGGCCCGCGGCCCGGTGACTCCGGTCAGGGGATCGGTGGCGGTGACGGAGTCACCGGCCTTGACGGACTCGATCTTCTTCGTCGAGCCGTCGGCCATGAGCACCTTGGTCCCGGCGAGGAAACACTGCAGGCACTTCTTGGCGGCCTTTGCGGCGCGGGAGGCCTTGGCGATGTCCTCGACGCCGTCGGCGGCCTTCTTGAGCAGTTTCAGCTTGCCGATGGGGAGTACTCCGGCCACGGCGAGGGTGCATTGACCGAGGGTGGGGTTCTTGGCACATTCCTGGAGCTCGTTGACGCCGAGGACCTCCATGCCGCCCTTCAGCAGGAGCTTGGCCAGGTCCGGGGATGCCTGGGGCAGTTCGACAGGCTGGCCGGCCAGTCCGCAGGGCGGGAGGTTGTCCCGGGACATATAGGCGATGCAGCGCTGCTTCTCCTTGGCCTGCTTCTCCTTCTCACGCTGCTGCTTGCGCTGCTCCTCGGCCTGCTTGCGGACCGCGGCCTCCTCGGCCCGGCGCTTGGTCACCACGTCCGACCAGGCCCTGGAAGCTTCGGTCTTGGCCTCCGTGGCGCTCTTGCCCGCTGCGATGGCGTCCGCCCGGGCATCGTCGGCTGCGTTGCGGGCATTGCGTGCCGAGTTCCGTGCGTAGGTGGCGGACCATTCTGCCTGGGCGGCGGATTCGCCGGCGTCGGCGGCGTCCTGGTCGGCGCGGTCGGCGGCGTTGCGGGCGGTCCTGGCGGAGGAGGCTGCCTGGTCGGCGCTGGTCTGCGCGCGGTCGGCGGATTTCTTGGCGCTGGCGGCGTACTTGTCTGCCTGGTCGGCGTTCTGCTGTGCCTCGGCCGCTGCCCTCTTGGCTTCGGTCTCTGCGTGTCTGGCGTTCGCGGCGGCCTTGGCCGCCAGACTGCTGTCCTTGCGTGCGTGGGCGGCGATGCCGTCGGCCTCGTCGAGCAGCCGTTGCATCTGCGCGGTGTGGGTCTGAGTGAGTTTGTCCTTGCGGTCGGCCATGTACTGGCCGACTTGTATGAATTCGTGCAGCTGGTCGGCGGGGCCGGTCAGCGCTGATTTCGCGGCTGCCTTGACTTCCGCTCCGCCGTCGTTGACCAGCTTGGACGCCAGCACCCGCTCGTCCTGGTTGCGGGCCTGGTACTGGCCGCCGTTGAGGAAGCCCGTCATCGCCTTGGGGCTGCCGTCGGCGAGGGCGGCCTTGGAGGCGTCCTTGACGGCCGGGCCCCCGGCGTTGTTGATCCGGGAGACGAGCACCCGGTAGTCGGCGGTGGCCACTGTGTACTGGCCGGTGGTGTAGAAGTCCCGGACCTGCTCGTCGCTGCCCTGGACCGCATCCCCGGCAGCGTTGCGGACGCTCTCGTACGGGCTGGTCTCGGCGAGGTCGCCGACCTGCTGGCGGATCTCGTCCGTCTCCGCCTGCTCGGCGCCGGTGCGCAGGTAGTCCAGGATCGCGGTGTCATCGCCGGACAGGGCCTGGGCGGCGGCTTCCTGGCGCCAGGAGCCGTACTGCTTGAGCGCGCGCAGCGCCACGGCGCGGCCCTTGGCGGCGATGGCTTCGGCGTCGGCATCGGGCTTGCCGGCCTCGGCGGCGAGGGCCGCGGTGTCCTCGCCGATCCGCCTCTCCTCGAGGGCGACCTTCGCCAGCTGGACGGTGAAGGTGTCGGCGGCGTCCTTCTGCGACTGGGCGACCTCCGTCGCCGCGCTCGTCCGCGTCGCGAGGTCCTCGGCCTCGGTCTTGCGGGCGATGGTGAACACCGTGTGGGCGGTGGCAGCGGCCTTGGTCGCGGTGTCAGCGGCCTGTTTGGCCTTGGCTGCTTGCTTGGCGGCCTCGTTGGCCGCGTTCGTGGCCTTGCCGGCCTGCTTGGCTGCTTCGTCGGCCGCGTCCGCCGCGTTCTCGGCGTGTGTGGCCGCCGAGTTGGCCGCATCCCGCGCGTCATAGGCGGCCTGGGCGGATTCCTTGGCCAGCGCCTCGGCCGCGTTCGCCGCCCGGTTCGCCTCACGGGCGTGACGGCGCGTCTCGGCCGCGGCCGCCCGGGCCTCGCCGGAGTGAACACCCGCGGCATCCGCGGCAAGGCTGGCCTCATCGGCCGCGTCGGCGGCCGCGTTCGCGTCGCTGATCGCACTCAGCGACGCCCTGGCAGCGGCTCCGGCGGCCAGAGACGCCCGGCCGGCCTGCTCCGCGGCGGCCGCGGACGACTTCGCCAGAAGACCGGCGGCACGGGCCGCTCGGGCGGAATCCCGCGCGGAATCGGCCTTGTTCTTGTCGGTGGCCGCGTCGGCCGCGGCCTTGTAGGCGGCTCCGGCCGCATTGGCGGCAGCGGTCGCCGCCGCGGCGGTCTGCGCGGCGGCCAGCGCCGCGATACGCGCCGAACGGTCGGCGGCGTTCGCCGCGCCGATCGCGGTCTGCGCGGCCTCGGCGGCGGCTCGTGCCGCATCAGCCGCCTGTCCCGCTCTGAACGCCGCCTTGTGCGCGTCGTTCTTCGCGGCTGCGGTCTCCTTCGCCGCCGTCTGTGCCGCCTCCTTGGCCAGAGCAGAGGCCGCGACCGCCTTCGCCGACGCCTCCTGTGCCCGCTTCGTGGCGTCATCGGCCTGCGCGCCGGCCTGTCTGGCCTGCTCGGTCAGCTGCGCGATGGTGGCGTGTTCCTGGTCACGGTTGCGCGCGGTGAACTGCCCGAGCTCCAGGAACTCCACGATGTCGTCCGGAGTCCCCTGCAACGCGACCTTCCCGGCCGCCTTCATCGCCGGGCCACCCGAGTTGATCAGCTTCGAGACCTCGACCCGGTCGTCCGTCTCACGCGCCGTGTACTGGCCCTCGTCGAGGAACTTCGCCACATCCTCCGGCGAACCCTCAAGCGCCGCCTTGCCCGCCTCCCTGACCCCGGGGCCACCGAGATTGATGACCCTGGAGGCCTCGACGCGCCGGTCCTGCTCCAGGGGAGCCTTCCACCCGCCGTGCAGGAACGCGGCCACGTCGTCCGGCCTCTGCGACGCAAGCGCTGCCTTCGCAGCCTCACGCACCGCCGGACCCCCCGCATTGACGATCCGGCTGACATCCACCCGGTCATCGACGGTCTGAAGCGTGTGCGCCTCGTTGATGAAGGCAAGGATGTCGTCGTCGCCGCCGAGCAGCGCCCGCTCGGCGGCCTCCCTGACACCGCTGCCACCGGTGCGCCAGTACTCGACCACCAGCCCGCGGTCGAGGAAATAGTCCGAGTCGTCGCCTGCCGCCGTGGCGGGCGAGGCACCGAGGAGTCCGGCTGCCAGGGTGAGCGGCAGTAGGAGGCCCGCGGTTGCGCCGCGCATAGCGGCGTGGCTCCGGGCGCGTATGGGCTCGCTGGCCCGGATGCGCGACGCCCGCGAAGGGCGCCAATGTTTCTTCATGCGAAGTCCTTTCACGCCTAATCAGCCCCACGACGCCTCGATGTCGATCAGAGGGCCGCTCACACATCCACGTCGCCGTTAGCGAAAGTGAATTTGCATGCCACCCGAAAGAGGTCTGTCTGGCGGGCGCTCCGCTGCGACACGGCGTCAACTTGTGGGGGAAAGTGGCAGTTGAGGGGGTACTTCGCGAGTACTTTACATGTGATTCACTTGCGCTTTACCTGTATAGGGTTGATCACACTTCGCTGATCGGAAGGAATCATGACGATGTCCCGTATCGGGAAGGCGCTCGTTGTGGGCGCTGCAGTCGCTGCAGTGAGCTCTGTTGGATGTGTCGCCTACGCGTCGGCCGTGGGGGCCCCGCCGGCCGCACCCGGAGCCACTGCCACGGACATGCCGTTCGCGGTCGAGACGTTCGACTATCCCGGGGCCGCGAAGATCCAGGCCGAGCGCAAGATCACTCTGAAGCGCGGCGACGGCCATATCGTGCTCACGGACTGCAACTCGGCCTACGACGTCAAGGTCGAGTCCCGCACCGCGGGCATGTACTACTGCTTCAAGGTCAGTGGTAAGCAGGGGTACCTGACCATGGAACTCCCCGACGCCTACGGCATCTGGACCCAGGACCACCCGGTCCAGGCCACGCTCACCACCGACGGCAGGAAGAGCGTCGTCAACGCCCCGAAGAATGACTACACACCGGTCGGCGAGGCAGGCGACACCAGCAAGAAGTCCGTCCTCGTCGAACTCCGCGTCACCAGCTGATCCCTGCGTGAGCGCTGCCGCCGACGGATCCGCCCCTCGCGCCTCTCCCGCGCCACGCGTCAACACCCCTCGCAGGCAGCGCGACAGCCCGCCGGTCCCGACAGGCCACAGCCGCCCCACCGCTACAGCGGACGCCGATTATCGACCGGTCCACCACGTCGCCGTTCGCCCGGTGTGCCGGCGGCAGCCGATGAGGGCTGATCATCCCGAAGGCGTGCCGGCCCTCCTGCCGGCACCGGGTTCTCGCGAGCCGACCAGGCTCACTCGCCTCCTCTTCTCACCGACCTCACAGAAAACGGGGAACTCCATGTCCGACTTTCGCCCGCACGCCGCGCGGACCGGCGGCCTGATCGCCGCTGCCACCCTGGCTGCCGTCGCCGTGTCGGCCACGCCCGCGACCGCCGTATCGGGCCCGCAGACCCCCGCAGTCACCGCGGCTGCCCTCGCCCGCCTCGACATCGGCAACCAGATCGGCGACCAGCGCGGCTGCTCGGCCGTGCTGGTGGCTCCGCAATGGCTGCTGACCGCCGCGAGCTGTTTCGCCGACACCCCGGGCACCACCCTCGCCCCCGGCGCACCGAAGCTGAAGACGACGGCCACCATCGGCGGCACCGCTCAGCAGGTGGTGAACCTCGTGCCCCGTACCGGACGTGACGTGGTGATGGCCCAACTGGCCAAGCCGGTCAGCGGCATCACCCCCGTCGCGGTGGCCGGCAGCGCCCCCGGTGCCGGGGACGAGGTCCAGGCCGCCGGTTATGGGCGCACGCGCGACGAGTGGGTACCCGACCAGGTGCACGCGGCCACCTTCACCGTCCAGAACGTGGGCGCCACCACCGTGGACCTCGCGGCGAAGTCCGACGGCGCCGCCGTCTGCCAGGGGGACACCGGTGGCCCCACGCTGACCACGGCCGACAACCGCGCCGCGATCGTCGGTATCAACAGCCGCTCCTGGCAGGGTGGTTGCCTGGGCAGTGACTCGGCCGAGACCCGTACCGGGGCCGCAGCAGCCCGCGTTGACGACCTGGCCCCCTGGGTGCAGCAGGTCGCCTACAGCACCACGTTCGCCAACGCGCCGTGGAAGCACGCCGTACAGATGACCGCCGGCTACTTCGCCGGTGCCGCCGCCGGCGGTCGCCGCATGGACCTGATCGTCGTCTGGGACGACGGCGAGGTCACCCTCTATCAGGGCGGCGACGGCACCGACCCGGCCCACCCGTTCTCCGCCGAGTACCGGCTCCAGCCCAGGAAGAGCATCTGGGCCAAGGCCCTCGCGGTCACCAGCGTCAACACGGGCGGCGGCACGGACGGGGTCGTGGTGCGCTGGATCGACGGCGAGATGACCCTCTACCCCACCGTGGACGCCAAGGGCTTCCACGACGAGAAGCAGCTCGCCCCGCCGAAGAACACCACGTGGAAGGACGACGCCCGGCTGCTGACCGGCGGCCGTTTCACCGCTGGCGGGCGCCGCGACGACCTCCTGGTCGACTGGAAGGACGGCCACGTCTCCGTCTTCAGCGACGTGGCCGCCAACGGACTGAAGAAGCAGACCCAGACCGTCGCCAAGAACACCACCTGGCCCTACGCCTCCCAGCTCACCACCGGGTCCTTCACCGGCAAGAACACCGATGACCTGCTGGCGCGCTGGGTCGACGGCGAGACCACCGTCTACCCCGGCACGACCGCCGGGACCCTGCCCGGCGAGATCAAGATCCGCCCCGCAAAGTCATACTGGAAGAACGCCACCGTGGTCGCCGCAGGTGCCTTCACCGCCAACAGCACCGCCGACGACATCATCGTCCGCTGGACCGACGGCCACGTCAGCCTCTTCCCCGACGTCGACACCAAGGGCCTGCACGACGAGCTCCCCCTCGCACCGGCCAACTGACGCAAGGGACAAAGCTCCCGAGCATGCCCACAACCGGGCTCTCCACCACTCTCCTCATCAGCGCGGACGCGCCGCCCGTCTTTGGGACGCGTGTCATAGCGAGACGGGTCGTGGTGCCCGGCCCGCGCTGCGGGGAGAGCGGGCCGGACGAGCCCTGACCGAGGAGGCCGGCGGCCTACGCGGCAGTCGAGGCCTCTGTGCCACACTGGCTCCAGCGGCCGTCTCGCATCCCCCGTCGAGGCGGCCGCTGCTGTGATGGCCCCGCGGTTCGGGAAGTATGCCGCTTTCGTGGACCCTTTCGTGTACCGGCGGCACGCGGCGTTCAGGTGGCCGGCTGGTGATCAAGAGCAGCTGTCGAGCATGGAGCCGATGGCGGTCTTTCGGCGCTGGTCACGTTCAGCTTCCGTTGAGAGACTCTGTCGGGGATCTTGGGGTTCGTAGGCGGGTCGGCGTGGTTGTCGGGCAGGCTCGACTTGGTGTCCAAGGTCGTTCGTCTGCATGAGGTGAGTCGGTGTCGCTGCGCCCCCGTTCCGGTGAGCAAGTCCCGTCCCTGACCGAGCAGGTGGCGCGGGCGAGTAATCCCGCGGGGACGACCACGATGTGGGTACGGGACCGGCTGGACGGACTGTGGCGTGACGATGACTTCGCCACCTGGTACCCGCGCGATGGGCGACCAGGGTTATCCCCGGCCCAACTCGCCACGGTGAGCGTGTTGCAGTTCCTGCTGAACCTCTCGGACCGGCAAGCAGCCGAGGCGGTGCGCTGCCGCATCGACTTCAAGTACGCCTGCGCGCTGGATCTGGACGATTGGTTCGGCCACTTCGCCGGCAGATCGCGAAGTGGTGGTGCCCTCACCTCGGGAGGCGGACGCCGAGAATCCGCCGAGGCCTGCACAGCCGCAGTCCGCCGTCCCGGAGCTCTCGGCGAGACTGAACCGCCTTTTCGCAGTCATGCACCCGAGGGGGCGTGAGACGTACACCTCGCACGAGGTTGCAGTCGCCGACCTGGACGAGGAGGCGCTTGCTGCCCTTGTCCCGGTGATCCAGCACCTGCAGCGGGCAAGCAAGAGGCAACGGATGTGAGCTGCTGGTAGGGCGGTATATGAAGATGCTCCACTGCAGCCAACCGGGTTGGGTCCGGCGGTCCATGCGGGCTTCCGCCGCTGCCGAGCGAGACAGGCGCCGCGGTGGTAAGGGGGGAGCACGAAAGTGGTCTTTGTCCAGTGGCAGTGGACCGACCCGGGGGGAGCGGGGATGAACGACAGGGAACTGCGTCGCTACTGCGCCGATCTGGTCCGGCAACTCGACATCCCCGAGCCGTTCAACATCAATGCCCTCGTCGACCAGATAGAGGAACGCCGCGGACGACCCATCTCGCTCGTACCGATGCCGCTACCCGCCGACCGAGGGCTGTGCGGCATGTGGGTCGCTACACCCGACGTGGACTACGTCATCTACCAGGCGGAGGCCAGAAAAGCGCACCAAGGCCACATCGTCCTCCACGAGATCGGCCACATGCTCTGCGAGCACGAGTCCACTCCGGCTGAGGAGGAAGAGGTCTCCCGGCTCCTTCTGCCGAACATCGACCCTTCGCTCGTGCGCACCGTCCTCGGGCGCACCTGCTACGACCGGAGCGAGGAGAAGGCTGCCGAGCTTGTTGCCTCGCTGATCCCCCTGCAGGCCACCAACGCCGCTCCCCGGCCGACGACAAGTCTTTCGGAAGACGTGGTCAACCTCGTCAGCCACCTCGAGCGCTCCCTGGGGCGCAGTTCCACACCAAGGACATAGCCGAGTGTTATTCAACGTCGTCTACGGAATGCTCTCCTTGATCACTTGGAGCGCGTTCGCCTTCAAGCCGAGAGACCTCGCCCGCGACTGGCGCAACAAGGAACTGCAGCGGCTGTGTCTGGCGATCGCAATGTTCGCCGCACCGTTCGGCTTCGCCGCTCCCCCGGTGTACGTACGCGTCGATGCTCTGTTCGGCACGCCCAACATCAGTTCGCTGATCATCTACACGACCGTGGAGGTCTGCCTCACCTCGTTCCTGGCCCTCCTCGTCAGCTGGTCGTCTGCACAGTCGAAGGTCCGGCTCCGTCACCGGCTGATCCTCGGCTACGCCATCGCCACGGTCACCACGAACTGGGTGCTGTTCTTCCTGGGGGACGCCACCGATACGTCACACGCCCTTGACTTCGACGTTCACTATGCCAAGACCGCATACATCTGGGAGTTCCTCCTCGTCCACCAGACCCTGTGCACGGTCAGCATGATGGGCCTGATCCGGCTCTGCTGGCGCTACTCCAAGATCGTCGGCCGGCCTTGGCTGCGCCGCGGCCTGCGAATCGTCACCGTGGGAGCAGTCACCGGCTTGGGCTACTGCCTACCCAAGGTCATCTCCCTCATCTGGGACAAGCTCGGCATCTCACCACTCGGCTTCGTCAACTCCGTTGTGGCCCCCATGTTCGCCAACGTCTCGGCGGCACTCTTCGCCGTTGGGTTCACCATGCCCGCCTGGGGCGTCGGCCTCGGCAGGGCCATGGCATGGATGTCCGACTGCCGCACCTTCCACCGCCGCTACCCACTCTGGCAGGCGATCACCCGCGCCTTCCCCGAAGTCGTCCTCGTCGCCCCGCCGGCCTCCCGCAGGGAACTGGCTCGCGACCTCCGGTTCTTCCTCAGTCGCCAGGTGATCGAGATACTCGACGGCGAAATGAGACTTCGTCCCCACCATGCCCCAGAAATCAGCCGCATGACACGAGAAGTAGCGGCGAACCAACACATCACCGGTGACGAGGCGGATGCCGTCGCAGAAGCCGCGCACATCGCAGCAGCCCTTCAGGCTCGGTCTACCGGCCACGAGGCGTCAGGGGGAAACGGCACAGACTTCGACGATGCCGCCAACGGCGACCTCAGCAAGGAAGGTGCTCGTCTGACCCGGGTCGCCGACGCCTTCAACACCTCCGCCGTCATCCCCGCCGTTCTCAAGCGGCTCCTATCGGCGAAAACAGCCGCATGAGCAGCACCGAACGGACCGCCAGCGTCTCGTCACTGCTCAGTGAAGCACTCCTCGCCGACCCACATGGCGCCTACGCCCAGCTCCGCGAAACCGCCCCGGTCCACCGCACCACCACTCCCGACGGCGAACCCGTGTGGCTGATCACCCGGTACGCCGAGGCCCGTGCGGCTCTGGCAGACCCCCGGCTCTCCCTGAACAAGGCAAACGCCGAGACCAGCGGCGAGTACAGATCCTCCATGCCCCCCGAGCTCGACGCTCACCTGCTCAACATGGATCCACCCGACCACACTCGCCTGCGCCGACTCGTCGCCAAGGCATTCACTCCCCGTCGCGTCGAGGGCCTGCGCATGCGCATCCAGAAGCTGACCGACGAACTCCTCACCACCATGACCGGCCCTCGCGTAGACCTCGTCCACGCCCTGGCCGTCCCACTGCCGATGGGCGTCATCTGCGAACTCCTCGGCATCCCGGAGACAGCGAGGCGCGACTTTCGGGCCTGGACCGACACACTATTCTCACCAGCGCCGGGAGCGGCAACGGAGTCACGCACTGCGATGAGGCAGATGCAGCAATTCCTCAAAAGGGTCATCGAGGACAAACGAAACAGTCCGACCGAGGACCTTCTGTCTGCCCTCGTCCAGGCACGCGACGACCACGACGTACTCACCGAGCCTGAACTCGTCTCCCTGGCGTTCCTCACTCTGTTCGCCGGCTATGACAACGCCGTACATCTCATCGGCAACACAGCACTGAGCCTGCTGCTGCACCCCCGACTGCTGACGGCGGTGCGAGGTGGCGCCATCCCGATACGGTCGGCAGTCGAGGAGACGCTGCGCTGGAGCCCTCCTTTCGCACTGGCAGTGCGCCGCTTTGCCCTCGAAGATGTCAGCATCGGGAACGCTCTCATCCCCGCTGGCAGTCGAGTGTGGGTCTCCATCGCTTCGGCGAACCGGGACGGGCGACAGTTCGCGTCTCCCGACGTGTTCGACCCAGGCCGTGCACCAACTCACCTGGCGTTCGGCTACGGAGTGCACTACTGCATTGGCGCCCCGCTCGCACGGATGGAAGCGGAAATCGCCGTACGGTCTCTACTGGAACGGTTCCGTGTGCTTGAACTGGCGGTAGACCGTGACGAGTTGGAGTGGTTGCCGACGTTTCACAAACGGGGACTGCGCAGCCTCCCTGTGGTGACTTACTGATCCGATGAGGGGGTCTCCCACCCCCTCATCGCATCAGTGCACCAAGCCATTCCTTCGCAGCCGAGCCATCAATTGCTCAGGTTGAACTCGCGATGTCCGGTGGTCTGATCGCGTCCGGCACTGGCCCATCCCTAACGTGCCGAGTTCTGGCAGATCGTCGACGTCCTCATCAAGCACTACCCGGTGGTAAGCAAGTTCACAGCCACACGCTGAAGCGCGTTCACCGAGGCCTGACAGCCCGGACAGTCCCGTGGCAGGTCATGTGAGCTTGGTCGTCCAGGTGAAGTGCCAGAGGCTTCCGGAGAGAAGCAGAGCGCACCATACGGCGGCGGACAGTGCAGCCGGTGCCCAGTGCGGATCTGAGGCGAGTCGGGTGAGGGAAGAGCCCGGCAGCCAGTCGGAGACAGTCCAGCCCCGCGCCGCGGCGACGGCGGTGAGGACGGACTCGGCCACCAGGACCCACGCGAAGATGACACTGAGCGCAGCCCCGGCGCTGCGCATCAGCAGACCCGCCGCGGTGCCGTAGACCGTTGCCGCGATCAAAGCCGCCAGCACCCGTAGGGTGACGGAAACGCAGCTGAGCCACGCCGCGCCGGTTGCCCAGGCTGAGGTGTCCAGATGGCGAACGCCGGCAGTGATCCAGGCCGTTGACCCGGTGGTCAGGCAGGTGGTCAGGGCCACGAGGATGGCGAGCACGGCCAGCCCGGCGACCTTGCCCAGCAGCAATGCAGGCCGGGCGGGCACCCGGACGAGCAGGTTGCGCCATGTGCCGTAGCGGTATTCGTTGGTGACGGAGGTCGCCGCCACCGCCATGAGGATCAGGCAGATGACGGACGTGGCCGTCTGCAGTGGTTTCAGGGGCCCACCGTTGCCTGCTGTCCCAGCGTGGGTGAGAGCGACCATGGCCATCGCCGCGGCGGCGGCCACTGCACCCGTGCCGAAGAGCAGAGGCACCAGTACGCGGGGACGAAGGGTCTTCACCCGTTCGCTGCGGTAGGCGTGCACGAGGGCGTTCAGCACTGCGGTTCCTGACCGAGGAGGGAGAAGAAGGCTTCTTCGAGTGTGGGGCGCCGCACCGCGAGGTGAGCCAGGGTGATGCCATGGGCCGCCGCGACGCGATTCAGGTCTCCGGCCTGTTCCGGCCCTGCATCGACCAGCAGGCGGTTCTCGTGCCGTCGGACGCCATGGCCCGCCGCCTCGAAGGCCTGGATGAGGGGCACCAGTTGCTCTGCGCGTTCCGGCGCCGCCTCGACGAATGCCTGCTGGCAGGTGGTGAGTGCCTCTCGGTCTCCTTGGAACAGTGTGGTGCCCTGGTGCAGGAAGACGAAGTGGTCGCAGAGGGCGTCGAGTTCGTTGAGCTGGTGGCTGGAGATCAGCACCGTGGTCCCATCGGACGTCAGACCGTGCAGCAGTGCACGCAGTTGTGCGGTGCCGACCGGATCGAGGCCGTTGGTCGGTTCGTCCAGGACCAGCAGGCGCGGTTCGGTCAGCAGGGCCGCGGCGATGCCGAGTCGCTGCCGCATGCCGAGCGAGTAGGTGGCCACCTGGCGGTCTGCCTGCTCTTCCATGCCGGTGAGGGCCAGGGCTCGGTGGATGCTGTCGCCGCCGACGCCCGCGAGCTCGGCCAGAACTCTCAGGTTGGTACGGCCGGTGAGCCGGGGGTAGAGCGCCGGCTGCTCGATGAGAGCGCCCACCGCCGGCAGGTACCGGGCGGGGTGGGTGAGGGGAGCGCCCAGCACGGTGCCCGCCCCCGTGTCGTGACGGTCCAGCCCGAGCAGGATGCGCATCGTGGTGGTCTTGCCGGAGCCGTTGGGACCGATCAGAGCGGTGAGCGATCCGGCAGGCACCGTGAGGTCGAGGTGACGCAGGGCGGTGCGGCCGGGATACGTCCGGCGCAGACCCGTGACATGTATGGCGGGGTCGGCTTGAGGAGTCAGCGGGGAGAGCGTCGTACGGGATCGCGGGACGGTCGGTGTCATCAGGTGGCCTCCGCGTGGGTCGGCTCGGGACGGGTGAGCGCGCCGGTGGGATCCAGTCGCCGCAGGGCGGCGGTGACGGTCTCGTCCGCCAGACGCACGTCGTGCAGGATGCGGCCCCGCTGGAGAACCAGGAGGCGGTCGGCAAGGTCGTCGGCCCAGGTCAGGTCGTGGGTGCAGAGGACGATGGTTCTGCGTCGGGCGTGCCAGTCCCGCACGGTCGCGCGCAGCGCACCGACGGCCGTGGCGTCCAGGGCGTTGGCCGGTTCGTCCATGAGGACCAGAGCCGGGTCGTGGAGGGTGGCCCCGACGAGTCCGAGCTGCTTGCGCATGCCCAGGGACAGTTCTCGGACCAGTGCGTCGTGGCGGTCCGACAGCACGGTGTCTTCCAGGCGCTCCAGAGCGGCCCGCAGGGAGGTGCCGTGCAGCCGGCAGACGAACGACAGCTGTTCCCGGACCGTGAGGTAGTCGTACAGGGGTGGCTCGGCCTGTACGAAACCACGGACGGTCCGTGCGGCGAGATCGGTCGCGGTGTGACCTGCGATGCGTGCCCGGCCGGTGCTGGGTTCGGCCAGCCCGGCCAGCAGCCTCAGCAGCGTCGTCTTGCCGGATCCGTTGCGGCCTACCAGGCAGACGAACTCGCCGTCGACGGCGGTGAAGCTCGCCTCGCTCAGGGCTGTGTGGTCGCCGAAGCGTACGGTGACGGATTCGACGTCGATCACGGTGTTGCCTTCCTGAAGTGCTGGTCGCGGCGGGCCAGGTGTCCCAGGCCCGCGCAGAGCACGAGCAGGGTGGCGAGGTCGGCCCCGGTGTCTATGGCGAGCGAGGTGCCGCCTTGAGCTCCGGTCGCGTTGCGGAGCAGGGGGCCGAGCGCGGTGGGTGAGGCCAGCAGTGCGGCGAGTACGCCCTCGACGGTCTCGGCGACGCCCGAGCGGCTGGCTCGCTCGTCGTCGAACCGTTCCGGCGGCGGTACAAGGAATGCCGTCGCCACGACCGCGCAGCTTCCGGCGAGCAGTGCGACCGGCAGCGCCAGAAACGTACTGGGGACCACAGGGCCGCCCCCGGCGAGCAGCAGCCCGAGATAGGCGGGCACCACCGGCAGTGCCGCCACCGCGGTGCAGGCAGCGACCTTGCCGACGAGGACGCGGCCGAAGGGGACCGGCGCCTGGCGCAGTACCTCGATGGACCTGTGCTCCGCCTCCACGCCCGCGACCTGGGCCACGACACCGGACACGGCGAGGTACATCGCGACCGCTGCCGCGGTGCCCCAGGTGTGGGCGGGCAGCGACCACGGGAGGTGGGCGCCGTAACGGACCCGTATGCCGCAGCCGAGCGCGGCCAGGCCGAGGCCGAGCACGCACACGCGGTAGAGGGGACCTGTCACCGCTGCGGAGCGGCGCCGTGCGGACAACAGGTCCTTGGCGACAACAGCGGTGATGAGTCCTTTGGTGTGCAGAGCGTAGGACGTGATGCGTTCGTCGGCCGCCGGTGATGCCGGACCGCGCGGGTGCAGGGCGCTGTGCCGTTCGGCGCGTCGCACCAGGTGGCGGGCCAGCACGCCCAGTGCGGCGGTCAAGGCCGACCAGGCCACCAGCATCCAGCCCAGGTGTCCGGGACGGAACAGTTCGTCCCACAGACCGGGGCGGATGTCGGCGGCGGTGCGCCGCAGGGAAGCGGACACCTCTTCCGGCCGGACGGATGAGGACGGGGCGATACCTGCCAGAAAGGGGGAGACCAGGAAGCCGGCAGCGAACCCCGCCGTGACCGCGCCCGCGGCCCTGCGGCCCGGGGAGCGCACTGCGCGGGATGTGGCCAGAGCCGCCGTCGCGCAGACGTGCAACAAGGCTCCCGTCAGGGCCGCGCCCGCCGTCGCCGCCAGGACGGCCGGCAGCAGGCGTGCACCGGCCTCGGACGCCGACAGCCACGGTAGGGCGACCAGCACACCCGCCGTGAACACTGCGCATGCCCCTGCGACTTGGGGCGCCCACAGGCGGGCCAGGAAGACCGCCCTGGGCGGGACGTGCCAGGCCAGCAGCATGCCGCGGTCGGGCGGTTCCAGCAGCTGCCGGGTCTCGGAAGGCCTGGCTGCCAGGACATTCGCGAACAGAATCGCCAGCACGGTGATCCAGCAGAAGCCGGCCACCGCAGGGCCGTCGGACCCGACCGGCGGGAATGCCCGGCCCAAGGCCGTACTGATGCCCCAGATCAACGTGGCGACGATCAGCAGCCCGCCCGCGCCGGCGACCAGCACGAAGGTCCGCAACGGGGCCGACAGGTCGCGGTACCCCGGAAGCCGGTTGCGTCGGCGACGCAGATCCGCCTCAAGCACGGCCAGGCCGGCCCGCCACACATACCTCCGACCGGGCACCGACCGCCCGTCCGGTGTTGCGACACGTGTCTGTTGCTTCATTCCTCAGCCCCGGTCACTCAAGCGGGACGGCGCCACAGCAGGGCGACAGCGCTCGCCGCCACCACGCACGCGATGAAGGCCAGTGCCACGACGTCCAGTCCCTGCGCCGCCGGGAGCCGCCAGCCGGCCACTCCCAGGGGGACACACACGAGAGCCGAGAGCCCGAACAGCAGCCAGCCACCGAACGCCGCCAGCCCGACCAGGATCGCGAGAACCACCAGCAGCACCGCGACCGCGAACCATCCCCAGTTCAGCAGGTCCTGTGTGCGCAGCACCCCGGCACGGGCGTCGCCGGAGACCTGCGGGGCCTGCTCGATCGCGGTCTTCGTGGCGTCCCGTGTCATCCGGTACCAGACACCGCGCACCACGGCCAGCACGGCAGCCGTCGCGGCCAGGCCACCCGCGAGGGCCATCGCGGAGCGCGGTTTTCGCTGGGAAGAGGCCGACATGGACTTCCTTTCGTGGGGAACCGCGTGAGGGAAAGAGGGGGATCACGGAAGGGCGGGCCGTCTGACCTCTCAGGCGATCAGAGAGGCGACCGTGAAGAGGCCCGTGGGCGCCAGAGCACAGGTCGTACTGCGCGGCCACGACAACCGCGCGGAGTGCCGTGCCACCAGCGTGCAGACGCCGGCCAGCACCGCCAGGGACGGATCCGTTCCGCCCAGCACCGCCACGATGTGATCGCTGGACGGCAGGGAGAACAGCACAGAACCAAGCGTCAGTACAAGGAGCTTGCCGAGGAGGAAGCCCGAGACGGCGAGCCCGAGGAAGGTCCGGTCGTCGGCGAAGGCACCTCGGCTGCCGGCGAGCCGGCATGCGGCCGCGCCGGCAGCACCGGCGATCAGCACGACGAACAGCATGCCGAGCGCGTTGAGCACCGAGCCGAAGAGCCACGCCGAGGCGATGCCGACTTTGACCGTTGCGGCGTCGGCGTCCGGGACCCGCTGGACCACACCCTCGCGGTACTGGCCGAGCAAGGTGAGGTTGGCCAACGGCATCGCCAACATCAGCAAAAGGGTGAGGAGCCGGAAGGTCCGGCGCGGGCCGACCGAGGACCGGTTCGGACCTGCCACCGCATCCTCTTCCGGTGCCATGCCCGACAATGCGTCACTGTGCCGACTGGCCAGTGCCGGTTCGGAGTTCACCTCGTACTCACCCATGTTTCCACGCAAGCGGCCACGACGAGCATGGCCAGGGACAGCCCGAGCAGGGCTGCCGCATCGACAAGACTTTCGCTGATCCGGGCTTTACGGCCGGCCAGCAGGGAGCGCACCAAGGTCGTCGCGGGGACCAGCCCGGCGGCGATGGCCACACCGAAGGCGGGCAGTTCCAGCACCGCATGGGGCAGAACTGTCCGCGCGAAGGGCCCGGCACCGAGGGCGTAGGCGTGCGCCATGAACAGACCGCCGCTGAGCCCGGCGAAGAGCGAGACCGCGACCGCGCCGAGTCCGAAGGTGACGACTCCACTGAATGCCACAGCGGCAATACTGCAGTTGTTCGTCAGAACATCTGCGAACAATTCCACGCCAGGTTTTTTTGGCGCTACATGGACGGGCTGTGACTTCAGATCGGCGAAGAGAATTCCGCACAGCAGACAGCCCATCCATAGGACTTGACCGCAGAGAAGGGTCAGTCGTTGGCGTCGCAGGATCGAAGCCATAAAGGCTGTCACGGCCCTCCCCTGTATTTCTCGGATGCGCGCCAGGTTTTCCAGGCTGCGCGACTCGGAGAACGCGGCCCCGGAGCTCCGGGGCCGCGCCACGGTTCACCTGCTCACTGAGATCAGGCGATGACGGCCTTCTTGCCGCCGGCCGCGATGGCCTTCTTCAGCATCCACAGGCCGAGGCCGCCGGCAGCAGTGACGCCGCCCAGCACGGACAGCGCAGTGGCGACGTCCGTGCCGGCCTCGATGGCGTCGAACACGCGGTTCGCGCTCACGGTCGAGAGGCCGAAGTAGCTGCCCAGGGCGTCCGGAGCGGACAGCGCCAGGGTGAACGGCGCAGCGAGACCGGCGACGGCGGCACCGGCCGCGGCCAGGCGCTTCTTGGAGGTGGCAACAGCAGACATGTATTCTCCAGTAACTGCTCTGATTGAGTGGTCGGGGTGCGTCAGTCTTGGTAGGGCGGCGCACCCCTTTGTCATGCCGTCAGTGAGCGGCACCTGATGGAAAGACAAGATCTCTTGCGGTGACGTCCCGACAGGGAATGGATCAGGAACATGGCAGTCGCGAGGCCATGGATACTTCGCCTCGAGCTTCACCCCCGATTCGCTCTCCTGTGACGGCTTGATCATGTAATCAGGTCTCCAAGTCACCGTCAAACCACGGTCAATGATTCATCACGCATGATTCACGTGTGCGCCCGAGGCCAATTCCAGCAAAGAGGGAGAAAGAGCGGTGTTGGTTTCGTGAGGCGCGTCACACGACGTCGGCATTCGTGACGCATGACAAGCGCCGCAGCGGACAATCGGCAGGCTTGACCTCGATTCGTCAGCGGGTTTCGGTCGCTGATCGGTGCGACTGTTCGCCCGTATTGTCCTCTGCCGTTGGAGGGTGGGCCGTCGCGTGACGCTGCGGGGTGCGCCGGGTTCCATGGGCCCGGAGACTGCGGGTCCTCCTTCCTGGTCCTCGTCGGGGCGTGAGCCGGCCGTCAGGTGGCGGCCGGAAGCCGGGTGAGCCTGTTCCAGCTGGTGGTGAACGCCGCCGCCCAGGGCCAGGTCCGCTCGATGCGCAGAGTGCGACGGCGGGCGTGGCGGGCCAGGCGGGCCGGAAGGTGGTAGAGGCGCAGGCGCATCGTGTCCGGCTCGGCCTCTTCGAGGCCGTCCTGGTCGTGCAGGGTGAGCAGTCGCAGCCAAGTGTCGAGGTCGGCGGCGAGGTTCGCGGCGAGCATCCAGCCTGTGTTGATCTGCCACGACTGTGAGGGCAGGTTCGCCAGCCCCATGGCCTTGCCTGTGCGGACGTGGTCTTCGACCTCTGCGTGGTCGCAGTGCAGGGCGTCGAGGAACTGGATCTGGTGGGAGCCGGCGATGCCCCACATGTGCCGGATGTTCGTCGCCGTGATCGAGTAACGCCAGCCGGTCTTCTGCTCGAAGGCGGTCAGCTTCTTCATGTGCCGCCTCGACGGGCGCACGCGGCGGACGATCAGCCGCATGCCCTCCGGCCAGCCGTCCCGGGTGTTCAGGTAGGTCAACTCTGCGACTTGGTAGCCCACTTGAAGGTCGCCGTCCTGCGTCACCGAGGTCTCCCACGCGCTCTCGGGGAGCCTGGCGATCGCCGCCTCGTCCTCCGGCGTGATCTTCCAGCCGACCGTGTAACGGACCGTGCGCCGCTTCGTGTTCAGCGCCTCCAGATGTTCCAGCAGGCCATGGGTGGCGCCCGCGCCGTCGACGCGGACAAGGATCTTCGACTGCGAAGAGTGCGGTATCTGATCTAGTGCTCTGACCACATAGGTTCGCCGGCCTGGGGTGTGGGTCTTCCCTTGGCTGAGCAGACGTTCAGGAGCACTCGGGCAAGGGAACCGTCGGAGGAACGCTACGCGTCACACGTCGGCGGTTGAGCTTTGTCGTCGGGAGAGGGATAGCCTGCGTCGCCCTCGGTCGATCTCGGTGACGACCACCGTGATCTCGTCGCCGACCTGGACGACGTCTGCTGGAGTCTCCACCGGTGTCCAGGCGAGCTCGCGCAGGTGAACCAGTCCCTCGATCCCGTCGGCGACCTGAACGAAGACGCCGAATGGGATCAGCTTGGTGACCTGGCCAGGCAGTTTCTGCCCCACCGCGATGGTGTCGGCGAATACCTGAAATGGGTCCGGCTGTGTGGCTTTCAAGGACAGTCTGGCCTCCAGGTTCCATGTGTCGAACTGGAGGAACTCGCACGAGACGCGCTGCCCGACCTGCACGACGTCGGTGGCCGCCTCGAAGCGTTGCCAGGACAGTTCAGCGAAGGAGATGAACCCGACGCCGGGGAAGACCGGATGGTCGGGTCCGTCGTCCAGCGCCACGAACACACCGAACCGTTCGATCGCCGTGACGGTGCCGGAAAGGAACTCGCCGCGGTGCAGTGACTCTAGGAATGCCCAGAGTTCTGGGTTCTCAGACGGTCCACCCATCATGCTCCCAGCCTTTCACGAGGAGCCGCGCACTGGGTTGAAAGTGCGCTCACGCTGCGGCCTTGAGGGGACGTCCACCCCAGCGGATGCCTTTCTCGCTGCGGATGCGGGCGCGTTCCTTGCGTTCGGCGGCCAGGACGTCGCGGTGACGGGCGTTGGCGTTGCGCCAGCGCAGGTAGGCGTGCAGGGCCCGGGTCTGAACCGTGTGGTTGGGGTAGTTCGAGTTGGCGATGGTGAACTGCCGCAGCGGGCCGAAGTGGGCCTCGATCGGGTTCGCCCACGAGGCGTAGGTCGGCGTGAAGCACAGCTCGGCCTTGTGCTTCTTCGCCCAGCGGCGGATGTCGGCGCCTTTGTGGGCGGACAGGTTGTCCAGGATCACGTAGATCGGTGCGCCGTCGGGCCGGGCGGCGCGGATCGACTTCAGCGCGGCCAGAGTGTTCCCGGCGCCCTTCCTGCGGCGGTTGATGCCCCACAGGGTGTCGTCGCCGACCGAGTAGCAGCCGTGGAAGTACCGGACTCCATGGGTGCGGTGGTAGGTGGCAGGCAGCCGGTCGGGGTGCTTCTGTTCGGCCCAGCCCGAGCCGGCGGTGGGCCGGATTCCGAGCGGGCCGAACTCGTCGAACGCGAAGACCCGGTCCGGGAAGCGGTCCAGGACCTCGTCGATGCGGTCGAGCTTGGCGTCGCGGTCGGGATCAGGGGATTCCTTCCAGGTCTTGGTGCGCTCGAAGGTGACGCCACGGCGGGCGAGCAGGCCGCGTAACGCCTCGCGGCCGATATGGATGATCCGACCGTGGACTTTCCGCAGGTAGGCGACGAGTTTGCGCAGAGACCAGCGGGTGAAGGGCTGGCCGAGCTTGGCGGGACGAGTGGTGGCCGTCCGGACGACGAAATCCTCGTCGTCATGACTGAGCAGGCGGGGACGGCCTCCCGCCCACCGAGACATCTCACGATGCCAACGTGTCAAGCGGCAGCGGCCAGTTCGGAGGGGAACGCGACGTGTTCGTCGAACAGTTCGCCAGTCTGGAGGCAGTGGTGGAGCTGCCCGATCATTCGGTTGAACAGGTGTCGTTGGGCGGCTGCATGCCAGTCCCCTTGTTCGCGTCGACGCCGGTAGTGGGCGTCGGCTCCGGGCGAGGATCGCAGGGCTGAGAAGGCCCACAGGTAGCCGGCGTGGTTGAGTCGGTCGTTCTTCACCATGCGGCGTCCGACGTGGTGTTTCTTGCCTGACGCACGGGTGATGGGTGCCGATCCGGCATAGGCCTTGAGACCTCGGGCGTCGGCGAATCGCTGTCGATCGTCTCCGATCTCGGCCAGCACCCGGGCGCCGAGCTGGACCCCGAGGCCGGGGAAGCTCAGGATCACTTCAGCGTCCGGGTGCTGGAGAAAAGAGGCTTCCACCGCCTCGGCGAGTTCGTCGGCAGCGAGGCAGGCGGCTTCCAGTTGCCGCAGGAGGGCGAGAGCTTGCTTGCCGAGCGCGTCCTCGACGAGAGGAGGCTGGCCTGTGTAGTCGCTGCGGAAGACCTCGCGGAGCCGTTCGGCCGCGGCCTCAAGGCTGCGGCTGCGGCCGGCGCGCTTGAGGGCGGAACAGAGCTGGGTGCGGGTAAGTCGGGCTGCCTGCGCCGGGGTAGGGGCGAGCTTGAGCAGTTCGCGGGCTTCTGGGCGACACAGGCCGTTGGCCCAACCGGAGAAAGCGTCCAGGGCGGCAGGGTAGTACTCGCGCAGGAGCGAGCGGAGCTGGTTGGCGATCTGCTGCCGGTTCCAGGTCGCGTCCTGCTGGGCCCTGGCGAGGACGGCGATGGCGCGGGCGAGGTCGCTGTCATTGGGCAGGGGCCGGTGGGCGTGCATGTCGGTGCGGAGGATATTCGCCAGGACGAGGGCGTCGCCGGGGTCGGACTTCTTCCGGCTGACGCTGTGCCGGTCGCGGTAGCGTGAGGCGGCCATCGGGTTGACGGCGAAGACCTGCCTCTTGCCCTGCCGCAGAGAAGCAACCAGCAGGCCGCGGCTCGTCTCGATGGCGACTGGGATCGGGCTGTCCTCAGCGTCGCCGTACTCCGCCAGCAGGTCCAGCAGGAGGCGGTAGCCGGCCACATCGTCACTGATGCGGCGCTTGGCAAGGAGCTGGCCGGTGTCGTCGACGAGGGCGACGTCATGATGCTTCTCGGCCCAGTCGATCCCGCAGTAGATCAAGTCATTCCTCCCCTTGGCGCTGTCGTCTGTGCTGGTCACGAGCGCATGCGGGCCACGCGGCTCCCTAATTCCAGGACTCTTCGGTCCGACATCTCACAAGCCGTTCGCGGCACCAGCGCACCGCACGGGCCTCGGTCTTGACCGGGGTTCGATGACTCGGGTCGTATGAGAGGTCACCGTGAGGCGGGCTCGTACCACGAACTCCAACGAGTGGTCACAGCAGGCAGTGTTGGTGACCGCGAAGGTGCCGAAGAGCTCCCCTCTCGGCTGAGGTCTCGGCGGGCCCTGTCTGCTTGAGGAATGCCTTCGGCACTCACACGGCCACCAACACCGGCGTTCCGCAGCTAAGCGCAGTGGGGCCGCCCGCCACTCTCAGTGAAGGCCTCAAGGGCCGGGGTCCAGAAAGGCGTGACGGTCCCGCTATCGAACAGCCCGGTCGACTTCGCAAAGCCAACCGGCGCCGCTATCAACGAATTAGGGTCCAGGCAGGCCAGGCCGATCTCGTTGAACCGATGAATCACATCGCGCACGGTGTCCTCGTCCGCCTGCACCAGCTGGGCGATCACCGGCACCCGGTTCCCGCCGGCCGAGGCCAGCAGCATCATCGCGCGCCGGTAGCGCACCGAGCTGGTGCTACCGCGGCGCACGATCTGCTGCAGCTTCTGCCCCTCTTGGTCGGTGAGTCTGCGCACACGGACAGGCTCGGCCACCGCGCCTCCAGCGGTCGGTTCGGACGTCACCGCACATCCAACCGTCATGACCGCTAACCCGGCGAACCTATGTGGTCAGAGCACTAGCGCGGCGGCGAGGACGCGGACGTGATCGTCCACGGTGTTCGCCCCCGCGTTGCCCGCCCGCAGTTCCATCGCGAGGCTCTCGCCGGTGTTCGCCAGCCAGCCGCCCAGCGGGTGGAAGCCGTACGTGCCCTTGAACGTGGCCGCGGCCCCTTCCTTCCTGGACGCACTCGTGATCACCGTGGCGTCCAGGTCGACAACGATCCAGCCCGTCAGCCTCCGTCCGGCGACCGTGAGCCACGGGAAGCCGCCGGGCCGCAGGCGGAGCAGCGTCCACACGTGCCGGCGCACCCGCCGCCGCACCTTCGCGATGTTCATCAGGGTCTTGTCGTCCAGTCCGGCCAGCAGGCGGCGCATCGTCGAGTCCGAAGCCGCAGGGCCGAACAAGTCCTGATGGTGGAGCTGGAGCTGCTCGGCCTCCAGCAGACTCCGCGCCCCGAGCACCATCGCGACGGCGAGCTGGACGAGCGCCCCGGCCCGCCCCCGCCACCCGGCATTCGTGCTGGAGGGAAGCACCCCGGCGAGCCCCCGCGTCAGCCCCACCCGGTCCGACAGCCGACGCAGCAGCACCGCCCCCGCATGCCCGACCAGCCCCTTCCCGTCGGCTGCCACGGACAGCCCGCGATCCCACCCTGTACGCTCGCTCACCAGAAAGGTGTCCTGACTCCTGCACCGGATACGACCTAGACACTCGCATCCTCGCAGGTCAGCGGCACCTTTCTGCCGTCAGGGCGTCAGCTCGACCAATTCCGCTGAATAACCGGGGCTAGCGGAGTTGGTGGCCTGCGGCCGATCCGCTGAGTCACCGTTCCCGGTCGGCCCTGGGCATCCACAGCAGGACGAGCACCACGCCGCAGAGCAGAATCAGCCCACTCGTGCGGAACGCGGCCGCGTACCCGTCCGTGAGGGACGCCGCACCCGGCGCTCCGGCCGTGCGCGCCGCCGCGACCGTCGACAGGATCGACAGGCCGAGTGCGCCGCCCATCGTGCGCGACGTATTGATGAGGCCGGACGCCAGACCCGCGTCACCGGGCGCAGCGCCCAACGTCGCCAGGGACGAGAGGGGCGTCGAGGCCAGGCCCGCACCGAGCATCATCAGCATGCCCGGCAGCAGGATCGACGTGACATACGAGCCGTCCGGGGTCATCGTCGATTGCCAGCCGACCCCGGCCGCGGCCACCAGGAGCCCGACGACCGTGACGTTCTTCGCCCCGATCAGCCGCATCAGGCGCGGCGCCAGCTTCGAGCCGACGACCCCCGTCAACGACGACGGTACGAGGGCAAGTCCGGCCTGGACCGGCGAGTAGCCGAGCACGTTCTGCGCGTACACCGTCATGAAGAACCACATGGCGAACATGGCCGCGCCGGAGATCATCATCGTCGCGTTCGCCGCCGCCACCGACCGCACCCGGAAGAGCCTGAGCGGCATCAGCGGAGCCTTGGTCCGCGCCTCGACCAGGAGGAACGCCACGATGAGCAGCAGCCCTGCGGCGAGTGGCACGAGCGTCGCGGGCGCCGTCCACCCTTCGACCTCGGTCTGCACGATCCCGTACGCGAGCGTGGCGAGACCCGCCGTGATAAGCACCGCGCCCGGCAGATCGAGCCGCCGCCGCTCGCCGCTCCGGCTCTCGGCCAGACAGCGGATGCCCGCCGCGAGGACGAGCAGACCGACGGGCACGTTGATGAGCAGCACCCAGCGCCAGGAAATCAGATCGGTGAGCACTCCGCCGACCGCACCGCCGACCGCACCGCCGCCCGCACCGACCGCCGTCCAGGTCCCGATGACCCGCACCCGCGCGGGCCCTTCAGGCACGGCCGAGGTGAGCAGCGTGAGCGTGGACGGGGCGAGCACGGCCGCGCCGAGGCCCTGGACGGCCCGGGCGGCGAGCAGCTGCCAGCCTTCCTGGGCGAGTCCGCCCGCCAGGGAAGCGACCGTGAACAGGGAGAGCCCGACGAGGAACATCCGCTTGCGCCCGAACAGGTCCCCGGCCCGGCCGCCGAGCAGCATGAACCCGGCGAAAGCGATCGAGTAAGCGTTGACTACCCACTGCAGCCCGATCGCGCTGAGCCCCAGGTGGGCCCCCATCGACGGCAGCGCGGTGTTGACCACCGCCACGTCGAGGACGACGAGGAACTGTCCCGCGCACACCGTGAAAACTACCGCCCAGGTCGGCACTGCCTTGCGGGACGAGCGGGCGGGTATGCGGGTGTCGTCGGGTGTCTGGACCATGCCGACCATGCTCTCAGCCGGGCCTCGGCCCGTACTTCCGGGGTTCGTTGTAGGGGTCATCGAGTTCTACCTTCCTTCTTCCGCCCCAGCCCTTCGTAGGGGTCGGGCAGGTGGACGAGGGCAACGAAGCGGCTGGAGCGTTCGATTGGCGATGTGAAGGCGCTCGGCCTCGCGCAGGTACCGCGATGGACCCTGCGTGCTCGGCTGGCGCAGCGGCCACGCCGCTTTCGCCCTGGCCGATGCCCCACGCCCGTTCCGCCAGCGCTTACCGGTCTGCACGTTGATGCCGACGATCCGGCATGCCTCCTGGTTGCCCACGCCCTGGTCCATGGGCCGGAAGGATTCCGTTCGCTAACAGATCAAGGCCCTGCGACCTTGAGACCGCCCCCGGTTTGCTCGGATCTCGAAGTTCATCGCACCCCATCAAACGGGGTGTTGCGACAATCACTAGCCCTCAAGATTTCGGGCGATGCCGTTTGTGTACCGACTGCTGGGTGTCAGTCCAGTTCGAGGCTACGCAGCACCAGGCCCGATGCGGGTTTCGGGCCGAAAGACGTCGACTTGTGGGGCATCATCACGCCCTGGCGGGCCAGGTCGAGCACGGTCCTTTCGGGGATCGGGTGCATCAACACCGCGGTGCCGCCCAGGCATTCGGCCTTGTGGACCGCGGCCGGGGCGTCGTGGATGTAGGAGATGTGGTCCGGGGTGTCCGGTACGTGCCAGAGGCGGTCGATCATCGCGTAGTGCAGCACGCTGGCGTCGAGGCGGCGCCAGGTGGCGGGGCGGTCGTGCGGTACGGATGCATCGAGAAGTCGCTCATCGGGGCGGGTGAGCAGGTGGAACGTGCCGTCGCCGGCCAGCAGGTACGCGTTGCCGCTGGCCGCGATCGCGTCGGCGAGCGTGGCCAGCGCGGTGTCCAGCGGGCCGTCGACCTGCTCGATCCGGAACGTGTCCTGTGCGGCCGACAACGCCTCCGCGACCGGCAGTTGGCGCAGCACGCGGTGGATGGCGCGTACCCGCAGCGGGTAGCGGCTGGTGTCGACGAGCAGCACCAGGCCGTAGTCCCAGGGGCTCGGGCCCTCCTGCTCTTGCCGCAGCCGCAAGTA
This sequence comes from Streptomyces sp. MUSC 14, assembly GCF_001866675.1. Taxonomy (NCBI): domain Bacteria; kingdom Bacillati; phylum Actinomycetota; class Actinomycetes; order Kitasatosporales; family Streptomycetaceae; genus Streptomyces; species Streptomyces sp. MUSC 14. The sequence continues at coordinate 227,133 of NZ_MLYN01000035.1, forward strand.
CGTCGCCCAGCGGTGGTGGCCGTCGGCGATGAGGGCCTGGCGCGGGGCGAGGTCGGCGTTGACGGCGGCGATCTCGTCGGGATCGGTGACGGCCCAGAGCCGGTGCCGGGCGCCGTCCTCGGTGATCGTGGCGAGCAGCGGCGGGCGTTCCGCCGTGCCGTTGACGGTCCGGGCGGCCGCGCCGGGGCCGCCGCCGTGGTAGGCGAGCAGCAGGGGTTCGAGGTTGGCCGCGGCGGCCCGCATGAGTCCCGCGCGGTCGGCCACCGGTGCGGGCATGACGTCCTCGTGCGGCAGCACCACTCCCTCGTCCGGGGTGCTGAGACGCAGGTTGCCGATGAGTCCGCGCTGCAGGACCCCGTCGGCGGTTTGCTGCTCGTAGACGTACAGCGCGGGGGTTTCGTCGGCGACGAGTACGCCCAGCTTCTGCCAGCGTCGCAGCGCCTCGGCGGCGCGGGCGTGGCTGGTCTCCGGGTCGCCGTCGCGCGGCAGGATCAGCCGTACGACGTTGTGCGGGTCAGCGCCCTCCAGCTCGACCACGCCATCGGGCCTGACCACGACGTCGTACGGTGGCGAGGTGACCGCGGACAGGCTGCGGACCTGGTCGGGGACGTAGCGCAGCCCGCGGAACGGTGCGAGGGCCAGCCCTTGCGGGTGCGATGGGTCCCCGGAGCGGGGCCCGGGGGACATCTCTCCAACGCGATGAATCGGCGCTGCGGTAGCGTACGTCATCAAGCCGATTCCCTGTCGATGATTTCCTCATACATCGAAGCCTCGATTTCTCGAACCTGACGCACCCGATCGTTGAGCTCTTCCTGGGTTTCGGCAGTCAGGAGGACCACTCCTGCGGCAGTAATCGCATCCTTCGTTATCATTTGGCGGTCACCCGGCGCATATTGATAACTGGCGTTCACCACGCCGTCGATGCTGAGGAATTTGGAGAGATCAGCTTCTTGAACTCGCCCCTCCGTCTTGGCAATCAGGTACACGTAAGCAGCCCTCTGGGACCGCGGGACAGGCGGCAGAATTTCCCGAGCCTGAGTGAATGCGCTGGGGTTCAGTGAAGCCTGTACCACCCAACTGATCTGCGAGTGGCCCAGGCAGCTCTCGACAACATACGGATCGGCGCCACCCGAGATACGCGCTCCGACCTCGATCAACACGGGCCCCCTGTCCGTGAGCATGACTTCCGCATGGAAGGGACCGTTCACAAGCCCGAGTGCGCTGCATGCGTCGCCGACGTACTTGATTATCTCTGCAAAGCCCGGATCTTCTTCGCAGAAGAGGTACTGCGTGTCGTAGACATGAAATCCGTGGTTGTCGACCTTGTCGGACTGCCATGCCTCCGTAATGGAGTGACGTCCTTGGCAGGCGATACCGTTGATCACATACTCGACACCGACCAGAAACTCCTGGCACACCGCCGCATCGTTCCGGTTCCCGAACAGGTCCGTACTCCCGATGATTTCATCGAGGGCCTTATGGGCTTCCGCACGCGAGTGGCACACGAACACGCATTCCGTCGCGGCGCTGAGCAGCGGCTTGACCACGACGGGATATGCGTCATGTGAGGTCAGCCAGGTGTCAAGCCCCTCGGCATCGGTGACGCGAGCCTGCTTGATGCTCGCCACGCCCGCCTGTCGGAGCTGCTCCTGCATGTCGAACTTGTCGCGTCGCGCCATGGACAGTGCTGCGTGATTGCGAAATGGCAGGTCCAAGCTGTCTGCCAGTTGATCGGCAAGGAGTACTCCACCCTCACTCCCCGCCAGCACAATCCGTGCTGATGCCGCACGCAGAGTCTCAACCAGTGCGCTAACGTCACCGTCGTTGACCAGATGGATTTCGGCGCGGGCCGCCGCCACTTCGTTGTCGCGGGTGAAGGGGCCGATCGACCCGGACTGAACGTGAATGACCGGGTATCCAAGAGCCTGGAAGGCTGGGATCAGGTATCGGCCGCCCGAGTAGGCGTCAACAATTACTACGTGGTCTTTTTGGGTCAGCGTCGGCATGGTAACTCTCTCGTGAGGAGCGTCGGATGCACAGATGGAGCAGGGAAGGGACAGGATGTGTTACTCGGGGCGCCCGACGCGGTACCGGGTCATCAGCAGGGCGGCGACCACACCGAATCCGGCGCCGAGGAACATCACCGCGGACGGGCCGGAAGCGTCCACAACCCGCCCTCCAGCCAGCGCGCCCAGCGCGATGGAGACATTGAAGGCGCAGATGTACAGGGACGTCGCCGCCTCGGGAGCCTGGGGAGCGCTCGCGAAGACGAGGGTCTGCAGGCAGACCGGCAGCGCGGCATAGGCGATGCCCCAGACCAGCAGCAGGGCGATTGTTCCGGGGAGCCACCGGCCGTTGACCACGATGAGTACGACGGCGGTGGTGAGCAGCAGGATGCAGGTAAGTGTGGCGGTGCGCAGTGCGCGCGCCGCCGCGCCGCCCGCGAAGTTGCCGACCACGCCGGCCACCCCGTACAGAAGGAGCAGCGCACTGACCCAGCCGGACGGGGTACCCGCGTCCTGCTCCAGGAAAGGCGCGACGTACGTGTACGCGGCGAAGTGGCCGATCACCACCGCCGCTGTGACGAGGGTGGCGATACGGAGATTGCCATCCCGCAGCAGCTCGGGCAGTTCGGCCAGGCGCACCACGGCACGAGGTTCGAGGGGCGGCACGAGGAAGATCACAGCAGCGAGGATCACGACGCCGATCCCGGCGATCGCCCAGAACGCGATACGCCAGTTGGACTGACCGATGAAGGTGCCGAACGGCACGCCGACGACGGATGCGATGGAGATACCACTGAAGACGACCGCCGTGGCACGGACCGTTTGGTCCGAGGAGACGAGGCGGATGGCGATACTCGCTGCAATCGACCACATCACGCCGTGGGCGAATCCCGTCAGCAGCCGCGAGACCATCAGGACCGCGTACGACGACGACAGCGCGGTGAAGACGTTCCCGACGACAAAGACGCAGAGCACCAGAAGGAGCAGTCTGCGGCGATCAAGCCCGCGCGTCGCCACCGTGAGCACGGGTGCGAACAGGCCCGCGATAGCTCCGTACAGGGTCACCGAAAGGCCGACAGCGCCCTCGGAGGCGCCCAGGTCACGGCTCATGGCGGGGAGCAGTCCGATCGGGACCATCTCGGTGGTGGTGAAGGCGAAAACGCTCATACCTACGGCGATGACCGCGAGCCAGTTGCGCAGGGAGCCGGACGACGAGGGGAACACGGCCGGGAGGTCGGCGCCATCCGGGACGACGGCCGACTCTGCCGCCATGTCCGAACGGGAGGGGGGCGAGGGTGTCACGGGGGTTCTCCCAGATCATGTGGGGCTGGCTGAAGTGCCGCATGGCACACCGCGGTGAGCGAGCGCAGGAATCCGGTACTCGTGATCCTGCAAGGGCACGGCCGCGGCGGCCATGCCGCCGCGGCCGATCGTCTCCATGATCAGACTCCCGCCGCCGACGTCCGCCAGGTCGTCGGTCCGTCGGCCGTCACAGAGGTGTCGGCAGTGCCGGTGTCGCCGGTCAACGGAAGGCCTCTTCCGGAGCCTCGACGGGCACGGTGTGGATCGTGACGGACCGGGTCGCCCCGAGCACGGCAGCGTCCATGTCGTCGTCGAGCGGAGCGTCCAGAACGACGGAGACCGACCGGCCTTTGGAGTCGGACTGGTCACCCAGCACGTCGCCGTGGTGCCGACTCACCAGGACCGCGTGGCCCTGTGGCGGTGCCTCCTTCGGGACCGGCGGCAGGTCCGGCCACTGGCCCTGCTCACTGACCCAGTGCACGGGTACGCCGTCTGCGGTCACGTCCGCGAGGAGGCCCCGGGGGTGGTCGAGATAGACCTGCCGGGCCCGACGCTGCGGTGACGCGGTGACCGGTTCGACACCGAGCACGAGGTCCAGCAGGGCCGCATCGAGATCCATACCAGTGGCCAGCCGCCACAGGCGCGTGATGGCGTCACCAGGCGGGCGAGCGGCGGCCTCCATCAGGACCACCCGGTCATCGGCGGTCAGCCGGAACTCGGCGTGGCTCATGCCCGTGCCGAACCGGACGGACCGCAGGAACTCCTCGTTGGCCCCGAGCAACAGTCGCTCCTGGTCCGGGGTGAGGTGGGGCGCGGGCGACGTGTGGCCGGTCTCGGTGAAGAACGAGGTGCCGGATTCGTTGGTGTCCTTCGCCGTGATGCCCGCCCACAGCACACGGCCGTCACGTACCAGTGTCTCGACGGAGAACTCACGGCCTTCGATCCGCTCCTCGAGCAACAGCAGCTCATCCGTGCCGTAGTCGGGCAGGAGCGGGCGGACGGCGGACGGCTCCGTGACTGCTCTGACACCCGAACTCGACATCCGCGAGGCCGGTTTGAGCACAGCGGGGAACACCGCCCAGCCGTCCGCGGCATTGCTGCGCGTCGTGTCCAACAGGGTCCATCGCGGCGCCAGGGCAGGCGCTGCAAGACGCTGGAGCACCTTGTTGCGGCAGACCTGCGCGGCATGCGTCCCGGGGCCGGGCAGACCGAGGCTCTGGGCAAGAGCCCCGGCGGCTTCTACGAATACCTCACCGACGTTCAGCACCGCACGCACCGTGTGTTCGTGCAGCCATGGTGTGACCGCACGCAGCACCGTCTCGAGCGATGTGTCCGTTACGTGGCGAAGGTTCTCGTCCGGGATGCGGGAGAGTGGGTGTGCCGGGTCACTGCGGTGCCGGGCGAGTTCCTCGGCGGGTGTCTCGGGCCCGAACACGAACAGCGGTGTCACGCCGCGCTGTTCGGTCAGGTCCAGAAGACGCAGATGCTTGGCCAGCACGACCAGGTCGGTGATGACGACAACAGCTGTCATGGCTTCCCTCAGTCGGGGTTGCGGGACGCGAGCGCGTCGCGTCCCGCACGGTGGTGGATCAGGCGGAGAGGCGTTCGGCGGACAGGATCAGCTCGTGGACCTGGCTGCCCTCACGGGTGCGCAGGACGACCCGGGGGTCCGGCCCATCAGGAAAGACCTGGAGGGTGCGCTCCTCACTCCAGCCGGCGAAGCGGTACTCATGGTCACCGAGGTGCACCAGCGCAAAGACCCGGTCACCCGGCAGGCGCAGGACCATGCGTTCGCCGTCCTCCACAAGGGTCACCGTCTCCTGGGGCAGGTCGGCGGAGAGCGCGGTGTCGTCCTCCCACAGGTGGAACGTGGCGGGCAGGGAGAAGCGGGTGGTTCCGAGCCGTCGGCGTTCTTCGACGGTCTGCGGGCACTCCTGACGGTTGAAGAGGATCTCGCCGTCGCGGAAGTACTCCTGCCAGGTCTCGGGGAAGAGGGCCACCAGCCCCGGAGTGACCAGGACATCGATGACCAGGTGCACCCGGGCGTCGCTGCCGGTGTTCTGTACGCGGTGGGTGCGGCTGAAGTCGCCGAACCAGAACTCGCCCGGCTGCCAACGGTGCTCGACACCGTCGAGGACGAGCACGGCTTCGGGGTTGGTCACGACCGGCACGTGCAGTCGGCCGACACCCCAGCGCGGCCCGTACTTGGGGTCGCTGTGGTCGATTCCGACTGTGTCCGGGCCGAGCGCCATGAACCGGACCGCGTGCAGCGGGGCTGGGATGGAGTCCAGGATGTCGCGGACGTACGGGATGCGGTCGAGCCAGACGGTGTCGGTGAAGTCCTGCGGACCGGGACCGCCCGGGTCGGTGCGGTCGCCGTCGCCGCCGGGGCTGCGCAAGGCGAGGCAGCGCCAGTCGACGTCGGTCGCGGCACCGACGCCGTCCTCGGTGTAGACGCGCTGCTGGTCCCAGGTGTGCCCGCGCACCGAGGTGAGTTCGCGCAGCAGTCGGTCGGCGTCAAAGGCGCGCTTGAGTCGGGCTGCCTCAGCCGGCATGGGCACGGTACCCAGAAGTGATGCAGAGGATGACATGGCGGTTCCTTTGCTCGTTCACGGATTCGGACAGGAGTGCCTGGGCGTCAGGCGTAGGCAACAGCGGCCTTGTCGCGGGCCGTGCCGTTCTCTTGCAGTTGGTGCCAGCGCTCGAGCATGTAGAGCGTCCACAGCGCGTAGCTGTGCTCGGGGCGAAACTCGGAAACAGTGGAGCGCAGGGCATCCGGGTCGAAGTAGCCACGTTCCAGGGCGGCTTCGGATGTCAGGGTGTCACTGATCGTGGACCGGAGCTCCGTGCCCAGCCAACTCTCCAGGGGCACGGCCAGTTCCTGCTTGCGGCGGTCCAGGACCTGTCGGGGCAGGTAACGGGCGGCCACCCGCTTGAGCGGGGCCTTCTCCTGGCGGCCGACAAGCTTGCGGTCCGCGGGAATTCGGGTCACGAAGTCGATCAGCCGGTGGTCGAGCAGAGGGCTGCGGGGTTCGACGGAGTGCGCCATAGACATCCGGTCGATCTTTACCAACTGGGCGTCGGACAGCCAGAAACCGCTGTCGACCTGCATGGCGCGGTCCAGGTCGGGGACCGAGGGGTCGGTCCGGTCGAATCGGGCCTGCAGGTAGTTGTGCGGCTGGCGCGGCAGCTGTGCGGCGAAGTCGGCCGCGTACAGTCGACTCTTGAGCGCGTGGGGAACGCCGTCCAGCAGGACGCCCTCGTAGCGATCGGCGAGGCTCCCTCCCCCTGAGAGGTCGCGCAGCCGCTGGTATCGGCCGTAGCCGCAGAAGATCTCGTCGGATCCGTCACCGGTCAGCACCACGGTCACGTACTGCCTGGCCAACCTGTACATGCAGGAGGCCGCAATCGCGGAGGGGAAGGCGTACGGCTCCCCCATGTGGCTGAGGATGGTGTCGACGGCCTCCATCGCATCCTGCGGACCGATCTGGTACGTGTGATGCCAGGTGCCGCAGTGCTCGGCCACGGCACGAGCGTGCACTGACTCGTCGAAGGCAGCGTGCTCGAAACCGACGGAGAACGTGTGCAGGGGCCTGCCGAGCTGCTTGGTGGCCATGGCCACCACGAGGCTGGAGTCGAGCCCGCCGCTGAGCATCGCGCCGAGCGGCACCTCTGACTCCAACCGGTCCTGCACGGCCTGCTGAAGCAGCGCATCGATGCGGTCGTCGACATCGGCCTGCGGCAGGTCGGTGAGCTCGGCGGTGAAGTTGAACTGCCAGTACCTGCGACGCCGCTCGGGCCGACCCCGTTCCAGGACCAGGGTCGTCGCCGGCTCCAGTTTGCGGACCTGCCGGTAGATCGTGTGTGGCGCGGGGACCACCCGGTAACCGAGGTACTGGTCCACGGCAAGGGGGTCGATGTGCCGGCTGATGCCGGGGTGCAGCATCAGCGCGGGGAGCTCCGACGCGAACGCCACCGAATCAGCGTCCGGCTTCGCGTAGAACAGTGGCTTCTTGCCAACCCGGTCAGTGGCCAGGACGAGTCGGTCGTTACGGGTGTCGTACACGGCGATGGCGAACATGCCGTGCAGCCGCTCGACGAAGTGCTCGCCCAGTTCCTGGTAGAGATGCGGCAGTACCTGCGCGTCGCTGCCGCCCTGGACCGGGCGTCCTCGCGATGCGAGGAAGGCGCGCAGTTCCTGGTGGTTGTAGATCTCACCGTTGAGGACGCAGACGACCGTGCCATCGTCGCTGAAGACGGGCTGGGAGCCGTCGTCCAGGCCGATGACCTTCAGCCTGCACATCGCCAGGGACGCGTCCGGTGTGGTGTGGGACCCCGTCTCGTCCGGGCCTCGGTGCGCCATGGCCGCGCAGGCGGCGAGGGCGTACGAGGTGTTGGCAGAAGCATGCCCAAGAGACACTGTTCCAGCTATTCCGCACATCGGTCAGCCCTCCTTCAGGTCGAGGCGTCGCTTGGCCTGGCCCGACCGGAGCCCGTCCGGCGTGACGGCCTGCACGCGCACTGGTCCGACCAGTCCGGACGCGATCATCTGGGCGACATCGGGAGCCCGCCGGTCCACGGCCGCGCGGACCGCGACGACCTGGTCGTCATCCACCGTTTCGGCGACGACTCTGATGACCAGGCCGTCATCGTCGCCCGCCTCGAACGGGTGGCCGGGGAAGACCTCCGCCATGATCTGCGCCAAGTCGTGGTTGCTGATCCGCTCGCCGTGCTTGAAGTCGCCGGCAAGCCGCCCGTCGATGCGTTCGAACGCGAACACCTCGCGGCCCTCGTGACGGATGCGGCGCAGACCGGTGACCGCATCGCCGGTCACGTAACGCACCGCGGGGAAGTAGTCACGAGTGAAGGACGTGAGCAGGAGCGCCCCGCTGCCTTCCTGCCGGGACGGGACCAGTTCGTTCTCGGTGTGCCGGCTCAGCTCTTCGCGAGTCAGGACTTCGGGAACGATGTGGTCGTGGAAGTGGTAGAGGCCCGTCTCGGCGCACGAATAGCCGATGGCCCCCATCTCGATCGAGCCGAACACGTCCAGGACGTCCTCGGCCCGCAGGCCGAATCGTTCGGCCACGTGGGCACGCCACGCGGGGGGTGCGACATCGCCCACGACCATGATCTTCTGCGGCCGGATGTCCAGAGCGGGGCGGGCTTGGAGGAGCCGGTCAAGGATCATCGGCATGGTGAAGAAGACGTCAGGTTGCCACGCGTTGAGCTTCGCGACGTGCTCTTCCACAGGACGGGTGAAGTCGATGTCGTGAGCCTCGTAACCGAGTTCCACAAAGACACGCCGGGCCGAGGCTGCGGCATGGCCGGTACCGAGGTCCGCGACGGCCACCGCGCCGCGCGGTACCGACGCGGTGAACTTTCCGAAAAGTGCGCGACGTTGGGCGATGTACGCGTCGTCATCGGCGGTCGAGTAGAGGATGCGCTTGCGCTGTCCGCCAGAGGTGCCCGAGGTGTGGTAGGCAGAGGCATCCGGCAGCTGAGGGTGAGCGGCGGTGTAGTAGTGCGCGCTGAGCAGGTCGGTGCCCACAAGAGGAAGATCGGACAGGTCTCCGGAGCCCAGGGCTCCGCGGCTCAGCAGGAGTTCGCGGTACCAGGGGAATCGCTGAGCGTGGCCGGCCACGAGGGCGGCCAGTTCCGCACTCTGCGCGGCTCCGGAGGCCTTGAGTGCTCCAAGGGTGGTGCTGTTCGGCATAGCGGCCTTTCGTGAGACGGGGAGTAAGCGTGTGCGAGCGTCAGCTCCAGCGCTCCGTCTCACCGAAGAAGTCCGGCACCGAGACCGCGAGGCCCTTGTCGACGGCCTGCTGGTAGAGGCGCTGTCCGACGGCGAGGTCGAGGACACCGAGACCGAAGGGCGAGAAGATGCGCGGTCGGTCGGCTGCGGGGGCGACCTCGCCGCGGATCACCTGCGCGAGGGTGCCGTCGATGAAGTCGCGGTGCCCGAGCTGCTGTTCCGCCAGGTGCGGGGAGGTATTGGCCGTCAGGCAGTGGTCGACGTCGTCGAGGATGTTCTGCGCACCGGCGATGACGTCCGGGCCGAGGTCTCGCAGCGAGATGTTGAGGACGGTCTGTCCGGCAGCGAAGGCATCGGTCCGGGTCACCCAGGGCTCGGGCGCAGTCGTGGCGAAGACGACGATGTCAGCGTCAGCCGTGGCGTGTTCGAAGGAGTCCGCGCGCTCGGCACCGTATCCCAGGTCACCGATGCGCCGGGTGAGCGCATCCGCGTAGGAAGCGTTCTGGTCGTGCACGACGAAGCGGTTCACGTTCCACGACTGCGCGGCGAAGAATTCGGCAATGTTACGCGCGATGATTCCTGCGCCCACCAGACAGATTCGGTCCGCAGTACGGCCACCGGTCAGTTCCTGGGCACCCAAGACGGCAGACGCGGCGGTGCGGGCGGAGCTGATCTGGGACGCCTCCAGGCAGGCGAAGGGGTAGCCCGTCTCGTAGTCGTTGAGCAGCAGTGTGGCCGAGGCGCGTGGAATGTTGCGCTCGATGTTGCGCGGGTAACTGGCGATCCACTTGATCCCTGAGACGCCGTAGTCGCCACCGAGGTGGGCGGGCAACGCGATGATGCGGGCGTCCGGCTTCTCCGGGAAGCGCAGGAAGTAGCTGTTCGGGTTGACCGATTCGCCGTCACCGTGGGTGAGGTAGGCGGAGCGGACCGTCTCGACGATGTCGGGACGAGAGGCGTCGATGAGGGTGCGCAGGGCGGCGCCGCCCACGACATGGAAGTCGAACATGCAGAGGTTTCCCTTGTCTCGTTGCTGGTCTCAGCAAATGTGCGGGTGTGGCCTGGCGGGGACGCAGGCATCGGGTCACACGGCGACGGGACGTCTGGCGGAGTCGTCGAGGACACCAGTGCCGAACGTGTCGGCCACCCACATGTCGTCGTAGATCGTCTTGACGTAGCGGTCTCCCATGTCAGGGGAGAGCGCCACCACGCGCGAGCCTGTGGGGACTCTGTCGGCAATCGATTCCAGGGCGGCGAGCACGGATCCAGTGGAGCCGCCGAGCGCCAATCCGTGTTCACGGGCCATGCGTCGGCACATGCGTACGGCGTCGCGCTCGTCGACGAGGATCACCTCGTCCACCTGCTCGGGCTGGCACAGTTCGGGACGGCGGCTGGTGCCGAGGCCGGGGATGTGGCGTGGGCCGGGCAGGCCGCCGAAGGTGACCGATCCGGCCGTGTCCACTGCGACGATCCTCGTCCAGGGGGAGAACATTCGGAAGTGACGCGTGCAGCCCATGAGGGTGCCGGTGGTTCCGGCACCGACCAGCAGGGTGTCGACATGTCCGATGTTCTTGAGTATCGAGGTGGCAGTCCACTGCGCGTGCGCCTGCGCGTTGGCGGGGTTGGCGTACTGGTTGAGCCACACGAGGTTCGGGTCGGCCCCGGTCATCTCACGGATACGGGCGATGCGGGTGCCGAGGTAGCCGCCGTTGCGGTCCTTCTGCGTGACCTGGAGGACCTCGGCTCCCAAGGCGCGGATCAGCGCCAGACTCTGCGAGGAGATGTTCGGGTCGGTCACGCAGGTGAAGTGATATCCGCGCGAGGCGGCGATCACAGACAGGGCGATGCCGAGGCTGCCGGAGGAGGACTCGACGATCCGGCCGCCGGGCACGAGCACACCCTTGCGTTCGGCGTCCTCCACCATGCCCAGCGCGGACTTGAGCTTTACCGACCCGGCCGGGTTCATCCCTTCCAGCTTCAGGAAGAGCTGACGGTCCGGCAGGATGCCATCCAGTTCGAGGAAGACCTCGTCGGTGACGATTTCGCTGGCGTGCTGGTAGATCATCGGTCCTCCTGCAGGCCGGTCGAGGACAGACGGGGAGCGTCTTCGCCTGATCTGCTCGGGTTCGTTCGGAGGGCGGCAAGGCGGCGCAGGAAGAGGACTTCGGCATGAGCCAGAGAGGCGATCTCGCTCGGGCTCACGCTCTCGTCGATGCCGTGGATCTGCGAGGGCGGGTCCTCGACGCCACACAAGAGGATCTCTGTGTCCGGATAGAGCGTCCGGAAGACGGAACAGACGGCGATAGAGCCACCGGCCCCCACGTCGCGGGCCGGTACGCCGAAGGCATCGTGCAGGGCGTCGCGCATCTCGGCATGGGCCTGTCCCCCGGAGTCGGCGAGAAAGGACGGGCCGCTCGTGACGCGCCGGATTTCCATGTGCGCACCCCAAGGCGCCTGCCGACGCAAGTGATCGGCCAGCTCCTCATGGACTCGGGATACGTCCACACCAGGCGGGGTGCGCACACTGATCAGCGCTTTCGCCGAGGGCAGCAACGCGGGAACGGCGTCGTCAAGTTGCGGCGACTGAACGGCGAGCACAGTGATGGCGGGCCGACTCCACAGCCGGTCGGCAATGCTGCCGGTGCCGATGAGCGCGACACCGTCCAGGACGCCGGCATCGGCGCGGAGATCCGTCTCGGAGTACTCAGCGGCGGCACGGGGTCGCGCCGTCTCGCCGGCGCCGGCCCCCGGCACACAAGGTGCTCCCTGACTGTCGTGCAATGTGGCCAGGAGACGGATCAGAGCGGTCATCGCGTCGGGCACGGGCCCACCGAACTGGCCCGAGTGCAGCGTTTTGGACAGCGTGGAGAGCTCGATCTCCACTACTGCCATGCCGCGCAGAGAGGTGGTGAGGGTGGGGATGCCGGACTCGACGTTCCCCGTGTCGGCGACGACGACCACGTCCGGCGTCGACAGGTCAGGATGGGCTCGCAGCACCTTCTCAAGGCTGCCGTCGCCAGGCTCCTCACAGCCGTCGACGATGACGGCCAAGTCGACGTCCGGGTAGGGCTCATGAGGCAGGGCTTCCTGAAGCGTACGCAGCGCCGTCAGGTGCATGACGATGTTGCCTTTGCAGTCCGCGCTGCCCCGGCCGTACCAACGCCCCTCGCGTTCAGTCAGCTCGAACGGGGGTGTACGCCAAGAGGTTTCGTCCTGCGCAGAGACGACGTCGTAGTGCGCGTAAAGCACCACGGACGGTGCACCGGGTGGTCCGGGGCGGCGAGCGTACACCGTCTTGGGACCCTCATCGGTGGAGAGCAGTCGGGTCTCGGGGAAACCGGCATCCGCGAGCATGGCGGCAATCCGGTCGGCCGCACGATCGAACTGGTCCAGGGGTGAGATACCGACGACGGTGCGCAGCGCGACCAGTTCCGCGAGGTCATCGCGGGCTCTGGGCATCAGGGAGCGCACGGTCTCGACCGAACAGGGAGCAGACAAGGTTTCTCCAACATGCGGGGCAGGTGCGGATGCTCAGGTGGTGGTGGGTACCGAGGCCGGCAGCGGGGCCGGTGCGGCGGGGACCTTATGGCTGGCGTCCTGGCGTATGCGAAGTGCATCGACGAGCATGGACTCATCGTCGAGGCCGGCACGTGCCGTGTTGACCAGGTGCACAGTGGGCCGCATCAGCAACAGCCCTGCCCACCAGGCCGGAAAGGACGACACCCCGGCACCGAAGAGGCCGACGATGACCGGTGTCAGGTGGTCGGTCACAAATTTTCCCTGCTCCACGTAGAGGACCAGGAAGTCCGACACCAGATGCCGAGTCAGCTGACGGTCTGACCGCACCACAGCAGCCAAAACGCCTTGGGAAGCGCTATCAGGGGCATTCCGTTCTTGTCGAAGTCATCGTCGAAGTCGCGGATGTGTAGGGCGACTTCAGGCTTGTGCGGCCGAGAGATGGGGAGAGCGAAGCCGGACGCACGCCCGGTTTCGTCGCTGCACCCGTAGCCACTCCGGAAACCCGAAGGATGATCGGGGCGGCGCGCTCGGCACGACGTCAGTTAACAAACAGACTGGCCTGTTTGTCAATGGCCGACAGTCGGTGTCCAGGGTCACACCTTCCCAGCTCAACGGTGGTTTTGCGCTCCCGGGTCCAACCCATACGCAAGGTGACACAGTCACTTGAGTCGGGCTTTTCGATGCTTATGTGTCTACTGCTCCTCAGCTCTCCGCCCCGATCGGCTCCCCGGATGCACGCTGCAGCACCGAGGGCACGGGGTTGCATGCGACCGTGCGACCTGCGTACCGGCCCACCAGGCGAAGCCACTTGGAGGAGCCCGCCCATCACGCCGGCCGCACCGTGCGCAACGCATCGCCTGATGTGTTGCCCCGGAGGTTGAGGGGCGCACAGAAGACACTCCGCCGTGTTCGCTACGCGAGCCGAGAAGGACTCCCTCCTGGGCTTCGTCGCTCACCCTGGGCAAATTCGGGCATCTTGGGCATATTTCAAGATCCGGCAGCAAGGGCGTTCCCTAAAACCAGGCAGATCTGTATGGTTCTTCGGGTAGGCACGACGCCAGGTGCCGCCTCATCGCTCAAGCTGCCGCACTGAGAGCTGTCACAAATGATCAGGGGTTTACGATGCGAATACGGTCGCAGCCGGTCCGTGAAGCAATCGTGCGCGCCACCATGGACCTCATCGCGAACGGCCGGCTGGCCGACGCTGGTCTGGTCAACATCTGCAAAGCCGCGGGGGTGAGTAGAGGCGCGCTCTACCACCACTTCGTGTCCATCGGGGAAGTGGTTGCCGAGATCCATGCGCGGGCCCAGGACCGCGTCTTCGAACTGGCCGAACGCAGCTTCGCCAATGCCGGCGCCGACGCCCCGGCGCGATTCAGTGTCGCCCTGGGAAGAGCCCTGGCGGAGGATCGACTTGTACGCGCCGGGCTGCAACTAGCAGCAGACGGCACCGAGGCGCCTCCGCGACTGCGGGACGAGATACTCGCCCGCGTGCACGACGAAGTCCTCGCGGCAGCACGTGACCGATCCGACCGGCGGGTCCTCGCCGACCTGGCGGTGGTGGTGACCGCGGGCCTGGAGTCCCTCGGGTACGCGGACACGGCCTGGTGGAACTCCCAGAACGCTGGGCGGATTTGGGACATGGTCCTGCCGCTCTTCACGGAAGCGGAGAGGACCGTGGCCGGGCGTGAGAGGGATGCAGCGGCGGACCTGCCGCGGTAGGTATGCCGCCCGAGATGTGCCCAGTCGGATTCGATGATGCGCCCCGATTGCTTGCCAAGACCCGGATTGACGCGGCGTCGACCCGGCTCATACCAGCGCGAGACGACAACAGCTGTTGGGCACTTGAAGGAGGACCGGGGCGTGCCTCGCCGTGGACGGGAGCGCCCGGTGAGCCCTATTGGGCGCTGGTGGCCCCGCCCTCCGGTGCTGGCAGTGGGGTGACGCGCAGATGGCCGATCATGCCGGGGGCGACCAGGCCCGGCAGCAGCAGCCGCCACATCGCGGTGACACGCTCGGGGAGATCCTCCCGATCGGTGTAGACCTCGGACATCACCTGCATGCCGGTGAAGGCTCCCACGATGACAGCGGAGACTTCGTTCAGGTCAAGTCCCGGCAGGATCTCGCCGTGCTTCCCTGCCTGTTCGAGGAGCTCACGGATGGTCGCGCTCGACTGCTCGTACGGCGTGTGCACAGGTCGGGGGAACGACGTCTTTTCCACCGCCAGGCGCACGCTGGCGCGCAGGACCGGATCGCGCTGGAGTTGGCGGGCGAACGCGAAGGTCAGATCGATGATCGTCTGGATTCGGATGGGTTGGTCGGGGACGACGAGGGCTTCGCCGTGGGCCTCGAACAGTGCCATGGCGATCGACTCTTTGGAAGGAAAGTGGTGATATAGGGCACCACGGGTCAGGCCACTGCGAGCGAGGATCTCATTCGTGCTTGCGCCGTCGTAGCCATGCAGGTCGAACACCTCTGCAGCGGCCTCCAAGATCGCTCGCCGCGATCGGGTTCCGCGCTCCTGCTTCGCCATATCTGCCCCTGCCGTCGTCAAGGCCTACAGACCAGTCTGCATCATATGCCCGGCCTGGCCGGTTCCGTCGCGCACCACGGCTGGGCGATCGAACGTGAAACCCACTGAGATTGTCGAGGTCAAGGCGCCGTTCGGCATCGCACTCCCCGAGGAGTACCGCTCGTTCCTGGCGGAGGTCGGCGCTGGTGGGCCTAGTCCGGCATTCCACCTCACGTCGTTGCGCTGCAAGCTGGGGCAACAACTGCCGACGACACCCCCGAGGGGCAGGGCGGCGCGCTCGGCCGGTGCGGCGAGTCTCCCGGTCCACCACATGCAGAGACATCCGCTCACGAAAAAGTTCTTACTGTCATTCGACAGACCTGTCTGTATTTTATGGGAGGGCCGACCAGGGCTCGTTGTCGCACCCGCGACTCCTCCCCGATTACAAATCGACAGAGACGCCGCAAATGACTGTAACGACCGAATCTTCGCCGATAGTTTTTACCTCGATCGTCCCGCGCCAGTACGTACACCGTGCCGCCGTCTCCGAGGTCCTGCTCACCAGTTGGCACCCGACCGCTGCACCCCACACGTTCGTTGTGGACGCTCAGTGGCCGCGTGGGCACTCCCTGTTTGCCCAGTCAAACGGCTACCAGGATTCGATGCTCCTGGTCGAATCGGTGCGGCAAGTCGGCTCGCTCCTCGCGCACGCCGAGTTCGAGGTCGCCTTCGGTCATCAGTTCCTCATGCGATCCATATCGTTTGCTGCCACACGAGAGCTGTTCGCCGCCACACCCGCTCCCACGGAGGTCGAGCTGCACACGGTGTGCCGCGACATCGTCCGGCGCGGGAAGAACCTGGCAGGCATGCATTACGAGGTGACCGCAAAGGTCAACGGTGTGGCCCTGGCGACGGCCGGCGCGGCCTTCAACTGCACCGGCCCTACCGTCTACAAGCGGCTGCGCGGCGAGCGGCCGATGCAAACCCGCCTTCTCCCGGGCCCGGCAATCGACCCGAGGCGCGTGGGTCGCACCGACCCGCAGCACGTGGTGCTCAGCGAGGACACTGTCGGCCGCGGCAACATCTGGGAGCTGCGTGTAGACACCAGCCACCCAATCTTCTTCGACCACCCGGTCGACCACGTCCCGGGCATGGTGCTCCTGGAGGCGGCCCGCCAGGCCGCCCACGCCGCCACGGGCCTGGCCGACGCCCTCGTCCTCGACCTGGACAGCTACTTCGAGCGGTACGCCGAACTCGACGCACGCTGCGACATCGAGGCAATACCCGCCGGCGTCGACGCGGGCGGCGACGCACTGGTCGACGTGCGAGGGATCCAGTTCGACCGGACCGTCTTCACTGCACGCCTCGCGCTGCGGCCCCGCATCCGCTGACCTCCCATCGACCGGAGCACCCACATGCAACGCATCCTGATCACCGGAGCGAGTGGCTTCATCGGCAGCCACGTCTCCCGTGAAGCCGCGCGCACCGGCAGGGAGCTGACCTTGATGTCACATCGCCGGCCGCCGCAGTTGCCCCTCGACGGCCCATCCCGGGTCGTCCACGCGAACCTGGCGGACCCCACCTCACTACGGGGTCTGTGCGACGGCGTCGATGTCCTCATGCACTGCGCCTCGCAGATCGGCGGAACCCCTCAGAGCAGTCGTGCCGTCAACGCCCGCGGGACCGCCGCGCTCGTTGCCGAAGCGCAGCGCGCCGGGGTGTCCCGCATCGTGTATCTCAGTACCGCCTCCGTCTACGGGCGCGGCACCTTCCGCTGCGCCCGCCCCGAGGAACTTCTGCGCCGACCGCAATCCCCGACGTCGCAGACGCGGGCCGCAGCGGAGGACACTGTACTGGCCGCCGGTGGGATCGTCCTGCGTCCGCACCTGGTGTACGGGCGCGGCGACACCTGGGTCGTCCCCGGGCTCATCCGCTTGTTGCAGGCCATGTCCGGCACACCCACGGGCTGGAACGCCAAACTGTCCGTCATCGCCGCGACCGAACTGGCCGCACTCATCGTGGCAGTCGGCCTCAACTCGCGAGAAGAGCTGTCGACCTCCGTCTACCACGCGGCGTATCCCGCACCGGTGACGGTGTCCGCTCTGCTGCAGGCTGTCGCCGAATGCATGACCCCGCCCCCGACACTTCGGAACTTCAGCCACACCCAGACCCGTAGCCGTCTCGACGAGAACCACGAAGCCGCACACGCACTGGACATGCTGGCCACCGACCACTGGTTCGACAGTGCACCAATCTGGTCAGACTTGGGAAGATTGCCAGGTTCGCCCTGGGACACGGACTTCCCATGCCTCAAGGAGTGGTATGGGGTGCGGGCGGCTGCGTGAACCGTCGCCGCCGACGCCTGGCAATACGCAGATGAGGCGGCTCTGGCCTCCGATCCGGGGCCGCCGAAAGTGCGCGAAGCCACGCCCCAAGTGCTGGATGCACACACCAACGGAGCGTGTCTGGAAGATGGCTCGGGAGTGTCTGATTGGAAGATCATGTAAGTCCGTGACGTGACAGCCTGGCCGAGGGTTCGACCCGGGTCCTCTGGCCGGGCGGAACGACGAGTCACGGCGGACAAGATCGAGCCAGTCGAAGGGCTGGCGGAAGGCGCGTTGGTCGACGAGGTCGTCGAGCGGTTGATGGACCGCGCCGACGCCTCCGGGGCGGCCTTGCTTGGTGAGGGCGGTTGTTGACGGAGATCACCAGGGCCCTGCTGGAACGGGCCCTTGAAGCGGAGATGACCGAGCACCTCGGCTACGAGAAGCACGACCCCGCAGGTCGCGGATCGGGCAACTCACGCAGCGGGAACTCCGCGAAGACCGTGCTCACGGACGTCGGTGCGGTCACCGCGGTCGTGCCGCGGGACCGCAACGGCGACTTCGAACCGCAGATGGTGCCGAAGAACGCCCCGCGGCCATGCAGCGCCGTATCGAGTGGTCGCGTCCGACTTTCATGGAGTTGTCCGGGCTGCAGCAGTGGCTGGTCACCACGCCGCTGCCAGCCCACGGCCGTCGCTCCCCGATAGCGGCGGTGCCCCGCTACCGTTCGCAGGGTACGGCGAACGCGGTGATGACGGCGGTCACGGACTTCCTGCGCTTCGGCGCGCTTCACGGCTGGGTCCCCGCCCAGACAGCTGGCCTGCTGTCGGAGCCGAAGTTCCTGCGGTTCTCTGCCGGCCGGTTACGACGCCGGCGAGCGCGGACAGTGGCGTCAGATACAGGTGTCGGCTTTTCGTTTCCAGGTCAGCGAGCCCGGCTACGAGGACCTGTCCCCGGAGCAGATCCGCCGCATGATCGCGGATACGCCCCGGGCGCGGGACCGTTTTCTGGTCGCGCTGCTCGCCGCGACCCGGCCTGCGGATCGGGGAAGCCCTGGGCCTGCGCCAGGAGGATCTGCACTTCCTGGCCTCGTCACGCTCGCTGAGCAGGGGCAGCAGCTGGGTGACGTCGTTGCGGTTGCCGCCTGTCAGCGACACCGCTTTTGGGCCCCGTCGGGCCGCCCGCACGTGGGAGGAGTCGATCACCGCCCGCGACCAGTCCAGCTTCTTCGCCGACCGCAGCTTCTTCAGCAGTACCAGGTGCAGTTCGTCCCACACACCGGCTTCGTTCCATGCGGCCAGGCGCCGCCAGCAGGTCATGCCCGAACCGAAGCCCAGCTCCTGGGGCAGGTACTCCCACTGGATCCCGGTGTGCAGCAACAAGAGGATCCCGCACAGCGCTTGCCGGTCCGGCACTCGAGGCCGGCCTGCAGCCAGCTTCGGGCCTGGCTCGGGCAGCAACGGCTCGATCAACGACCACAGTTCATCCGAGACGATCCGCGGCCTCGGCTGGTGCTTCCCCACGGCTACACCAACGAGCAACCGGACCGACAGCCACATGATCAACAGCTTCTGTTAGGACCTCTAACCCTTCGGATCGGGCCACGCTCAGTTCCTGGACGTGCTGCACCGCTCTCACGCCGGGGTGGAAGACCGGGTACGCACCAACAAGGCGATGGGCCTGGGCAACCTGCCCTCGCAGTCGTGGGAGGTCAACCGTGGGTGGATGCTCGCTGCGAACCTCGCCGCCGATCTTGACGCGTGGTTGCGGCTGCTGGCCCTGCACGACATCGACGACCTGGCCAACGCCGAGCCGGACACCATGCGCTTCCGCCTCTACCACCTGCCCGCCCGCCTCGCCGACCACGCCCGCCGCCGCTGGCTGCGGATCGAGCGGACCTGGCCCTGGGCAACGGCGTTCACCACCTGCTGGCACCGGCTGACCACCCTGCCCGCCATCACCTGACGCCTCGCCCAGCAGTGCCGACGAGACAAGGAAAGGAGTAGACCGCACCATCTCCGGGTGACGTGGAACCCCGGCGCAGCCGCAGCGACACGCGAACACCCGCCCGCGATCACGCGGAACAAACAGGGCGAACCGACAGGTCAGTCATGCACCCACGACCGCTGAAGAATCGAGGCTAAGCAAACCTCCGCCCACCACTTGGCAGGCTTGATCAATCGAACAGGGTTCCTCTTCCGGTGATCGCTCGGTGATCGGGGCATAAGGGCAGGGCCTCCTGGCAGCTCGGGCTTGCGATCCCAATCGAGCAACACCGGGGGCCCTATATCCACGGGGTCAGGGACACGATCCGGCCAATTGCACGGCCAACTCCCCTACCCATGCCCCAAAACCTTTGAGCGAGCGAAACAGGTCGGCCTACGCTCCGACGACGGATCAATGACCTCGCCGCCCCTCGAGCACGCGGCCCGTCCCGACAGGAGTGTGTGTCCCTTGCCCTTCCCGCCTGGCGACATGGTCGCCGCCTTCGGCAGGCACCTGCACTTCCAGAGCATGGAGCAAGCTCTGCGCGAACGTCATCCCGAGCTCGCCGGACGGGTTCACTTCGACGACTCGCGAGGGCGGATGCTCCTGAAGGTAGCGCTGTCCGGTGTTCAATCGGTCGGCCTGGCGCACGTACGCATGGGACACGCCATCGTCTGGGCGGTGGTGGATCCGGTACTGGACAGCGAGCCGTCCGTCTGGCCGGTGGACACACCCGACGACGTACTCGTGGACGTCGTGCACGCCCACGCCTCATCCCATCTCACCGGGGAACCGGTCGCGTCCCCCTGGCGCTGGCACGAGAGTGAGCCATGCGAGATGACCGAACTGGCCGATCTCCTTGACGCGCGGGGCGTACGGGTCCGGCGCGTGGCCGCTGGGAACCGGTACTTCGCTTACGGACCGCGTCTGTCGCCCAAGCTCGACATCGTCGGCGAACGCAACGAATCTTTCATGGAGGCCGAGTTTTCCGAGGCGTTCGTCCGCGTCTTCCTCAAGCCCACGCTCGGCTGGCTGGTGGACCTGCACAGGCCGGAGTGGGGCGGCTGGGGCCGCGTCGAGCTCGACTGGTGCCTGAAGCGCAGGCCCACCCCCACTCCGGGCGTGCCTCGGGCGGAAGTGTCTGTGGCGGAGATCGCCGACTTGCTCTGCAAGGGGCCGGAAGCATGGGAAACGGAGCCGCCTTGGGTATCGCCACGGCTCGGTACACCGATCCCAGGGGAATTCGGATCCGCCCTGCAGGAAAGCGTCTTCGCGGACCTGCCCGTACAGAGCGACGTACCCGAGTGGGAGGGGGAGTTCACCGAGTTCGCGGACGAGCCCACAGAGAAGAAGTCGCCGGAACTCCGCCAGGGTCCGCTCACCCCGCGCGAAATCAGGGAAGCCGTCCTCCAGCAGCTCACCGCCTTGGGCTTCTCGGATCTGCTTGAGGGTGAGGCCGACATTCCGAGTCGGACGCGTTCCACATAGAGTGGCGCAGCACCACCAAAGATCTGTCGGCCTCCGAGATGCAGCGGCTGAACGGCCTAGCCGCAGCGGCCGGCGAGGACTTGCCCAAGCGCCTGATCGTCATCACGGGCGCCGGTCTCACACGGCCAGCGGCTGACTTCGCCGACAAGGCCAAGGCCTATGCTTTCCGCCTCAACCAGGCGACAGGCCGGCTGGCAGCCCTCAACTCCCGGGCTCGTGAGGCATTTCTGCCGACCGAGGCGCCTGGCGCGCGGGAGCTGGAACCCTGGTGACAGCTGGTTCGGGCGGGGAGAGGTCCGACCCCGCCGTCCCGGCGCGAGCGCCTCCCAAGTTCGCCTCGGGCTACCCGGATACAAGCATGCGGAAGGCGGATGATCCGGCATGATGACCTTCATGACGGGCCAGGTGGACTTGCGCACGGCAGCAGCGGCATTCGATCGAAGTGCCGTGGCTGCGACCGGGACAGCCGCGGAGGACGAGCGCAAGCAGGTGCTGTCGCAGTTCCCCATGGAGAAGTGGGGAACGCTGCCGCTTGCGCGCTACGCCCTGGGGCAGACCGCGCCCTCCGGGAGCGGGCCGACGTACTGCCGCCTGATGGAGTTCGGCACCCCGAACCTCGGCAGCATCAAGGGCGGCAGCGCCGCGAAACACATCATGTACCACCACAACTCCGGCGAGTGGCGGGTGGCGGCTCCGCTCCGCGGGATGGAGCCGCAGGAAGCGTGGGAAGAGCTACGCGGGCAGTTCGTGCGGGCCTTCGAGGCCGTGGCCGACGGGGACTTCGAGGCCATGGACGACCTGGAAGCACTGCGGTTCGGTCCGACGCTGGTGACCAAGTCACTGGCCACCTACTTCCCTGACCGCTTCCTGCCCGTCTACGCCGGCGAGCACCTGCGCACGTTCGTCGCTCTGCTGGGCGGTTCGGTGCAGGCCGGCGCACCCGCATGGCACATCAACCGACAGTTGCTGGAACTCGTCAGCGCCCGTGCGGAGTTCGCCGGATGGAGCGGGCTGGAAGTCATGAGCTTGCTGTACGACCGGTTCGACCCGCGTCCGCAGCAGCGCAGCATCTGGAAGATCGCTCCCGGTGAGCGCGGACGGTTGTGGGACGAGTGCCGCGACGGCGCAGTGATCCGCGTGGCGTGGGACGAGCTCGGCGACCTCGGCCAGTACCAGAGCGACGCCGAGCTGAAGCAGGCCCTCGACGCACACTGGCCGCGCAGCAGCGGCGGCAGCCTGACGACCGCCCGACGGCTGCTGGCCTTCCGGGACCTGGAGGCGGGGGACCGGGTCGTGGCCAACCGCGGGACGGACGAGGTTCTGGCCACCGGTACCGTCAGCGGGAGTTACCGCTTCGAATCTGACCACACGGAGTACCGGCACGTCGTCCCGGTGTCCTGGGACGCGTCCCACGCGCGGAAACTGTCGCAGCCACAGCACGGCTGGCGGTCCACGTTCGCCAAGGTCCAGCCGACACTCTTCGCGAGAATCACCGCGGGCGTCACCGAGTCGGGCTCGGAGTCCGCGGAGCTGTACGCCGGGGGCTCCGTCACGCTGCCCGAGGATGTAGCCGGTGTACTTGAGGCGCTGGAACGCAAAGGCCAGGTGATCCTGCACGGGCCTCCCGGCACCGGCAAGACCCGGCTCGCGCTCGGTGCCGCCCTCGCCCTCGCCGGCCGGGCGGACGCGCTCAACTCGGCGCCGGACCGTCGAGCCGCGGCCCAGGCCGAGACGCTCCGGGACGGCCGCATCCACATGGTGACCTTCCACCCCTCCTACGGGTACGAGGACTTCGTGGAGGGCTTCAAGCCGGACCTGGGCGCCACGGGCCCCGGCCTGACCCTGGCCCTCACCGACGGCGTGTTCCCCACCCTGTGCACCCACGCCTCCGCTCGCCCGGACGAGACATTTCTGCTGATCATCGACGAGATCAACCGGGGCGACCTGCCGCGCATCTTCGGCGAGTTGGTCACCCTGCTCGAACTCGACAAACGGGGCCTGCCCCTCGCCCTGTCCGTCAGCAGGCGTACCTTCTCCGTGCCGCCGAACGTGCGGATCATCGGCACCATGAACACGGCGGACCGCAGCATCAGCCACCTCGACGCCGCTGTACGCCGCCGCTTCGCCTTCCTCCCGGTCGGCCCCGACCCGGACGCCGTGTTCGGCACGGTAGGCCCTCTGGACCTGGCACAGTTCTTGGAGTCCCTCAACACCCGCATCGCCCGTCACCTGGACGCCGATCACCAGATAGGGCACGCCTACCTTCTGCGCGACGGCGAGCCGATCGCCACCGAGGACGCTCTGGCGGCCGTCTTCCACCACGAAGTGATCCCGCTCCTGGAGGACTACTGCCTCGGCCGCGCCGACCTGCTGCACCGCATCTTCGGCAGCCTCGTCGACACGGACACCGGACGTCCCGCGCTGATGTCGCCGCAGGACCTCGCCGCTGCGCTCGCGACCGAGTTCACCAGCGGCACGCCGGGCCCCGATGCCTGACCGCACCGAGGTCCGGCTCGCGGAGTACGGATCCGCCTCGCTGGAGGCCGGGCAGCTCACGCCCCGGGACGTCGAGCGTCTGCGGGCCCTCCAACTGCGTGGCCGCCTCACCCTCGACCAGGTCCCGGCCGGATGGCGGCTGAAGGCCGACGCGACCGTCGGCGTCCTCGTGCTCGACCGCCTCCGCCTGGTCATCGAGCCCAAGTTCGCCATCCCGGGCGAGCAGCTCATGAGCTGGCTCGCCTACGCCCTCGGCGCGCCCGCACCGCTCCCCGCCACGGCGCGGCGCTGGCACACCGGCCCGGGAGGCTACGCCGACCTCGTGGCCGCTGCCCTGCTGGGGCAGTGCGAGCAACTGGTACGGGAGGGGCTGCGCAGAGACTACGTACCGCGGCAGAGCGTGGAACCGGTCCTGCGGGGACGCCTGGACGTCGCAGCCCAGGTGTCCCGCCGCTACGGGCAACTCGACCGGCTGCACGTCCGTACCTTCGACCGGGAGGCGGACATCTGGGACAACCGAGTGCTTGGGACCGCGCTACGGGTGGCCCGCACCCTGGCCACGCATCCCGGCCTGGCCCGCGACCTCTATGCCATCGCCGACGCGTTCCCGCAGGCCCCGACCCCCGACGCCGCCCTGCGCGCCCTGAACCGCACCCGGTACACACGCCTGAACGCCCGCTACCACGCTGCCCACACCTGGGCCCGCCTGCTCCTGCGCGGTGGAGGCGTGGCCGACCTCCTCACCGACCAGGGCACCACAGCCGACGGACTCCTACTGGCCATGCCCGCCCTCTGGGAAGCCGTCGTCCGGCGCCTGGCCACCGAGGCCGCCGCCCCGCAGGACGGGCACGCCGTCCCCAGCAGCGGCGCAACGGGCATCACCGTCCGGGGCGACCTCGGCAGCACCTCGACCTTCCGGCCGGACGTCCTGCTCAGCCTCCCCGGACGGGACTCTGCGGTGCGCACATGGCTACCGGTGGACGCCAAGTACAAGCGCTACGACCGCTACGGCGTCGGCGCCGGCGACATCCACCAGCTCCTCACCTACAGCGCCGGCTACACCCCGAGTACCCATCCGCGCGCCGTGATCGTCCACCCCCGTCTCGGCAGGCACACGCACCGAGTCCTGCAGATCAGTGGACCGCGGGGCACGCTCGGAAACATCCACGTCCTCGGTATCGACACCGAAGCAGCGCCACAGCAGGCAGCCATGTGGATCAGGGGAGCACTGCCCTGGACCGACTGGTGATCGTCGCTCTCCCACCGCAACAGGCACCGACGCCACTCGACAGCACAGGGGGCGGCGCCGCAGGCCGCACTGGCGGCCGCGTCTCGGCCGGGGGTGCGCCCGGCGGATTGGTCTCTTTGAGGCCTTTGCTGAAGTAAGAGGTTGTCTCAGTTGGCGTGCGGGATGAGTACCCATACTCAGGTGCGTCCGAGGATGGGGCGGCATGCTGGCGGACATGCAGCGTCCTTCGGTGTGGTTGGATCTCGGGCTCGCGATCGTGCTTCTTCCGGTGTCGGCCATGCTTATCGTCTGGCTCGGGATGCATGTGATGTTCTCGGGTGATGACTTCGGATCCTCCGGTATGCGCACTGCCCAAGCCGGGCGGCGCGGGGCATGGGTCTGCGGTTGCGCAGCGGTTGTGGCTGGTGGCGGTTTGATGGGCCTGCGGTTGTGGATCGCCGGGTCCGTTCACCTATTCGTTCTCGGTGCGGCGGCTGTTCTGTTCGCCGGCGTTGCTGCTCAGAATGGTTGATTCCAGCAGTCGCCAGTAGCAGATCAGAGCGCTGGCGAGGCCGACGAACGCGAGGAAGTGCTCGGCCTTGCGCTCGTAGCGGCGGTGCAGGCGGCGGCAGCCGCCCAGCCACGACAGCCTGCGTTCAATGACCCAGCGGTGCCGACCGAGGCGGCCTATTGCGGTGTGTCGCAGTGGGATAAACCTTCTCTCTGAACCGCCCGCCGTAGAAGTTGGTCTTGAGCATCCCGTCGGACGAGGCCATGCGGGTGGCGGCTAGAGATCTTTAACGGCTGAGGTTAGTGCTATCTGGCCATCGCCGACACTTCCTTCAGTTGGCCGGTGTGCGTGATGTACCGAGGGGCTTGGGGCGCCGGGCTGTTGCCGCGGTACAGAGTGGGGCCCGCTCCTCGGGCGTCGGTGGCGGCACGTACGGTCTGCGCATGACTGATCAGTGGTGGGCGGGCGTACGCCAGCGAGTTGAGGGGGCCGGTGCAGGCCCTGCGGCCAGCAAGGTTTTCGGTGCACTGGGGCACAAGTGGGTCGTGGAGGATCCGCTTACCCAGGGCGAGCTTGCCGAAGTCGAGGCTCAGATAGGCGTGCAGCTGCCGGAGGAATACCGGGCCTTCCTGCTCCACGTGGGCGCGGGCGGCGCAGGTCCCGCGTATGGCCTGTTCCCGGTTCGGCGCGTGCAGGGCCGTTGGCGATGGGAGGGCGACGGCGCAGACCTGGCTGACCTGTCGAGGCTTGCCGAGCCGTTTCCTGACCAAGGTCCGGACCCGGAGCTACTCAACGATGCTCTTGCCCAACGTCCCGAGGAAGAGGACTTCGACGACATTGAGGATTTCGACGACGCCATCGAAGCGTGGGACGAGCGGTGGGAGGCCGTCATGTTCGCCCCGGAGCGCACCGCAGGCGCGATCGTGATCTCCCACCTGGGCTGCGCCCAAAGAGAGTGGCTGATCATCAACGGCAGCCACCGCGGCACGATCTGGTCCGATTGCCGGGTAGACGACGTCGACCTCGCCCCACTCCTCAACGACGACGGTATGCCGGTGACGTTCGCCCGCTGGTATACCAACTGGCTGGAGAAAGCCGAGCTCATAGCCCTGTCGTAGGTCATCGCCCTGTGCTGCTGAGCGTTGTAGTTGGCCCAAAGGAGGGGCCGTTAACTTGACACACCCCGCTGGATCTGCAGGACAGTCGCCGCTCCGGCAACGGATCGATCCTTGCGCATAGTGATCACCTCGCCGAGCCGAAGGGGCAGCTACCACGAGGGGTCGAGAGGGGCGAGGCGCACCGAAAATCGTCCACTCGGTTCCAGCAGGGTATGAATTCCGCCCAAGGCCGGGCGACATCGAGGGGGGCCGATTGGCCGGTCGGGGTTCAATTGCCGATGCTGCACATCGGCAGAAGGACACCGCTTGTCAGTGTGCGGGGCGATGATAGGACGGTCGGGTGGGACCGCAGAGTGGGGAGCGACACGCGTGCATCTGAGTCGGGTGGAAGTCAAGGGGCTGCGCGCGAGCGCCGAGTCGGAGATCGTCTGCGATCTTCCCGGCCGGTTCAGTGTCCTGATCGGCGCGAACGGGGTCGGGAAGACCACCGTCACTGATGCTCTCTACTTGGCCCATCCCAGTCGTTTCCCCAGCCTGCCGCGCCCGAGCGCGACCGCGCTGGGCAGCGGCGAACGTAGTATCACGGTCCAATACACCTTGGACGCCGATCTGCACACCGAAGGAGCCCTGGGGCGGCAGATCCACGCCATCCATCACGGTTCGCCCGGCACTGTCGCGCAGCGCTGGAGCACAAACTTGACCCGGAGTCTGGGCAGCGTCCAGGCGCAGGCAGGCCAGCGCCTGGGGCCACTGGACACGCTCGACCCCTTCAAGCTCCTGTACCTGCCAGCGTGGCGTCATCCGCTGGACGAGCTCGCCCGGCGTGAGGTCCGCATCCTGATCGAGTTGCTGCGCGCGCAGCAGGAACGCCTGGACGGACGCCGCAGTTTGGTATCGCTGCGGGCGCGGGCCTCTCAACTCCTCGAGGGCTTGGCCAAGGACGGCATCATCGAGGCCGTTGAGGAGCGTATCGGCGCACACCTCTCGGCGATGTCGGCGGGCGTGAGTCGGCAGTGGCCCTATGTCCGGGGGCAGGTCATCGACGATACCTATTTGGCACGTGTCCTGGAGCTGATGCTTGCCGTGATTGAGGGGCGGGGCCAGGCACGCCCACTGGAGGTCTCCGGCTTGGGCTACGTCAACCTCCTCCACATCGCCGTCACGCTGGCGGCAATCCCCGACCCAGCCAAGCGCGCCACAGGTATGCCCAGCCCGGGTATGGGGGGCACGCCCGACCCCGATGACATAGAGGAGGCTGCGCGCCAGGCTAACGAGCAGCTCGTGCAGGCGCAGGCCGAGGCCGAATCCGCAGAGGACTCCTTTTTCCCGCCAGATCCTTTCCACGCCACCGTGGTCATTGAGGAGCCCGAGGCCCACCTGCACCCGCAGCTTCAGCACGCCCTAGTTCGCTACCTGCGCGGCGTTACCGCTCGACGCCCAGAATTGCAGATCGTCCTGTCCAGCCACGCCACCGACGTCATAACGTCCTGCAGCCCAGAGCAGATCGTCGTGTTGCGTCGAACTAGCGACGGACGCCGGTTCTGCCGTCCCATCGCCACCTTGCCGATGGCCGAGCGCGACAAGACTCTGCGCATGACGCGGCTCCATCTGGACACTAGCCGCTCGGCCGCCTTGTTCGCTGAGCGTCTGGTCCTGGTCGAGGGCGTCACCGAGGTAGCGGTACTGCGCGAGTTCGCCCGTGCTTGGGCCGCCCAGGACGCGGACAAGCAAGCGTTCGTCGAGGCCCTGAGCATCGTGCCCATGGGCACCAAAGTCGGAGCGTGGGCGGTGCGGCTGCTGGCGACCAAGGACGCGGAGCTGTGCACCAAGATCGCCGTCCTGCGCGACAGCGACCTGGACTTTGATGCTGTCCCCACCGACCCGCCTTGGATCACCGCTCACGACCCCGACATTGCCCGGGCTTTTGTCAGTCACCCCACGCTCGAGCCGGCCATCACCGCAGGCAACGAGAAGCTGATCGCCGACGCCCTGGATGACCTGTCCCTGCCCGTACCAGAGCCACTGGATCCCGAGTCAGTCCACGCCCTGTTTCGCAGCGCTCGCAAGGCCAAGGACGGCAACGACGCCACGCGCGCCGGCGCGGGGGCGAAGCGCAAGGCGGAGTTCGCACTCGCACTCGCCCAGCAACTTGCCGCCGCCAATGAAGCAAAGATCCACCCGGTCGTCCCAGACCACCTGCAGGCGATGTTCGACTTCCTGTACCCGATACCACCTGCCACCAGCGGGCCGGACGACCACCCCCAGCCGAGTGAGGACGACAGGGACGTACCGGATGCGTTCAACGACTTGGGCGATGCGCTGCCTCCTACTGCTAACCCCGGGTTTAGTCCGGCACCCGATGTCACCAGTTGGGGCAAGCCCCGTGGCTGAGGCTGCCCTGGACCGGCTGACCCGCGAACAGCTCATCGCCGCTGGCACACCCCTCCCACGCCTCTACATCGAAGCCGCCCCCGGTTCCGGAAAGACCACCGTGTCCGCATACCGCTTCGGCGTGCAGCGCTTCACCCTGGCCAGCGACCCGCGCGCGGTGGTCGCGGTCAGCTTCACCCGCTCCGCCACTGCGGAACTGCGCGCACGCGTCCGTGAAACCTGGGGCCGCGCCGCGATCAACCCACCGCACCGCATCGTCACCCTCGACACCGTCGTCTATGACCTGCTCGCCCATCTCCTGCACACCAATACCCTCCACTGGCCGGGCGGCCACACCGACCTTGAGGTCCTGGATACCTGGAAGGCCCACTACCCGACCCGCTACACGGCCCGGGAACCGGTCGTCGAACTCGAAGGCCGCCAGATCGTCACTGCCTATACCTATCGCCACGCCAAGGGCAACCACCTTGCCCAGCCCGACTTTGACACCGCTGTGAACAACGGCCAATGCACCCACGACAACGTCCGTGCGATCCTCGAACAGGCCCTGGGCGATCCGGACGTAACCGACTGTCTGATTGACTACTTCGCTGCCACCACCCGCGCTCTAATCGTCGACGAGATCTTCGACGCCAACAGTCTCGACCTGGCTGTAGTCGAACTCGCCGCCCAAGCCGGGCTGGACGTCACCGTCGTCGGTGACCCCTGGCAGGCCCTGTACGGCTTCCGAGGCGCCCGTCCCGACCTCGTACCCACCCTCATCGAGCGCGCCGAGATGGCAACCCTCCAGCTGACCGCATCCTTCCGCTGGCGCACACCCGACCAAGAGCACCTGGCCACGGCCCTGCGTCGAAGCGAACCCACCACGGTACCCAGCGCCGCGCTGGACGGCGTTGATGTTGTCCTAGCCCGCGAATGGAAACCCCTGTGGAATACGCACCCCCGCGTACTGCCCCTCGCATTCCGCTCCGCCAGCGGCAACACGCAAGAGGCCGCCTCCACCCTGCTGCTCAACCGGCTCACCCGCAGCGCCTTCGGCGAGCACGCCACCTACGCGGCCGACGCCGCCGCCACGCTACGCCTGGACGATGAAGCTTGCGCCCGACTGGAACCCCGCCTGGACGCGATTCTCGCGCGGCTCGCCGACAGCGACGACCTTCCTACGACGCTCGCGGACCTCACGGCCGCAATCGCCACCGAGTCACCTGCCAAGATCCCCCGGAGACATCGCGACCACATTGATCGCCTCCAACAACTACGCACCCGCCTCCTCCGCCCCTTCGGCGACCTCGTACTCGGCCTGACCACTCATCAGGCCAAGGGGCGCGAGTGGGACACAGTCGCTGTGCGACTCGAGGACAGCGATACCCGGTCCCTACGCCACGGCCTGGACCGGGCCAACGAAGACCACCGCAAGCTCTACGTGGCACTCACCCGCGCTCGCCGCCGATCACTCGCCGTGTGACGTGGGAGTCGCGGGTGTACGAGATGGGCGGCTGCACGGTGCGCCGCGCCGTTCTCAACGGCCGGTGGCTCCGAAGCCGCGCCGGAGGCTAACTGCGACCAAAACTGCAACCACGGAACAACGAAGGACCCGGCCGCAGTGCGGCCGGGTCCTTCGTTTGCCCTGGTGGGCGGCGGCGGAGGATACGAGATGCGAACTCGTGAGGAGTTGCCCCCAATACGCTTTCCAGGTCTGTTGGTGCCTCGTGGAGCGGCGTGCAGGGGCGTTCAACTGCGTTCATGGTTGACTGGTCGTCCGATGCGGGGACGGCTTGAGGTCTCGCCTGTACGGCGGTGAACGGGGCTGAATGCGACGGAAATTGAGACGACGGCAGCCAGGTTGCTTGGGGCCCGCCTCGTCGGCACCGGACGCGGGCCCCATCATCAACCTGCGGCGCTTGCTCCGGCTATTCGGCGGTGTGGCTCTGCTGCCGAATGAGCGCTCGCCACGTCTCCGTGGCTGACAGCGTGACGGCGCCGATCCAATCTGGATCGTCAGGGTCGTCCCAGACCGCCGAATCCTTGAGGACCTCGGGGATCTCCGCGCGGGGTATCGGCGGGCCGTATGTCGCGCCTGCCTGCCCATCCGGTGCGGTCCAAGGTTCGAGGCGATGGACGTGTACCCAGCCGCGATCGACGAGGCCGAGCACAATGTGCGGAAGATCGACAGCGTGGCCGTGTTCGTCTTTGGCGCTCGTCGCGTAAGCGAGGATGCCCGACGCCTCGCTGGCGCAGACCATCAGATCACGCTCCACCGAAGTGAGTGCTGCCCATGGTGAATCAGCCATGCGGAGAGGATGTCATGTGGACCGGTGGGGAGGCTGCGGCCGCCGGCACGCGGCATCTCAGCTTGGGAAGTTGGGAAGCTCCGATCACTGACGGTCGGCTCAAGCTCCGGCCTGGGAGAACGTTCGGCCGTGGTCGTCCGGGCTGGGCCGCCTTCACCGTGGCTCCCCGCTACTCCCCGCTCGTTCTGGTGCGGTAGTGGTGCAGAAGATCGTGTCCCGCGACGTGGTGTAGGGGATTGGCTTTATTCACGAGTCGTGACGGCGGTTGTACACGGGTTTGGAAGGCGCCCGTTTCCACGGTCGGGTGATGTTCACGAGTTTTGAAGGCAGTGGGGGACTTGCCAGGACAGCATCGGGGTGCTCCTGGTGAAAGGTCCTGGTCATGCCGCAGATGTCGAAGGTCGAGCTGTACGCGGCGATCCGGCGGGACCACCGGGCCGGGGTGACGATGCGGGAGCTGGAGCGCAAGTACAACGTCGCCTGGCGGACGGTGCGCAAGGCTTTGGACTCGGCCTGGCCTGAGCAGCGCAAGCCGCTGCCGCCGCGGCCGTCGGCGCTGGACCCGTACAAGGCAGTGATCGACGGGATCTTGCGGGCGGACCTGGACGCGCCGCGCAAGCAGCGGCACACGGTCACCCGGATCTTCCACCGGCTGGTCGAGGAGCACGGCGCGGCCGTGAACTATCCGATGGTCAGGCGCTATGTCGCCGACCGGAAGCCGCAGATCGCGGTGGAGGCGGGCAAGGCACCCATCGAGGCGTTCGTCCCGCAGACCCATCCGCCCGGCATGGAGGCCGAGGTCGACTTCGGCGACGTGGCCGTGCGGCTCGCCGGCGAGATGGTGACCTGCTACCTGTTCTCCTTCCGCCTGTCGTATTCGGGCAAGGCCGTCCACCGCGTGTTCGCCTCCGCCGGCCAGGAAGCCTTCTTCGAGGGCCACGTGCACGCGCTGCGGGTGCTGGGCGGTTATGTGGGTGACAACTCTTCCGCAATCTCGTGTTCCCGG
Organism: Streptomyces sp. MUSC 14; assembly: GCF_001866675.1. NCBI lineage: Bacteria > Bacillati > Actinomycetota > Actinomycetes > Kitasatosporales > Streptomycetaceae > Streptomyces > Streptomyces sp. MUSC 14. Next base: position 259,063 of record NZ_MLYN01000035.1, read on the forward strand.
TCAGGATGGTCGCTCCCGTCGAGGAGCTCGGATGGCCTGGCAGCCGCAGTTGGTACGACGCGTCGATGCCGCGGGAAACCCCACGGCATCACTCGGGCACGCCCTGGTCGACGACTACCTGGAGTTCGTGGCGGCACGCTGCCGGCCGAACACTCTGCTGGCCACCGCCTACGACCTGAAGGTCTTCTTCTCGGTGGTACCCAAGGAGCCGGCCGACGTCGTCACCGGGGACGTCTTCGCGTTCATCACCGCGCAGAAGAGGCCGCGGCGGGGAGCGAAGGTCGTCCGGCTCGAAGACGGTGAGGCAGGACTCTCGGCTCGGACCATCAAGCGCCGCCTCGCCAGCATCTCCGGGCTGTTCGGCTACCTCATGACCCGCGACGACCTGGCCATTGATCGCAACCCGGTGCCGACGGGGCTGGCCAACCGCCGCCGCAGCGGCAACCGGGGGGCACCGCTCCTGCGCACGCCCCGAACCCTCCCGCGCGTCCTCGGACCGACTGAGGTCGAAGCGGTGCTCGGTGCAGTGAACACCGCGCGGGATAGGGCCATGGTCCTCGCGATGCTGCTCGGCGGGCTTCGCCGCTGCGAGGTCCTCGGCTTGCGGCTGGGTGACCTGTCACCGGGTGAGCGTCGGGTCTTCATCAGCGAGGGCAAGGGCGGCCACCAGCGCTTGATACCCGTCTCCGCTCAGTTCTTCAGCGCGGTCGGCGACTATCTGGACCGCGAGCGTCCACCCGTCGACCACGATCGGCTGTTCGTGGTGCTGCGCGGGCCCACCCGCGGCCGACCGTTCTCCGCCGATGGTCTGGACGAGATTCTTGACGGCGTCCGGAAGCGAACCGGACTACCGAGGCTGACCTGTCATCAGCTCCGCCATACCTGCCTGACCCGGCTGCGGGAGGCGGGCATGGCACTGGAGGCGGTACAGGCCCAGGCTGGACACCGCTCCATCGAATCAACTCGGATCTACATACACCTGGCGAACAGCTGGCTCGTCGAGCAGTACCTGCAGGCGAGTGCCGCCATCGACGCCGATCGGACGGAGTCCTGATGCGCCGGGCCCGCGCCGCGGCCCTGCCGATCGTGCGCCCGGACCTGGTCGAGTTCTACCTCGCTCACCGGGCCGCGCAGGGCATGAACATCGATCACAAGGTTCGCTGGGGAGCCCGCGCTCTGCTCGCCGCGGTGCCCGACCTGAGCGACTTCTGCGACCTGCCGCTGGAACGCCAGCTTGCCTTCAACCACGAGAGCCACCGATTCATCAGCTGGCTCTCGGTCACCGGACGTCTGCAACCCGGGGCGGACTACCTGGTCGCCCGACGCCCACGACTGGGCATCGTACTTGCTCGCACGGAGCCGGAACTGCACCTGAGGTTCATGGAGACGGCCCGGTTCCTCGGTTTTCGCGACGCGCTGGCCATGACCCAGTTCAACCTGCTGGGCCACTTCGTAGCCCTGTTCGGCAAGCGGCCACACGAGCTGCAGCAGACCGACTGGGACGAGGGACGCCGCCTGCTGCTGGAGGCTGCCCGCCGCATCCCCAACCGTGGGGTCAAGGCCCTGTCGACCGCCCTGTTCAACTTGGAAGCGACGCTCTTCCACTGCGAGTTGACTGACCAGCTCCCGCGTCGTCGCTCGCCGGACCGGGCCGACATACGGGCCCGGGAGTGGTCCCGGGTCCCGGCCGGAATGGCGCACACGATGCAGCACTACCTGCGGCATATAGCCGGAACAATGCGGCCGGGCACCGTGAAGAACGCCGAGCTGACGCTGCGGGAGTTCGCCCTCCTGGTCGCCGCCGAAGACACGGACGTCACCTGCGTCGCCGCACTCAAGCGGAGGCACGTCGAACGCTACCGGCAGTGGCCGCTGGAGCGGCCGGCCGCCCGCGGAGGACCGCTGCACCGGCACACCGTCCGCGACCGCCTCAGCAAACTCCGCGGCTTCTTCCGCCGCCTGGATGAGTGGGACGCCGCCGACCGGCCGCCCCGCCAGCTGATCTTCGACAGCGACTTCCCGATCGCGGACGAACCACTGCCCCGGTTCTTGGACGACGCCGCGGCCGCCAAACTACTGGCAGCCGCCCGCAAGGACCCCGATCCGTTCGCCCGGCTGGCCATCGAGATCCTCGCCCGCACCGGGATGCGCCGCAGCGAGATGCTCGGCCTCACCATCGACGCGGTCGTGCAGATCGGATCCGCCTACTGGCTCCGCGTCCCGGTCGGCAAGATGCACACCGACCGCTACGTCCCCCTGCATCCGCAGCTCAAGACGCTACTGGACGACTGGCTGCTGCACCGGCCCGAGGGCCTGCGCTCAAACCTGTTGTTCACCGACCACGGCCGCCCTGTCAACGCCTCCCGCATCGAGGCCGCGGTCCGCAAGGCCGCCCAGCAGGCGGGACTCGGCCGGGTCACTCCACACCAGCTCAGACATATTGTCTCCGCTTAGTTTCTGTGTGGCGATTGGCTCCAACTAGGCCGGTGGCCTGGGTGTTTGGGCTTTGCGCTGAGCCGTGTGGTGTTTCTACTGTCAGTGCCCATGATCTTGAGTTTCTTCTCGTCCAGGGGCTGGGAGTCCTGGGACATCGAGCATCGGCCGCTGATCCCCGAGAGGATGCCCGTGCTCGTCGACGGCGACCTGTGCTTCGAGGACGGTCCGGCTGCGCCGCGTCCGGCGGCGGTGGTGAACCGGTGGTTGCGTGAGCTTCCGGCCAGCGGGGCGCCGGCGCCGAGCTCGTGGGAGAACTACGCGCGGGTGGTCAAGGAGTGGATGGAGTTCCTGGCCGAGCATGGGGTGGGGTTGTTCGACTCGCGGGTACGGCTGAAGGCTGCGTTGAGCCGGTACGCCGAGCATCGGGCGGCGGGTCCGTTGAAGGCCCGGTTCGCGGCGACGACGTGGGGCCAGCACATGAGCATCCTGTCGCTGTTCTACCGGTGGGCGATGCACGAGGAGTACGCGACGGCCGAGCCGTTCACCTACCGCGCTGCGCGGGCACTGTTCGCCGGGACCGGGCGGGAGGGGAAGGTGAATCTGGCGGTTCGCCGCACCCCGAAGCCGCACGTGACGATCAAGTACCTGGAGCCGGACTTCACCGAGCTGTTCCGCAAGGGGCTGCGCGGGCTGGCACCGGACAGCGCGCAGGACACCGGCTTCCACGGCCGCGAGATGACTCGCAACGCCGCGATCGGTGATCTCGCGCTGGCCACCGGACTGCGGCTGCAGGAGTTCACCTACCTGCTGCCCTGGGAGATCCCCGCACTGCCGCCTGAGCCGACCACGGTGCCGATCCCGTTCCCGGTGCCGGCCGGGATCACCAAGGGCAGGAAGTTCCGCACCACCTGGGTCTCTTACGAGGCCCTCGCCGGTGTCCATGACTATCTGGAGCTGGACCGGGCAGCCACGGCGGAGGGCTCAGGCTGGCGGCCGCCACGGAGGTGGGGCGAGCCGCTGACAGTGACCGAACCGGGGGTGAGAAGTGGGCGGGTCAACGGAGTGCGCCGGTCCTGGGACTCCCTGTCCCCAGCCGAGCGGCGCCGTCTGATCGCCCCGGATGGGGGTTCGTGCCTCCTCGCGGTGAAGAACGGCGGCGGCCCGTTCACTGCCTGGGCCACGGTCTTCGAGCGCACATCCGACCGGATCCGAGCCCGCTTCGAGCCCCGGTTCCCGCACGTTCACGCCCACCGACTCCGCCACTCGTTCTCGATCAGGACTCTCGAATACCTGGTCACCGGCCACTACCGGCAGGCAGCGAAGCTCGTGAGGGACACCGACGCGGATGCCGCGCTGGTCTTCTATCTCTCCAAGGCCGACCCGCTGCTGATCCTGCGAGACCTTTTAGGGCATAGCACCGTACTCGTGACGGAAAAGTACCTCCGTCGCCTGGATACCACCCGCATCTACCGGGAGGCATACGAGGGCGCCGGGGCAGCAGCCGGGCTGACCAACGATACGGCGGCCGAACAAGAAGCTGCCGCCGAGTTCCACGACGATCGCGAGGACGCCTGATGCCGACGCAGCTCATCGACGAACCGCTCGGCATCACCTGCGTGTTCAGCGACGGCGGTCGGGCCGAGTACTCCCTGGACGGGCTGCCCAACCCGAGCCTGGCCCGGGATCTGGCCATCGGGCTGGTGGACTTGATCCACCCCCATGGCACCGCGGACTCGGACGGCACGGTCAACTTCTATGTCCAGGCTCTGCGGAGCATGGTCCGCACTCTCGCCGATGGCGGCTTCACCGGTGGTGCCGCCCAGCTGCGGCGGGGCCAGATGGCCGAGTTCTGGATGGCCAGCCCGACCAGGCTGGAGGCCCTGACCCGCAGCATGCTGGAGGGCTTCGCCCAGACCGGCGGCACCCTCGGCGAGGGGGTACTGGACCTTGCATCCGGCCGGCACTTCAACATCCAGCCCTACCGTCATGCCTTGCCGCCCTACCCTGAAGAGGAATGGCAGCGGCTGACCGCGGTCTGCCGCACTCTGGTCGACGAGTCGTACGCAGCCCATCGGCAGGCCCTTGCTGCGGCCGCCCGCGGAAGGCACCCGGGCTCGGGAGGCTGGTCGGCCGAGAATGTGCGGTGGCTGCTGGCCCGGCTCGGTCCGGTGACCACCGCAAAGTTCGGCGAGGAACTCGGCTGCACCGAGGGAGCGATCTGGCAGCGGGGCGGATTCCTGCAGGCCAACGCCGATCTCTTCCCCACGCACAACGCTCTGATCGCCTACCGGCTGCTGTTCGGCATCTACTCCGGCATCGTCCCCGACGGCATTGACGACCTGGTCACCGACGACATCGACTGGGCGGGAGACACCACGATCCTTCTCTCCTACGTCAAGGGCCGCACGGCGGCGGAGAGCCTGACCCTGCCCCGCCGGGCCGTGCGCCTGCTGGAGCAGTGGCTGGCGCACTCGGCCCTGCTGCGGAGCTTCACCGGGCCCGAGGACCGGCGGCGCCTGTGGTTGGCCCTCAGCCGCCCGGGACAGTTCACCGTCGTCACAGGCTCCGGTGCACGGGCGGCCATCCAGCGGTGGGTGGTGCGTCACCAGGTGCTCACGCAGGACGGCCGTCCGATGAAGATCCACCGATCGCGGATCCGCACCACTCACCAAGCGATGCGCGACAAGAGCACCTGGACGGGCAGCGGACGGGCAACCATCGACCCGAACCACACCCCGGCGATCGAGGGCGACCACTACCTGACTGCTGTGACACCGTCCCAGCAGCGCGGAGTCGAGACGGTCATCGAGGACGCACAGCACGACATGCTGCGGCGGTCGCACCCGCCGACGGTGATCACGCAGGAGGACGCGGTCGCGCTGGTCTCGGACTATCCGCAACTGATGGCGGCCATGAATTTGGACGATGCGGCACTTGCCGAACTCGTGGGCGGGCAGCGGGATGTGTTCACGGCCGCCTGCGGAGACCAGTTGTCCGGGCTGCACGGGCCGAAGGGCAAGCCGTGTCCGGCCCGTCCCTGGGTCTGTCTGCTCTGCCCGCTCGCGGTGTTCGCCCCACGGCACGCGGCGAACCTCCTGCGACTCAAGGCGTTCTTCTCCCGGCAGTGGCAGCAGATGCCCGCCGCCCAGTTCATGGCCGTCTTCGGCCCCTATGCGGCCCGGATCCAGCAGGTCCTGAACCGCTTCGATGCGGCCGTCCTGGCGACGGCGACCGCTCAGGTCGCCGACCGCGATGACGAACTGCCTCTGCGTCCCGAGGAGATGACCGCGTGACCACCGCTGCTTCCTATGCCTTCGGCGGACGGTCCGCCGTCTTCGCGGACGCCGACGTCTGCCGGGAAGCCGGCCTCAGCCTGCCTGATACCGTTCGCCGCCCGCTCTTCGAAGACGATGCGTGGGATTTCACCGAGGTCGTCGGTCTGCCGGTCCACATGGCCCTGTCCCTGCGGCACTTCGACTTCGCGGCCATCACCGACCTCCACTGGCGGCTGGTCGCCAAAGAACTGATCCTGGCCCTGCTTGCTCCGCGGCATCCGGCGGTCGCCCTGCTGCCCCGCGCCTACCGGACCGCTCTGCATCTCACCAGTTGCGCCGGCCGACTGGACGAACTCGTCAAGTTCCTGACCTGGCTGGGCGGCGAAGGCGTGACCAGCCTCGCCGTGATCGACACCCAGATCTGCGAGGCATACCTCAGCTATCGCCGCTATGTGACGGATGAGCATGGAACCGTCATCGGCGAGCAGAGCCCGGGGACCCGGCGGCGGGCCGCGCAGGTCGTCGTCGACCTGGTCAGCTACCGCGAACTCTTCACTGCCGACCGCGTTCCTGCAGATCTGCGGCCGTGGGGCGGAGCCACCGCCACCGCGGTCGCTGAGATGCCCAGCGGCCGGATGGAGAACAAGACCCGTCCCGTCGAGGACGCCATCCTGCAACCGATGCTCGCTGCCGCCCTCTACCTGGTCTCCACGCTCGGCCCGCATGCCGTCGGACTCGCCGGACAGGTGCGTGAGGCGGACCGGACCACGTCCAACAAGGCCAGAGGGCTCCGGCACGACACACGCATCCCCCTGACAGAATTCACCGACCTTCTCGCCGAGTACAGGCGAACGTGCACACCCCTGCCGATGCTGGCCGACCACCACGTCGCCGACCGGCTCGTCGATGGCTGGTCTCCCGATGATCCGCTCCTGTCAGTGGCCACCGGAGTACTGGCCCGCCAGGCCGGAGCCCGCCAGTTCTGGACACGGTGGATGCGCTCCCTGCGCGGCCCGTTGGAAGCCGCGGTCGCAGAGGTCGGGGTGAAGGAGGTCTTCGGCCGGGACGCCGCCGAGATCACCACAGCGGACGCATCGTCCACACTGGCCTGGACCACACCGCTGCACCGGCTTCAGGCCGTCGCCTTGGTCGGGATCGTCCGCACCGCCGCGGTGATCGTCCTGGCCACGGTCTCAGGAATGCGGGCGAGCGAGCTAATGGAGCTGCGGATCGGGTGCCGACGGATGTCCGAGGAACCGGCCTCCGGTCTGCACCGCTACCGGCTCACCAGCAAGGTGGTCAAAGGCCAGCCGCTCGGCGGCACCGACGACGAATGGGTCGTCATCGAGCCGGTCTATCGCGCCGTCGAACTCGCCGAGAACCTGCACGATGCCCCAGAGGACGGGGCCCTGCTCTTCGGCCGGTTCGCCTTCACAGTCCGATACCGGTGGTTCAGGAACTGGGTGAGCTCACCGGCAGGACAACGACTCGGCCTCGCCCCGATCCCCGAGGGACAGGTCAACTTGCGGATGCTCAGGCGGACTTTGGCCCTTGAAATGGCCTACCGGCCCGGTGGCGTGCTGGCCTCCAAGATCCACATGAAGCATATTGCTGTCGCCACAACAGAAGGGTATGCCTCGCGCCCCGGCGGGGCCCAGGCCGAGCTGTTGTCCGAGGTCAACAAACACGAGAGCGACCGGAACCTCGATTTGGTCCTGACCGAGTTCCGAAACTACCAGCAGGGCATCCTGCCCGCCGGCCCAGGAGCCCGCAGCCTCACCGAGTTCTTCGCCAGCATCGACGAGAAGCTCGACGCAACGGCAGCAACGGCACCCAAGACACAGCGAAGTGACCGCGACGTGCTGAACCTCCTGACCAAACGCGCCAAGGTCCTTCACCTTGGGCCTGCGAACTACTGCTGGTTCACCGACCCGTCCCGGGCACTCTGCCTCAAGCTGGCTGGCACCCCGACGGCAGACCGTCCGCTGGTCGGGATGTGTGACTCCGCCCGTTGCCCGCAGGCCACCCATCACCCTTGTCACCGGCCCGTCTGGGCCGAGCACGCCGAACGCACCGGGACCTTCCTCGGCCAGCTCGGCACCACACGCAAGACCGAACGCACCCGGCTCCAGGCCGATTACGAGCGGGCCCTCCGCGTCGTCGCCGAGATCGACGCCGCCAGCACCAAGGACGAGGAGTCCGGATGAGAATCTCCGCAGCCCAGCGGACCGAGAACGAGAACTGCATCCGGGCCGCCATGGATCGGCTCCTTCGCGGCGAGATCCCGCCCGGCGGGAAGTGCGACATCAAGACCCTCGCCCGCGAAGCGGGCGTCGACCGCACCGCGTTCTACGGCACCCGCCCCTACGCTCACCTCCGCGTCGAGTTCGAACGCCGCCTGAACGCCATGCACGAGGCCGGCGAGATCCCCGATCCTCGCGAGGCCCAGATCGCCCGGCTCAAAGTAGAGAACGCCAAGCTCCGGGAACGGCTCGCCAAGTCCGAGCAGACGGTCGACGAACTCACCGACTTCCGCAGCCAGGCCCTGGCCCGGCTCGCCGCCCAGCACGAAGAGATCGTCCGGCTCCGCGAAGCCGCCGTCGGAACGACCCAACTCAGGCGCCTTCCCGCACCGCGAACCACCGTGATCGGAAGCTGCAGTTGAGACGGGCGGAGCAGAGGGAGAAGCCCACACGGACGCCGTCAGCCGTTATTACGGAAGACGAGCAGATAGCGCCAGAAGAGGAGCCTGCGGATGCTGCATCCGGGCAGCAGGACCGCGGCCTCCCGACGGATCTGGAGCAAGGGCATGACCGGCTGCCTCACCGGCGCCTTCACCCGTTCGCGACCAGTCGCAGCAGAGACAGGGCGAAGCTTGTCCCTCACGGCGACGGCCAGCCTGGCGACGGCGTTGACGGGCACGGCTGCCAGGCTCCAAGCCCAGTCGAGCCGGGTCTTCTCCGGATAGCAGCCCAAGATCACGAGGACGCCGCCGGGCGCGAGCGCGTCACGCAACGCGGCGACGGCGTCGAACGGCATGTGATGGATGCTGGCCAGGCACGAGATGAAGTCGTAGTGCCCCTTCGAAAGTTCGACTTCGGTGACGTCCGCGTGCTGGAAGTGCGGGCTCCGATCACCGGCTATCCGCCCCGACAGCGCGCGGGCCTCCGCGATGGCCTCCTCCGACGGATCGATCGCATCGACCTCCATGCCCAGGTCAGCGAGCCGCCGCGCGAACTGGCCTGTCCCGCAACCGACATCCAGTGCCACACCGCAGTTCCGCGGCACATGGCGCAACAACAGACGGTGATAGTGGTCGTTGTGATCAAAGGGCATGGTCCGACCCTGCCACAGAGGACGCCCTCCGCCCTTGCCTTCCACTACCAAGACCTCCGCAGTGAACTGCGTCACACCAGTGGGGCCGGAATGCAACACACGCCGCTGTCATCGTCGCGAACGCGGCGCCGACAGCGGACCTGCTCAATGGCAACACGCACTCGACCGCACACGGCCTCTGCGGACACAAGCCACTCTCTGGCCACCCAGGCGATCAACCGAGGCATGTCCCTGGAGGCCATCGCCGCACTTCTTGGACACCGGTCGCTGTCCATGACCCGTGTTTACGCGCGGATCGCCGACCGGACCGTCGCCGACGAGTACTTCGCTGTCTCGGAGAAGGTCGAGGCACTCTACGACGCCCCGCGCCAGCTGCCGGCCGATGCCGAGGGCACGGAGATGGCCAAGCTTCGGCGGGAGATGCACCGCCGGATGCTCGGCAACGGCTACTGCGCTCGCCCCGTCGAGATGGACTGCCACTTCGAATCGATCTGCGAGTCCTGCACGTTCTTCGTCACCACGATCGAGTTCCGGCCCACCCTCGAACGCCAGCGAGACGACGCGGCGGCCAAGGGACAGGTCGCTCGCGAGCAGATCTTCGACGGACTCCTCAGCCGACTTGAGGAACAGGCTGGCTGATGCCTTCTTCCAGGCGGCCACCGATAGCTACCCCTCCGTTCAACCGCCCGGTCGATCCAGCTAGGTTTGCCACGTCCAATGACGGCGATCAAGCAGGTGAGACGCATGGCAGGACATGATGAGTTGCAGCAGCTGCTCGGCGCACCGGCACCACGTCAGCCCTCGCCAGAAGATTGGGCCGAGGTTGAGAACTACATTGGCTCGCCGCTTCCCAGCGACTTCAAGGCTTTCCTGGACACCTATGGCGCCGGGGTGATTTCCGAGGAACTCGTGGTCTTCCATCCTCGGGGGTCCAGTCCGCTGCTGGAGCGCATGCGCAGCATCCACGAGAGATTCGCCGCACGGCGCGAGCGTGGACCGGACGACTTCCCGCACCCGTTCCACCCCGAGCCCGGCGGCCTGATCTCCTGGGGCTACGACTACGGCGGCGACGAGCACTTCTTCTTGCCCTGCCACCCGGATCCGGACCGTTGGAAGATCGTCACCATGGCCCACGAGGAGGGATGCGAGACCTTCGACGGCCCGTTCGCCGACTTCATCGTGGCGTTTATGGAACGACTCGAGTTCATGGACGAAGACGGCAACATCCGCCCTGCCACCCCAAGCTTCGAATCCTGCTGATCGATCGACTCTCCAGACCGCGGCCTGGTCCCCTCGGGGTTGACATCGAGACCCGCATATTAGAGGGGTCCCTCGGGGTCGGGTCCGCTACGACAACCTCAAGGCCGCCGTCGCCCAGGTGCTGGGTCTGAGCCGGGCGAGGGTGGAGACCGACCGGTGGATCGCCTTCAGATCGCACTTCGGCATCGAGAGCTTCTACTGCCGCCCCGGCATCGACGGGGCCCACGAGAAGGGCGGCGTCGAGGGGCAGATCGGCTACTTCCGGCGCAACCACTTCACCCCGGTGCCCGAGGTCGCCTCGCTGGCGGAGCTGAACGAGTTGGTCGAGCAGTGGGATCTGCACGACGGCCGGCGCCGGATCGGCTCCCGGCTGCAGACCATCGACGAGTACTTCGCCGTCGAGCAGCCGCTGCTGGTGCCGTTGCCGGAGGAGCCGTTCGAGACGGGGCGGGTGTTCACCCCCAGGGTCGACCGCTACAGCCAGATCGCCGTCCGCACCAACCGCTACTCGGTGCCCGTCCGTCTGATCGGCAAACGGGTCCGCGTCGTGCTGCACGCCTCCCACCTGGTGGTTTACGACCAGAACGTGGAAGTGGCTCGGCACGAGCGGCTGATCGCCAAGGGCGGCTGCCGCCTGGAGCTGGACCACTACCTGGAAGCCCTGATCCGCAAGCCGGGCGCCTTCCCCGGCGCCACCGCCCTCGAACAGGCCCGCTCCGCAGGCAGGTTCACTCCGGTCCACGACGCCTGGTGGGCCCAGGCCCGGAAGGTCCACGGCGAGAGGGACGGCACCCGGGCCCTGATCGAGGTACTGCTGCTGGGCCGACACATCCCGCACGAGTACTTGGTCGCCGGGCTGGCAACCGCTCTGCGGGCCGGGGCTCTGACTGCGGATGCGGTCGCCCTGGAGGCCCGCAAGGCCGCCCAGCCCGAGGACGAACCAACTGTTCCTGGCCCGTCGAGCACCGGTCCGGGGCAGTCGGCAGGGACCGTGACGTTTCTGCACGAGTGGAAGTTGGCTCATCTTCCGCCGGACACCAGGCCCCTGCCCTCGGTGACCCCTTATGACCAGTTGCTCCGAAGCCGTCGCGCCAGCGGCGGTGACCGCCGAGAGGGAGAAGCCCAGTGACCCTGCCCCGCCAGCGAGGTTTGACCGAGCAGGCCGCCACCACCGCCATCGACACCGCCTGCCGCCTGCTGCGGCTGCCGTCGATCCGCAAGGAGTTCCCCGACATCGCCGACCGGGCGATGAAGGACCAGATGACCTACCGCGGCTTCCTCGCCGAACTGCTGATGGCCGAGTGCGACGACCGGGCCCGCCGCCGCTCGGAACGGCGGATCAAGGCGGCAGGCTTCCCACGGGAGAAGTCACTGCGGACCTTCGACTTCGACGCCAACCCCAACATCGACGCGGCCACCGTCAACACGCTCGCCAGCTGCGAATGGATCAAGAAGGGGCAGCCTCTCTGCCTGATCGGCGACTCCGGCACCGGCAAGTCCCACATGCTCATCGCCCTGGGCACCGAGGCCGCGATGCAGGGCTACCGAGTGCGCTACACCCTGGCGACAAAGCTGGTCAACGAACTGGTCGAGGCCGCCGACGAGAAGCAGCTCAGCAAGACCATCGCCCGCTACGGACGCGTCGATCTTTTGTGCATCGATGAGCTGGGCTACATGGAACTGGACCGGCACGGCGCCGAACTGCTGTTCCAGGTGCTGACCGAGCGCGAGGAGAAGAACAGCGTCGCCATCGCCTCCAACGAGTCGTTCGGCAAAGCGCACATGTTCCGGCGAACTCGTGCCAGGCGGCGCCGAAACATCACGGGTTCATCTTGCGGAAGTCCTGGTACTCGTCACAGACGATGCCTTGGTTGACCCAGCGTTGGGGGTCTGCGGAGAGGTCACGCTCGGCAAGGTGCAAGGCGTCCTCAGAGGTGGGCAGGACCGCGATCTTCCGTCCCCACGTCTCCTCCTCGGGGTCCAGGGGCGGGAACTCGGTGATGTCGAGGAAGTTGTCGGTGCCGACGTCTTCGACATCACTCACATAGATCGTCACGCCGGAAGGGCCGGGGCTGAGGGCGATCCAGCGAAGCCCTTGTCGACCGTCGCATTCGACCCTGCCGAGGAACTGCTCGATCTGCTGTCCGCGCCGGAGGGCAGCGAGGGCGAATGAGGGGTTGAGGTGCCGCATGCAAGTTCCTCTACTGGTGCTGGTCGGGCAGGCGTCCTGGGTCGATGTGATCAGCAAGGTAGATGAGGGTGGCCTGTGGGTCCATGCCGAAAGCGGCAGCGACGAGCTTGGGGTCCATGGTGTTCACCAGGTCGACGAGTCGGGTGCTGCGGATCATCCGGGGCGGGTATCCGCAGTCGTCAAGGACGTGGGAGACATAGGCAGTTGAGGCCGGGCTCCGCCCGGCCTTGGTTCCTTTGGTGACCATCACATGCGGGTTGGCCGTCGGCCACTTCGCGCGGTGGTTCAAGCAGCGTTCCAGCACGGTCCAGGAGGCTGGATCCAGCGGGACGGGATGGGGCCGCTTGCCGAGCCGGACAGTCTGGGTCGCTGCGTCGATGTCGGTGATCTTCAATGTCCGAACCTCCGTGCTGGAGGCTCCATGCAGCAGAGCGAGCATGCCGAGCAGAGCCTCGTGCGGGTGAACCTGATCGTCGGTCGTCCATCGGCGGAAGAGCTCGCGCTGCTGGTCGAGGGTGAGGGTGCGGCCGCGGAAGCCGTTGCGTTCCTTCACGACCAGAGTGCGGGTCGGGTCGATCAGCACGATGTGCTGGGAGCGGGCGAAGCGGAAGAACTGCCGCAGCACCACCAGTCGGCGCTTGCGGGCCCTGGGCGAGGTGGCCAGGAAGGCTTCAATGTCGTGCACGTCGACCAGGGCCCAGTCGTTCTTGCCGCGGTGCTCGGTGAGGAAGCGGGCAAGGTCCCGCAGGATCGACAGGGCGGTTTCCAGGGTGTGGTCGCTGCGGGGGCGAGTACCGGCCCGGCGGGCCCGGTCTTGGGCCCGCATGCGGGAGGCGTCGAAGGCGGCAACGGCTGGCCTGAGCGGCCCGGGGACGGCATCGATGCGGCGCTTGCGTCGCCCTGCGGCGAGCCGCTCGGCCTGATCGGTCGGCAGGGCCAGGCCGCGATGGCTGAAGAAGTCCTCAAGCGCGTGGGCGAAGGTGCCCATCGATCGCCCTGGTCGTCGGGACCGTTCCAGAAGTGCCTGGGGCGAGTTGGAGTGCTCGTCCTGCAAGAGGCGGCCGAGGCTGGTGATCAGGCCGCAGGCCCGGGAGACGCAGAAACGGGCCGCGACATGCCCGACAAAGTCGTCCAGCCACGCCGGGGGGCTGGCGAGTTGGTCGCGGAGGTGTTCGCCGCGGATGAAGGGGCGGCCGGGATGTTTCTGCCAGCAGGCTGAGCACAGGCCCAGGCCGGCATGCCGTCGCAGTTGCCCGCACTCGCGGCAGGTCCGCGGGGGCTGCTTGTCCTGCCGGGGCCGGGAGCAATGACCGCACCAGCCGGTCTCCTCGCGGAGATATCCGCGCTTGCCGCAGCGAGGGCAGGGCTGCTGGTCGGCGAGCCGCTCGGCCTTTCGCCGGCAGGCTCCGCAGAGCCGGTTGTGGGCGGCACGGACGGATTGGCCGCACTGGTCGCAGACGCGCGAGCAGGTGATGCACCGGCCGGTGTCCTCCTGGAGGACCCGGTCCTTGCCGCAGGACCCGCACACCGCCTTTGCTGCCTCTTCTTTCATCCGGCGCCAGCACCGGCAGCAGTGTTGGCGGTCGCGATAGCCGACCGGCCCGCCGCAGGTGACGCAGTCCCGTTGTTTCTTGCTCATGGAGACGTCCGCAGGTCACAGAGGCGGCATCGACCGGCCCCGGGCGGAGCCTGCGGCCTTCGGGAGGTCGGCGGCGGGCCGTGGCGGAGCAGCAGGCCGCTCGACGGGGGTGGTGTCGATCTCGATCAGGTCGTTGGGGGTGCACTCCAGTGCGGTGCACAACGCGGCCAGGGTGGTCATCTTCACCTGCGAGGGTTCCTTGGTGAACAGCGCGGACACCGACGCCGAGGAGAGCTCCAGGCCGGCCTTCTCGGCCAGCAGCCGCCGCAGCTCGGTCCCGGTCCACACCTCGCGCTGGGCGGCGGCCATCCGCAGCCTCCATCGGATCTTCATGCTGTGGTGTCCTTCCCGGCCAGCTCGGCCAGAGTGCCGGCGACCGCCCGCTGATAGGCGTCCTCGATGAACGTGGCGGAGGGCCGGACATAACGCATGGTTGAACTGACCGTCCAGTGACCGAGCATTTGCTGGATCGCCACCAGGTCGACGCCGCGTTCGTAGTTGTGGGTCGCGCAGGCTCTGCGCAGGGCATGCGGGCTGAACCGCTCCGAGGCCGGCCGCCCTTCGAGTTCCATGAGATAGCGCAGCCGGTTGCGGATCGTTCCGCGATGCAGGGCTCCGCCGGACTCGTCGGCGAACAGCACTGGCGAATCGGGGAACTTGGGGCGCACGTCGTCCAGGAACCATCGCAGCACCAGGTCCAGGCCATCGAGCATGGGCACCCAGCGGGGCCGGGGCCCGGAGGTGTGAGCCCCTTTGCCGAAGCGGACGTGGAGCTTGCCGAACGGGCCGCGGCTGAAGTGCACATCCGGCTTGTCCAGCAGCGATGCCTCCTCCGAGCGGAGCCCGGCGTGATAGAGGGTCCGGAACATCGCATAGTCCCGGGCGGCGGGCCCGTACTTCCTCGCGGTCGCGATCCGTTGCTTCATGAAGTCGAAGAACTCCGCTACCCGTTCTGGTGTCGGCGGCGGCACCAGGGCCGGGGAGTCGTCGCCGACGTGCCGGGAGGCGTTGAACTCGTCGACCGGGCAGACCAGCCGGACACCGAAGGCTGCCTCGATCTCGGTGGCTTTGCGGGCCTGCAGGAATCGGTGGAACCCCTTGAAGATCTGCACGTACTCGCGCCGGGTGGACGTCGACCGGCCCTTCACCGCGAGGTCACCGACCACCCGGTCGATGTCTTCCGGCGTCACCTCCCACGCGGGTCGGCCCAGGGCCGTGAGGGTTCGCTCCAGCAGGCCGATGTCGTTGTCGATGGTCACCGGGCTGAACCCGCGAGCCCGCCACGAGGCGACGAACGCGTCGACGCATGCGGTCTGGAACTGCCACGGGTCCGTCGCCAGCGGTTCCTGCGGGACGGCCCCGCCCGCGATGACCTGGAGTCTGGCCTCGGCCACCGGCACACCTTCCTCGCACCTGAACGGTCAAGGCAGCACCTGGAAAGCCAGGGCACCACCGCGAGAACCAACGAGGACTGCAGGAACGGGATACGGGCAGGTGGCAGCAGCAACTCTTGTGAGGGAACAAGTGCCAGCCCCAGATGGCTGGACCAAGACCTTCACCGACCCCCGCCTCTGCGCGGCCATCGTCGACCGACTCACCTTCAACGGCACCATCATCGAGACCGGCACCGACTCCTACCGCCTCGCCACCACCCGCGCCCGGGCCGAAGCGCCGGCCACGGCCAGCTGACCCGGGCCACAGCTGGCTAGCCGACCGCCGCCTTCGCGGGCGGCGGTTCCACACGCTCAGCTGGCCAAAGTGCCCTGGTGAAAATACATCCGCCAGCCCGTCTCCGTCAGACGCCACAGAGAGCTTCGCCATACCCGGCGGCCCTGGTTGTCGGCGAAGTACGTCAGATGAACGACGCCCGGAGCAACGACGCCCCCGGACATTTCGCTGACCTTGACAGGAGACTCCGGGGACACCGAGCCGCCGCTCGTCACCGTGAGGATCGACTCCACATCCCACCAACGTCCAGAAGCCCCGATCTCGGTGAACTCCGGATCCAAAAGCTCCAGGACACGAGCTGGGAAGGCCCGCACCTCGGGGTCGAGAAGCCGCATCTCCCCATCGATGGCCGCTTGCACGGCCAGCTCGCTCTCATCCGTCATGCGGGAACCCTACGGACGCCCTCTTCCAAGGCATAGCGAATTGTTCACCCGGCACCACGACGGCACCCGGCGCCGTCAAAACTCGTGAACATCTCTCGACGTGGTGATCACGAACTGCCTCCGGAACTCATGCACAAGTGCTGCCCCTCAACATGACCGAAGCCAGGGGATCAAGTACTACGCATTCCGGTTCGAGACCGAAGACGAACCACGTGTAGGCGGCAGCCCACGAAGCCTGCCGGTAACGCGAGTTGAACACCCGAGCGTGCGGAGCCACCGCCCCTGGCCTGCGAATTACGGCGCCTTGATCCCCTACACCACTTGGCGGGACGCCATCGGTGCAGAACTCCGCCGATCAGGGCGTGATCACCTTCCATGGCACCGCGATGTCAGGTGAAGACTGATTTAGCGTTCTGTTTTTTGAAGCTTGCTCACGGACGCTCTCGCCACCTCTTGGAGCAGGTTGGGGTAATAAGCGTCATGTGCGAATACCGTGATGGTGAGCGACACTGTGCCCACTCGCACCAGGCCAAGGGTCAGGCATTCACTCAGTCTGCTGGAAATCAGACCGGCACGGGTAACGGTGGAATCGTCGCCCATCACCGGCAGTGTCAGGGGGGCCAAGTTCATGCGCTGTGTACCATCTGTGAGATGGGGGCATCCCTTGGCGGAACTGCGAGTTTCGTTGATGACCCGCTGCGCATCGGCCGATGAGGCATGGCCGACCAACGAGACCCTGACGAGCATCGTTCCGGCGGTCGTGTTGGCAGTGAAGGCCCTACCCAGCTCGGAAGAGGGATGGTAGGAGTCAGCGGACGCGTTGGAAGCGTTCAGGAATTCCGTGCAGACCGGCCCTCCGGAGCTCGCTGTGAGCTTTCGGCTCATGATCCCGGTGCTGTCCCGGGCCGTGTCAGCTCGCAGTCCCGGAACGTCTGCGGCGGTTATCGCGGCAGCTTTGAGTTGGTTCCCCGTCATCGGCGCCTCACTCGCCACCGAAGGCGAAGCGGCACCTGTTGGTGAGCCGGTGAGGTTGATATTTGACTGCGCCGACCGCCTTGCGGCAGTTGGCGCAGGACTTTGGTGTGCCTGGGCCGTTCCGCTGCCACTGCTGCACGCCGACACCGGGACAATGCCCAGCGAGAGAACTGCTGCGCATGCAACGCGTCTAGCCTTGAGATCCACGGCCCCAACCCCTGGGTCATCAGTTCGATCAGCGCAGGCAGTGTAGCGGCCGTGACTCCTCAGTCCAGGGCACAGGATGCCGGCCGGTGCCCGTGGCACGTCATGCCGCCGGACGTTGTTGCCCCTGACAGGTCAAAAGGCGGCGGCGTGGGTCGGATCGCCGTCCCTCTCGGGCCGGTCGGCCGGAGGCCGCTCAGCGACGACGACTTCGTCGCCGTGGTCCTCAAGGGGTGCACGGGCATGTGTTGGGGCGAAATCGTCGGCCTGGAGAGGGAATTCGCCCGCCCCGGCTCCATCCGCGTCGAGTGGAAGCTGTACGAACTCGACACGGGCGAGCTGGTGCGCTGCCCGCCCAAAGATGACAGCTACCGCACTATCCACGTGATGGACTGGCTGTCAGCCCTGGTCTCCAACCACATCGCCCGCACGAAGCCGACACCCTGCCCGTGCCACGGCAAGACCTACGTCTTCCGGGGCCAGGGCACGGCTCGTACCGGTGGCCACCAAAGCGCGTAGCTCGTCGACGTCGCACGCCGTGCCGAAGTCTCCACGGGCACGGTGTCCAACGTCCTCAACCACCCCGAGCGTGTCGCCGAAGCCAAGCGGGTCAAGGTGAAGCAGGCCATCGCCGACCTAACGAGGTTGTGAGCGAAACCAGGGGGAGGTGTCCTGGCCGAAGTTCTACGTCCCCGGTGCCCACGCAGGACCTGCGATGAGGGATGGGGGTGGTGTATGGAGGACGGGTGGTTACTCTCGTCTCTCCATCGATCTTGATTGCAGGGGAGCAGGCTGTGCGTAACGCTGTTGTGACGCCCGAGGGTGACCAGATCCGCTGGGTGGAGTTGCCGGGGCAGGAGCCTTCCCGCGTCTACGTGCATGGTCTGGGTGCCACATCGCCTGCCTACTTCGCGGAGGTCGCGGCCCACCCGTTGCTGGCTGGCCGCCGTTCGTTGCTGATCGACTTGCTCGGTCACGGCCTCAGCGACCGGCCGACCGATTTCGACTACTCCCTGGAAGCGCATGCTGATGCCCTCGCGAA